>NZ_CP087203.1:4299144-4606225 GCF_026016325.1 Pseudomonas sp. B21-056
GTCGTGGGAAGTCAGTACAAATAGAATGCTCATCGTGGACGCTCCAGGCATCGGCAAACGTGGATGTCAGGCAGCGATCTGCTGGTCCCACAAGTCCTGGGCGGTGGACCAGGTCTGGTTGATCTCCTGTCCATCCGGGAGCTGCCAGGTGATAGGGCCGACCATTTGCAGAATGAACGTGGTGTCCGCGAGCATTTTGGTTTCCTCATGCTCGGCGCCGGTCGCCTCGTAGAGAAAGCCGTGCTGGACGCATAGCGCGCCGCCATTCTCCGGGCCGCCGCGCAACTCGAGGATGCCTTCGAACACGTAGCCTTCAGCGGGACCGTGGTGGATGTGCGGCATCAGGATCGAGCCATTGGGGCAGAAAAACATCACGGTCCAGATGCCGAATTCCGGCGACACATGCAGCAATTTCCACTTCACCCCACCGGTATGGAATTGCGCGGGAAAGTCCTGCCATTCGACTTGATCGACTTGCACGTAAGCGTCTTGTGGTTTCTGGATCGTGTTCATTTCAGGCCTCGCAGTTTCCGGTTTCGATGGCCTCAAGCTACCCCCGGGTTTGCGTCGCACCTATCCAGAATCGGCAATTGGGTCAGCCCTTGCTCCATTGCCGAAATTGGCTATTGACCCAGGCGTTATGCCCTTAGTTTTTCACTTGTAGACCACCCAACGGGCACGTCTCGTCATCTATGAGGAACTTGAAAATGGCTAAAACAATAACGGTAATCGGCACCGGCATGATGGGCTCGGGCCTGGCCAGCACATTGCTCGCGGCAGGTCGCAAGGTCACGGTATGGGACGGTCGTCCTGAAGCCACGCGCCACCTGGTCGCCAAGGGCGCGACGCTCGCCCCCTCCTTCGTCGACGCTGTGCATGCCAGCGAACTGACCATCATGATCATCAGCAGTGCTGCCGGCGGTGCCGCGCTCATCGAAAACAACATTGCCGAACTCGACCTGAGCGGCCGCTTCATTGCCAACCTCAGCACGGCAATGCCGGAAGATGGCGAGCGCTATCGGGCCATCGTCGAAGGCAACGGCGGCACCTTCATCAACGCGGCGATTTCGTCGTACCCGGATCTGATCGGCGGCCCCTACACGGCCATTCAATACGCCTGTGCACCGGCCGTGTGGGAGGAAATCGCCGAAACGGTAAAACCCATGGCGCCCCAGGGCACGATCTACACCGGGGAAAACCTGACCGTGCCGCCCATTGTCGATGCCGCCATGACCGGCAGTTTCTACGCTGTCGGCCTGGCCGGCTTTCTCGAAGCGGCAGCCTACGCCAAGACCCAAGGGGTGAGTGCCGGGCAGTTGTCCGAGTTCGCCGACAAGATGCTGGATCTGCTGCGCTACAAAGTGCAGAAAAGCATCAAGGAAATTGAAGCGAATGAATTCGGCACCATCCAGGCGACGGTCAACGTGTATCTGGATGCAGTGATCCAGTGGCGGGATGCGCTGAAAGCGAGCGGACTACGGGCCAGCCATATTTCGGCATTGGCTGACGACCTGACCGTAGCCCAAGACGCCGGTCATGGTGAACTGGGTTTCAACGCCCAGTACCTGGTTGCCAGCCTAAAGAAATAATCGCCCGCACCTGACAATCCGTAACGAGGGAGCTTGCTCCCGCAGGGCTGCGCAGCAGCAGCCCTTTTCCCGGCACCGCGCCACTCAGTGTTGATGCCGGTGCGCGCCCAGGCGTCCCACTGTCTGGGAGGGCAGCTCCCCGAAGAACTCGTGGTAATACTTCGAAAATCTCCCCAGATGACCGAAACCTGCGTCGAGCGCTGCGCCCTGGATGGTTTCCAAAGGCGACTGCATGAGCAGTTTGCGGGCGGTGTTCAATCGCACCGACCGGATGTAATTGAGAGGCGTCATGCCCAGGACGTCTTCAAAGCTGTACTGGAGGGTTCTACGGCTGACCCGCAAGTGATTGCACAAGTCCAGCACGCCAATGTTTTCATCCTGCTGGTGTCGGGCAAAGAACTCGCAGCTCTTCTCGACGATATAGGTGCGCGTGGACGGTGGAACCACGAGACGGGAAGAGCCGGTGTCGAAATCCAGGATCTCCTGTACGCAGCCAAATACGTTGGCCAGGCTCGAACGATCAGACGCGTCCGGGCAACCCGATTGCACGTGGCTCAGGTGCAACTTCAGATTCCTTTCGAAATCGATCTGCGTTTCAGCGGATGGCTGAATGAAACGCTCGAAGGGTTTCGCGTCGATGTTCAGGTGGCCATCGGTCCTGAACTGTTCCTGGAAGTCTGATTTTTTCACCGTCAGCATCAGGGCCTCGATGGGCGCCTTCGATACGGAGTGAAACGACCGGCCGGAAGAAATATGGAAGGTATTGCCGTTCACGTATCGGCCATTGAGCAGTACATCTTCGCTGGATCGCACGTTAACGATGACGATTGAATCGAGCGGCACATGGCAGATCTGCTCGATGTAGGGATTTTCCATCGTCTCACGGGTGACCTGCACTTTTCCGGCAATGGAATGGCTGGCTATCGCCCCATGAAAACGGGCTCTTTTCTCCAGCTGGTGATAGCGGTTGTCATCCCACTCATTCAAGCCGCCCGCGTGTTCGAACGCGTCATGGGACTCCAGGAAACGGAACTGGGTGTCGGGTTGACGGGGTGACATGGGCATGACGCGGGTCTCGCAGTGACGTGAGGTCGACACTTGTATCCGCTGCAATCTTTATACCGCGTGGAGAACTTAAAGGGGGCTTCTGCGCATCAGCAACGACCCCGATGGCAGCCCAAGCGTCTACCCCAAGCCTTGATCCATCGCCAGGAACACTGCCTTTGCAGTACAGAACCCGCCTTTGCCCGAACGACCGCATCGTAGCCTGGAAAGAAATAGGTCATGCGACCCAATTTGATGCGTTTTTACTCAGCCGTGCGCTCCTGGTTCGAGAAGAAACGACACACCCACGGGCAGGCCTGCGTCGCACCTGACGGTTGTTATCCGTCGCGGCTATCGATTGCCAAAAATGGATACGGGGTAACAGGGGCTCGGCGTAGGCTGGAATTCAGGGCGTTGCTGGAACATTACCGGCGGCGCCCGGAAACATTGATCACCGCTGCCATAATAATTTTCCAGAACAGCCAACGCGGACGGCATCGCAAGAACACGTCCAGAGAGCAACGACATGAGCAAAGCTGACGTTGAACACAGCACGGGACTGATGAATACAAGCGCGAGCTTGAACATGGATCTGTTGAAACAACTGGAGGCCCTGAACCAGGCCGAACACACCTCCTCCGAATGCTGGAGCAGTGGTGCATCGCTCGTTCGAGAGGCGTCTCTGTGGATCCTCTTCGGTGCTGCCTTGTGGGTCGGTACCTTGCTGGCTGTAGGAGCAAATGCATGAGCACTTCAAACAGCGTCGAACAAGAAGCCCTGGCGGGTCGCTTGCCCGTTCTGGCCGGCAATCGGGTCTATAAAACCTACGGCTCGTTCCTCTGGACATGCTGTGCGTTCAGCGCGGCGACCTGGGCCTTTCTGATCGGCAGCTACCTGCCGTTCGTAGGGGACTGGCGACTGGGTGTGATGGGCTACACCATCGGCCTGATCATCGGCATGGCGTTGGTGTCGCTGGCCTCCGGCGTCCCGAGTTTCAAATACGGCACCGACCCCATCGACACCGCCAAACCTTCATTCGGCTACCGTGGCATCGTCATTCCGCTGTTCGGGCTGCTGGCCACATTGATTGGCTGGTCCTATGTGGTCGAAGCGCTCACCGCCAGGGGCGCCGCGAACGTAGCGGCGACCATCACCGGCAGCCAGGTGACAGGGGACTCCCATGAGCACCTGGTGATTGGCGTCGCGCTGGCGGCACTGCTGCTGGTCTGGATCATCGCGAGCAAGGGGCCGAAGCTGTTCGAACGCCTCAACGGTTTTATCGGACCTTTGCACATGCTGATCACCGTGGTGATGTTCGGCATCCTCGTGCATAAATTCGGCCTGGAGAACCTGTGGCACAACCAGTTGCCAGCCGACCAGATGCTTTCCCACGATCCCGTCCAGGGCCTGGCGCTGGCCGTTGAGTTTGGTGTCTCCAACGCCATGACCTGGTGGCCGGTCATGGGCGGCCTGACCCGTCTGGTCAAGCACAAGAATCATGTAATGGGGCCGTCCATTATCGGCGTAGGCATTCTCGGCGCTGCGGTTGTTTCCACCGTCGCCGCCCTCGCCGCCATCAGCGCCGGCACCTATGACCCGACGATCTGGATGATCGCCGTGGGTGGGCCGGTATTCGGCTCGATCGTGATGACCATCGTGCTGACTGCGAATATCGCCACCATGGTCGTGATGATCTATCTGGCGGGCGTCTCGATCCAGCAAGTGAAGTTCTTCGCACGCTTGAGGTGGGAGTTGCTTCTCGCCCTGTTACTGTTGCCGGGCCTGTACTTCGCGTTCGAAACAGAATGGTTGTTATCCAACGTGATGAGCTGGCTGTCCTATAACGGCGTGATGTTCGTCGGCATCTCGGGCATTACCCTGGTGGACTATTTCGTGTTGAGACGTGAACGGCTCGATGCGCCCAGCCTGTTTGCCACCCACAACAGTCACTACGCCTATTGGGGTGGAATCAACTGGGTGGCCGTGGTGATCAGCATCGTTGCCGTCGTGGGATACCTCGCCCTGTACAACCCCGTAACCGTGGCGATGAGTGAATCGTTCCGCTACTTCGGCGCCTCCATACCGGTGATCGCGGTTTCCGGTCTGGCGTATTACCTGGCGGCCCGCGTGATCCTGGCGCCTCTGGGCAAAGGTCATTACGCACGTGCAATGGTCTTGAACCAACCCACGCTGGACCCCCACCCCAAGCCTGGCACCTTGAAAGTCAGCCTTTGACTGCCATCGGGGGTGCGCTTCAGGCACCCTCGTTTGGAGGATTACAATCTTTCACAATTTCTCCCCTGTCGGGGCCTAAATACATTAGAGAACACGTCGATAGCTTTCGATATCACTTCATCCAGGATTGAATATGATTACCCTTGATACTCAGGCCTCCAGTGCCCGCACACTCCCCACGTTCAGCGCAGAGCAAACAAAGCCCACTGCTGAGGTGGAGCAGACGCCTGCGAACAAATCGTCTGTCGGTACGCAGGTTGAGGGGGTGAAAGTATCGCTGTCCGGCGTCGGACTTCAAAAAGCCGCGAATGAGCGCTCCGCCAATGCCAACAAGGACATTGAAGAAAGCGGGCTGCCTGACCAGGCGCAGAAAATCCTGAAGATGATTCGGGAGTTGAAGCAGAAAATCGCAGAAAAGCAGTCAGAAATGCAGGCGCTCATGGCCGATCAAAGTATGTCCCCGGAAACCAAGCAGGTAAAAGTCGGCGCGTTGCAAGCGACGCTCTCGACACTCACCGCCAGCCTGATGACAGCGAGCGCCTCCCTGGACAAACTGAGCAAGAATGGGACCCTGTCTGCTGCCCAGGCCCAACAGGTCGTCAAGCTGGCCATGAAAAGCTGAACCCGCCTCCCCGCCCGCGCCTCGACACCTTCCATTGCCGATATTGGCTAGGTCGCAAAACCCCGGCCAAGTAGGGTTACCTCAGTCCATTCAACAGTTCTGAGGGAATGCAAAATGAAAAGACTTGAAGGAAAAGTGGCGCTGATTTCCGGCGCCGCGTCAGGCATCGGCGCAGCCAGCGCCATTCGATTTGCAGATGAAGGCGCTGGGATCGTTATCTGCGATATCGACGAGACAAAAGCCGAATCGGTTCTGGAAACGATTCGGGCCTCAGGAGGCAAAGCACTGTTCTGTCGTCTGGACGTGCGGGATGAAAGTCAGTGGGCTGCAGCTTTTACAGCAGCGCTGGCACAGTTCGGCGGCGTCGATATCGTCATGAACAGCGCCGGCATAGCTGTAGCCGGCAATGTGGAAACCATGAGCTTTGATGATTGGAACAAGGAGCTGTCGGTCAACCTTCATGGCACTTTCCTTGGCATGAAACAGGCGTTCAAGTATCTACGGGAAAGAGGCGGATCGATCATCAACCTGTCGTCCATCGAAGGCATCGTGGGTCATCCCGAATACGCAGCCTACTGTGCCGGCAAAGGGGCCATTCGCAACCTCACCAAATCCGCGGCGCTGCACGCTGGACGCAAGGGCTACCGAATCCGCGTCAACAGCATTCATCCTGGATACATCACCACACCGATGGTGGGCAACGACCCCGTCGAGCTGGAGCGATTGCGCAAGCTCCACCCTATCGGCTTCCTGGGGGAAGCGATCGACATCGCGAACATGGCCCTTTTCCTGGCTTCAGACGAATCGCGATTTGCGACCGGCGCAGAGTTTGTGATCGATGGCGGATTTCTCGCGCAATGAGTGGATGGGCACTCATGCCCGCCAGTCAGAGCTTGCCTTCGTAATACTGCTTCATGTGGTCAACAAACACTCTGACCTTGAGGGGTAGATTCCGGGCATGAGGATACAGCGCATAGTAGTGCCTCATCCCGAGGGTGTACTCCGGCAGGATCCGCATCAGCTTTCCAGTCAGCAGGTCGTCCCGGACTGTCGCCAGGGTAAACGCAGCAATTCCCCCGCCCGACAGGGCGCACGCGTGCAAGGCGGTGATGGTGTCCGTATGAAAGGCACTGTTGCAATCCAGCGTGATTGACTCCCCTCCTTCGCAGACCAGGGACCACTGGGTAGCGGATGCGTAGGTCAGTAGCCGGTGCTCATTGAGTTCAACGACGCGGCGAGGAAGACCGTGCTTGGATAGATAGCCCGGCGCCGCCACCAACACCTGCGGTGAGACGCTGAGCAAGCGGGCGACAAGGCTGGTGTCGGCCAGTGGCCCACAGATCCGCAACGCCACATCGAACCCATCGGCCACCAGGTCGACAAGAGGATCGGAGCAGGACAGATCGACTTGGATATCCGGGTAGCGTTGCTGGAAAGCCGGCAACCAGTTGGCCAGTTCCAGCGTACCGGTCACCAGCGGTGCGCTGATGCGAAGCAGGCCGGAGGGACGCTCCTGCTCCAGGGTTGCGGCGCGGGAGGCGGCTTCGACTCGGTCCAGGATATCCACGCAAGCCGCGTAGTACCTTTCGCCGGCCGCTGTCAGACTCATGCGCCGGGTATTGCGATTGATCAGACGCACGCCCAACGCGCTCTCCAATTGCTGCAAGTGTCGCGACACCGAGGAATGAGTGGTGTCCAGCCGCTCGGCTGCGGCTGAGATCCCCTGGGTCTCCACAATGCAACGGAACACACGCATGGCGAGCATCTGATTCATATCGACTTAGCGCACCGGCAACTTGATGATCTGGTCGGTGGTCATGACATCACCGAATGTGTCCTCGACTTCGACCAGCGCGGCCTTGTGCAAGGCGTCCTTGTCGATCGCGTCACCGTTGACCCGGGTAATCGCGCGGGTTGCCGATGCATCGGAGGCGACCACTACGTTGTAGCCCAAAGGCGCCGCATCCCGGGCGGCACCCGCCACGCACGCATGGGTCATGAGGCCGGAGATGATCAGGTTCTGGATACCGGCGCGCTTCAAACGCTTGTCCAGGTCGGTGCTGCCGAAGACGCTGACGGTGGTTTTCTGCAACACCACATCCTGGGCCCTGGGCTGCATGTCCGGATGAAACTTCACGGTTTCACCGTCCTTCGCGAACACCGCCGAACCAGCGGGAGCAACGTGTTGGACATGGAAAACCGGCATCTTGTGGTCATCGGCAAAGGCAATCAGCTTACGGGTATTGGCCAGCGCAGCAGCGCCATCAGGAATCGGCATCTTACCGGTGAAGTATTCGTTCTGAAAATCGATCACCAGTAACGCGGTTTTACCGGCAGGCAACTGGTTGATCGGCGTTGCGCCGGACATGGCGCGGATAGTGGAATGGTTTTCAGCGAATGCGCCGGTGCTGGCGACAATACCGGAAAATGCACAGGCGGCGAGGAAACGGCGGGTGAAACGTTGCATGGGAATTCCTTCCTGGTTAATGAGGGAAGGAATGCTAAGGGGCAGGCACTGAGCTTGGACATAGCGCGAACGGCACAGGACCTGTTCGGAATTTGCACAAATAAGGCATTTGCCGGTGGGCGCCGCCTCCGCCGACTTAGTATTCAGGGCTCGACTCAATCCGGCATGACAATGCGTATTTCCCTGGACCCGATTGGGCTGCCTGTCACCTCGTCGATGGCCACCGCCTGGATCTCGGTCCCCGCCTGGGCATCGAAGAAACGCACCACCTCCCCTCCCGCTCGATGTTTACGCCCCCAGGCTCCGATCATGAACAGCACAGGCAGGAAATCGACCCCGGCTTCTGTCAGGACGTATTCATCACGGGGCGGCCGTTCGCAGTAGCGATGTTTCTCCAGCAGCCCCGCTTCGGTCAGCGCCGCCAAGCGTTTAGTGAGGATGGTCGGGGCGATGCCAAGGCTTTTCCTGAACTCATCGAAACGGCGGATGCCACGGTGCGCATCCCTGAGGATCAGGATGCTCCATTGATCGCCGACGGACCTGAGGCTGCGCTCGATCGGGCATGAGCTTTCACACAACGATTCATCGTTCATATCGTTTCGATATCGACTCGCTTTCGTATTGATAGTAACCTACCTCTCACACGCGGACCAGTATGAGCCATAGAGGTAGATCAGATGAGCAGAAACAGCGATTCATGGGTGCTGATCACCGGCGCCTCCAGCGGTTTTGGTGAGGAATTTGCCAGGCAATATGCGGCAATCGGTCATCCATTGGTACTGGTTGCCCGCCGGCTGGATCGTCTGCAGACCCTGGCTGAATCGTTGCGCAACCAGTACGGCATTGAAGTGCTCGTCGAACAGGTCGACCTCTCTGACACCGCTGCGATCATCCATCTCCATGCGGGTCTGAATCAACGTGGCATCCAGATCGATACCCTGATCAACAACGCCGGGCACGGGCTGCAAGGTCCCTTGCTGGACGCGCAACTGAACGACGCGTTGGCGATGATTCAGCTCGACATTGCAAGCCTGACGGCCATGACCCACCTTTTCGGCCAAGACATGCGGAAGCGCCAGCGCGGAAAAATCCTACAGATCGCCAGCGTATTGGCTTACCAAGGCGTGGTGAATTTTGCCGTGTACTCGGCTGCCAAGGCCTACGTCCTACGCCTAGGAGAAGCCTTGCACCGTGAATTCAAAGCTGATGGGGTCACTGTCACCACCTTGTGCCCCGGCATGACAGACACCGGCTTCGCCACCGCGGCGCAACAGAAAATCACCCCCGGATTGAAAGCCATCATGATGCAGCCGGCCCCCGTGGTACGGGCAGGCATCCGCGCACTGGGCGCCGGGCGCATCAGCGTCGTACCGGGCATCATGAACAAGCTCAACGTGATCTTCATGTGGGCGACGCCTCGCTGGTTGCATCAGGCGGCGTTGTCGCGGGTGATGAACTGACTGGGTTTGAGCGGGCGGCCCTTCACGGTCGCCCTATTCGTAACTGCCTTTGTTGCCCGGATGATTTAATTAGCCAAGTTAGACAGCGTGCCTACGCGCCGTTTGAAAGTCCCTGATGGCGACCGTCGACTTCAACCATTGCCCCCCAAAACGATCCGTTTCCCAACCTTCTCCCCCACCTCCAACGCCTGCCCATCCCGTTGCTTTCCCTGCCTCGCCAGCCCAACCAGCCGGGGAATCAACTCCCCCTCCGGCAAGTGCTGCCAGAATCGCCCCGGCATATGCTGTCGCATCGCTTGAGGGTTGACCCTCGCCGGGTTGAAGGTGTGTCGATAATAAGTGCGCCATAACTCCGCGCCAGGGTCTTCAGCGTGGCGCGCCCATTGTTGCCACTGCTCAGGACAACAGCGTTGATAATCCAGGGTCTGACCATCGAACCGGATGCCATCACGGGGCGTCGCTATCAGCCAGCGTTGTCGGCCCAGTCGCTCGGCAAAATGGCCGCTCGCACTTTCGAGGATGTCATGGGCCGGCTCGTGAAATGCCACGAGGTCCAGTTGCAACTGCTCGGCAAGCGCCTGCTGCAAAGGTACGAAGCGCACGAACGCATGGAGGTGATGGGCCTCGCGGCTGACCTGCTTGATCCGGCGCTGTAATTCGCTGCCCAGGCGATCACCGGCGAGCATGGCGGTGCGATCACCATGAGCGACCCGCCAAAGCACTTCGTACAACAGGCTCCAGCGATGTTCGCCCTGGTAGCGAGCGGCCTGTTCGAGCTGTGTCAACAAGGCCGCCGGCACTCGCGTGGAGAACGGACCCGGGCCTGACGGCAGCGGCGTCGGCGCGGCCAGCAGATCGGCCACAGGGCCTTGGGTCCAGGTCACGTCGGCGGGGTCGATGCCGTGGCCGAGCAGCTTGCGGGCCTGGTCGCGCCATATCAAAAAATCGTCCTCGCAATCCAGCGCGATCATCCCCACAACCCCATTTGCAGGGGCGCCTGGGGCTCACGCAAGCGCGCCCGCAGCAGGCCGCTGCGCATCTGCGCCTCGACTGGCCGGTAGTCGCTGGTGACAATGAACGGTCGCGCCTTCTCCAGCACACAGCGCAACTGCACCAGATCGTCGTAGCGAACCCGTCTCTCCCGACGCAGCGCCACCAGGCGTTGCACACTGCGCAAGCCAATCCCCGGAATACGCGCCAGCAAGGCGGGTTCGGCACGGTTGACGTCAAGGGGAAACACTTCACGGTTCGCCAGCGCCCAAGCCAGTTTGGGGTCGATGTCCAGGTCCAGGTTGCCGGCGCCGCCCAGGATCTCGCCCGCCTTGTAGCCGTAGCCGCGCATGAGAAAATCAGCCTGGTACAGCCTGTGCTCGCGCAGCAACGGCGGCGCTGCCAACGGCACGCTGGCGGGGCTGTCGGGAATCGGGCTGAACGCTGAATAGTAGACCCGTCGCAGGCCATAACCCTGGTAGAGCGACTCGGCGTTCTGCAGGATCGCATGGTCATCGGTGGCATCGGCCCCAACGATTACCTGGGTGCTCTGCCCGGCCGGGGCGAAGCGAGGTGCCCGGGCTTCTCCGGCCACCGCTTGCTGGCCCTGATGGATGGTGCCCATGGCCTGGCGGATCGTGACCAATTGCTTCTCCGGCGCCAGGCGCTTGAGGCTCGCCTCGCTGGGCAACTCGATGTTCACGCTGAGGCGATCGGCCAGCCGTCCGGCTTCTTCGATCAGCAGCGGATCGGCGTCGGGAATGGTCTTGAGATGGATATAGCCCCGAAACTGGTGCACCTCCCGCAACAACCGCGCCACGCGCACCAGTTGTTCCATCGTGTAGTCCGCCGACCGAATGATGCCGGAACTCAGGAATAGGCCGCTGATGCAGTTGCGACGATAGAAATCCAGGGTCAGCCGCACCACCTCCTCCGGCGTGAAGCGCGCCCTCGGCACGTTGCTGGAGCGACGGTTGACACAATACTGGCAGTCGTAGAGGCAGAAATTGGTCAGCAACACCTTGAGCAGCGAGACGCAGCGCCCATCCGGTGTGTAGCTATGACAGATGCCCATGCCATCCGTAGCCCCCAGACCATCGCGACCGCGGGAGCTGCGCTTGGGAGCACCACTGCTGGCGCAGGAGGCGTCATACTTGGCAGCGTCGGCGAGAATGCCGAGCTTGGCGATCAGTTGCATGGAAGGGCTCTCGATACTGGTTATGCGTACAGTATTTCGAGAAGCATGGCGATGCAAGCGCCATTGGTCATTGATGGGTTATAATCCGCTCAACCACGCGATTTGAGGTCCAGCCCCATGGGCACTATCAGCCTTGAAACTAAAAAGGCCTACGCGGCCAGGACGCGTCGATCCAACTATGCGGCCAGTCTGCGCCTGGAAGGCTTCAAAGTGACCTTTACCGATGGCGAATGCAAAATGCCGACGCGTGAAGAAGTCTTGAAGACCTTCACCAAGACCCGGGCCTGATGCCAGACAAGTATGGAGTCGGCGAAGACGCCTATTGCTATGCCGGCTCCACAGTCCTTCGCAACAAACTCGACATCCGTGACGAACCCACGTTAAGCGAAGCCGAACAACAGCTCTCGGCCATCGCTGCGGACAACGTCGAATTCAACCCTCCCCCTTACAACCTGGTTTACCTTCAGAACATTCACCGGCTGCTGTTTTCGGACTTGTATGAGTGGGCCGGGGAACTGCGGACCGTTGGGATGGCCAAGCAGGACACACGCTTCTGCCAGCCACAGTTCATGGAGAAGGAGGCTGGCAAGATCTTCAAGAGCATGGCGACGGCCAGATGGTTCGAAGGCATGAGCCGGGCGGAACTGATCATTGCCGTTGCCGATGCCTATTCCGATATCAACGTCGTCCACCCCTTCCGCGAAGGCAATGGCCGTGCCCAGCGCATCCTCTTCGAGCACCTCATCATGAATGCCGGGTTTGAAATCAGTTGGTGGGGCATTGAAAAAGAGGAGTGGATCGTCGCTAATATCGCCGCCTACAACTGCACGCTCGGGCCAATGGAGCAGGTGTTCGAGAAGTGCATCGGCGATGAAATCCCCCCACATCAACTCATCAGCATTCCGACGCAGAATGGAAAACAATAAATGACCTATCGCTGTATCAAGTATTGGGTCATTTTGACCCTGGGGGCACTGGCTGTATATTTCATCTGCGCCGAGACTTTTTACTCTGTCAATGAACAGGATCGCGGCGTGGTCCTGCGCAACGGCAAGTTCCTGACTGTGGCACCACCTGGCCTCGGTTGGAAAATCCCCTTCGTGGATCAAGTAAAAACCGTTTCGATGCAAAACAACCTGGTCTACTGGCCCGTTTTTCAGGCAAGGACTGAAGACCTGGATGTGATGGACCTGGAAGTTTCCATCGTTTGGCGAGTCGCGCCGAACGAGGTTCAGAAAATGTATAAGGAATACGCCACCCTCGAAGCGATCGAAAATATCTTGCTTATCCCCAAAATAACGGAGCAAGCCAGGCTAGCCGTCTCTCATTACACGACAGAGCAGGCTTTGAAAAACCGGGAGGCGTTCGTCCGCGGCTTTTCATCCGCAGTCAGAGCCGCGGTTGATGGCCCCATCCTTATTGAGAGCATCGATATCGGAAATGTGCACATGAAAAGCATCCATATCGAATAGCGATCACCCCGGTTTCAAACGGACTTGCACTATAAATTTCTAGAGACATGACCATGCGTCGCAACGTTTGCCTTATAGGCTCAGGATTAGCAGCAACCATCGCAGCTTGTGTGCTGGCAAGCCTCTCTTTTTACACCATCAGCGAAAGAGAGCTCGGCCTGGTCCTGCGCAACGGCAAGATCAATTCGGTTGCAGGCCCCGGATTGGGCTGGCGACTGCCCGTCATTGACAAGGTGCTCCGAATCCCAAGTCAAAATAGCATCTTGAGTATTGCAGACGTCCATAACTACACCGCAGACCTTCATGAATTCAGAACTGACGTATCCGTCGCCTGGCATGTAGCGCCGGACAGGATTGCGGACATCTACACCCAATACAACGACATTCAATCGGTGGAGCTGGCGTTTATAAAGCCACGGGTTTCCAGCCAGATCGGCTTGGTCATGTCGCGCTATAAAGGCATCCAAATGTTCGAACACCCCGACAGATTCATAAAGGATGCCTCTGCCGCAATTAAAGAAGCCGCCGGCGCGTTGGTGGTCATCGATAGCGTGAATTTTGAAAAGCTCGTGCTAGCGGATCTGGATCGATCTGCCTCTTCCAACGAAGCCGCCGCTACGGCAGTGGCGGCGCCTTGAGCCGTCTGAAATGACTGGCAATCGTCAGGCTATTGGCAACATGCCATACCGTGTGGTTAGCTGCCCGCACTTTCTCGCCTTTTAACTGCCGAAGCCATGATGAACTTTACCCAGCCTCGCTTGAGATTGCTGTCGCTACTGAGTGTGACCTTGTTAGTGGTGGGCTGTGCGTCCTACTACTTGTTTCGCCAAAGTAGTATGTTGCCAAGCGAAAGCTTCGCCGCCGAGGACATGAATGGAGGAGGCATAGAGGACATAGGTACGCTGGCGCTGCCCGACGCTGAAAAGCGCCTGAATTACTTGATCCATGACACCAGTGAAACCCTTGAAGCTTTAGAGCTGGTGACTCAGTCGGAAATCAGCCTGACCATCGAGGGAACCCAGCCCGCCGGCGAGCAGGAACTGCAATACGAAGAGCTGTTTGTGCCGTTCACCAGTGCACAATTGAAAACTGCACTGGCGTCGATCCAGGACCTGCGTTTTGTTCAACGGTTGTTTGCCGACGGTTCCGAAATAAGGCTTGATACCAGCAGCCTTGATCCACTCTGGAAGCGCGCAGCCACGCCGGATGAGCACGCAGCCATTCAGTACCGTCCGGAGCGCCTGCGTTTTCGGGATGGCAGCGAGAAACTTTTCGCCGACATCAAGGTGCAACCCAAAGCAGACTCGGACGACATCGTTCTGTCTGATGATTACATAACGCTGCCCCTCAACAAACCCTTGGCCAGCCTCGATCTGAAGATCGCTTATCGCAGTTATCCGGCGTTCAAGAAAGTGGTTCTGGACAAAGACCATCCGCAGGTTACCCTGGACGACGGCCAACACTTCCAACTTACCGCCCTAGGTGATTCAAGTGCCTCACTGCGGCTAAGTACGCCCAAGACTACAACCTTCGTGGTGCAGGGTTTGACGGATAACGGCAAGGCGCTTTACAGCAACGGCAACAACACGCGGTCCTTCCCTTCGCAGAGCGATATCGACGCGTTGCGTGACTATTACAAAGCTCTGCGGCAAACCAAGGCTGATCTCGACCAGTTCAAGACCAGCCAGGCGGTGCAACAGCGGCTGGAGCATCTAACCGAAGCGCTTTCCACCCAGGCGGGACCGCTGAAGAACACCGAGGCCGATTACCGCTTCGAAGCGACCCCGCAACGCATCGTCATTCATGTGCTTGAACCGATGCAAGACAATGTTGCCGTTTTTACTCAGGTTCAGAACGTTCTTGCGGAGCAAGTGCGTTACATCGCCCTTGACCGGAAGTCCGAACGCTATGGCTTCATCGATCAGGGCGGGCAATGGTTGATCAAACCACGCTGGCTACAGGTACAGGAGAGCGGGGTTGCGGATATCTATTCGTTGCTCACGCTGGAAGGAGTGGACCAGACAGCTTACTTCCCTGCTGGCAGCAACAAACTCATCAACCTGCCGTTCGAACTTATTACGCAGACCATGGACAATGGCCTGCTGCTGGTGGAGCGTGAAACCAACGGACCCTACGGGCTCTACGACGCCAGGAATCACCGTTTCATATTGCCGATGAAGTTCGTCAACCCCACTGTCAGCGGCAACCTGTTCATTGCCCGTCTCGGCACGAAAACCTATGCCACGGAGGGCCAGTACGGTGCCTATACCCTCGCCGGCAAGGAAGTGCTGCCACCGCAGTTCTCCGATATTCAGCAAAGCGGCGATTACCTCTATACAAACTCAGCCGATCAAGGCCGTCAGGACGTTTTCGACCTGGAAGGCAAACGGATCAACCTCCAGGGCTACAACGTGATAGGTCGCTTTGTTGGCGAGCAGCCGTTGTTGGTGCAAGACGCCAGAACCAGGAAGTTTGCCTTTATCAACCGCCAGGGGGCGTTGCTGCCCATCAAATTACCTTATGACGAGGTGGAACCGTTTTCAAACGGTATGGCGGTGGTCGGGCGCGATAGCAGCTACGGAGCTATCGACTTGAAGGGAACCCTGCAGATCCCCCTGGAATACAACAGCATCAATTCGTTCCAGACCCGCTACGCAGCTGCCGTTCAGGAAGGTGACAGTGGATTGGTGTTGATCAGCCAGAACAACAAACTGGTCAAGAAACTCGGTTCCTACACCAGCCTGAAAGTCACCGATAACAGCAATGAAGCCCGCTACTATGTGACGGATCCGAGCAACCCTGACGAGTCCCTGGTCTATGACGCCGACGGCAATCGTGTGGATAAAGAAGAATGAGGACTGACTTGCCCGAACACACACAACACACGCAAATCCCGTCGATGCATTTATTCGCCTCGCGGACAGGTCAGCGATAAACTCGAAAACATGGCAAGCCGCTCTCCTCCGATGGGCGGCGTTGCAGACTTACTCAAGGACTCATGTATGACTCTCTTGCCGTCACGCTCCCTCTTTTTCGTCTCCAGCCTCCTGGCCAGCTCCCTGTGCTTAGCCGAAGCCGAACCAACCGATGGCAGCCTCATCAAGGACTCGACCAAGGCGGCCGTCTCGTCGTTCATCACGGCAGGCAAGAACCTGTTGGGGGGCGTAAGCGAAGGCGTACTGGATGGCCGTGAATCAGCCCAGGGCACCGATGGCGCTGCGATCATTTCCTCCGGCGAGCAACTGAAAGACCGGATCGGCGTAGAGGTCCTGAAACTGGAACCCAGCGATGACCATCTGACCGTTACCCTCGGTTTCAAGAACAGTACCGACAAGCAACTGCGCCTGATCAACCTCAGGCAGACGGGCGTCCTGCTGGCCATTGACCAGGCAGGTTACGCCAACAGCCTCACGGGGATGGAAAATCCGGATGAAGTGACCGTTCCGCCCAAGGCGGCTGTGCGGCAGAAGTTTGTTTTTGAGGGGCAGAATGAGGCGGTCAGTTCTGTACGGGTTTGGGGGCAGGATTATCAGCTTAAGAAATAATACAGCTCTGGCACGACTCAGATGACATTCTGCACCTCGCGGCCAGAACGAGATCCGAGCCAGCATGACGTGTTTTACGTTGAGAAACATATCGCGACGACCTGCTCATTCACCCTGACGTATGAGGATGTAAGATGCCCGTCAAGCAAACATCTTGAGGCCGCCATGACCGGAATATCCCTGAACCTGCCAGAAGACCTATCGAACTCGCTCGCCGATCTGGCCAAGACGAACGGTCAGAGTGCAAGCTATCTGGCCATGGACGTTCTGCGCGATTACATCGAGCATGAGAAAACGCTGATTGCGCAAATCGAGTTGGCAGTCAAAGAAGCTGACCAGGGTAAATTTGCAAGCCAAGAACAGGTGGCAGCAATGCGCGCCCGACGTTGGAGTCGGAATGCGGATTGAGTGGTTGGAAAAAGCGCTTAGAAACCTGGAAGACGAAGCTAGCTATATCGCCCTTGAGAACCCCAAAGCCGCCGACGATTTTTTCGATGCTATTTTCGCCAGCGTCGACAAATTGGCCGAGTTTCCCAGCATGGACCGCGAAGGCAGGGTCAAAAATACACGCGAATGGGCCGTACCCAACTGGTCCTATCTAATCCCCTACCGGGTACGCGGAGACAGTCTTCAGGTTCTGGGCGTATTTCACACACGACAGCACCCGCGCTCCAGGTGGTGAGTGAAAGTTGGACCACAATCTGACGACATCCCCTCCCGACAGCAGTCTCTTATCCCTGATAAACTGCCACTTCCGTCTCGCAGATCCAGATTTCCCAATGTCCATAGCCCCAGCTTCGTTGTCTCGCCGTTTCTCCGTCGCCCCGATGATGGATTGGACTGACGCCCACTGCCGCTACTTCCTGCGCATCCTCTCCAAAAGCGCCCTCCTATACACCGAGATGGTCACTACCGGCGCCCTGCTCAACGGCGACCACGAACGCTTCCTGCGTCACCACGAAACCGAACATCCCCTGGCGCTTCAATTGGGCGGTAGCGTCCCGGCGGATCTGGCCGCGTGCGCGAAGATGGCCCAGGAGCATGGCTACGACGAGGTCAACCTCAATGTAGGCTGCCCCAGCGATCGGGTGCAGAACAACATGATCGGCGCGTGTCTGATGGGGCATCCGGGGTTGGTGGCCGATTGTGTGAAGGCGATGCGTGATGCGGTGTCGATCCCGGTGACGGTCAAGCATCGGATCGGGATCAACGGGCGGGACAGCTACGAGCAGTTGTGTGAGTTCGTTGGCACGGTGCGCGAGGCCGGTTGCACGAGTTTTACCGTGCATGCGCGGATCGCGATCCTGGAAGGGTTGTCGCCGAAGGAGAATCGCGACATCCCGCCCTTGCGGTACGACGTGGCAGCGCGGTTGAAGGCGGATTTTCCGGAGCTGGAAATCGTGCTCAACGGCGGGATCAAGACGCTCGAGGCGTGCCATGAGCATCTGCGGACCTTCGACGGTGTGATGCTGGGGCGCGAGGCGTACCATAACCCCTATCTGCTGGCCGAGGTGGATCAACAACTGTTCGGCAGCACCGCGCCGGTCATCAGCCGGGCCGAGGCGCTGGCGCAGTTGCGGCCCTATATCGCCAATCATCTGGCCGCCGGCGGGGCGATGCACCACATCACCCGTCACGTGCTGGGCCTGGGCACCGGCTTTCCAGGAGCGCGGCGGTTTCGGCAATTGTTGTCGGTGGATATCCACAAGAGCAAGGATCCGTTGGCGCTGCTGGATCAGGCGGCGGGGTTGCTGGAAGGGCGCTGACGGTCATTCCCGTTGAACCTGCGCGCGGTTTTGGCATCGTATCTACCGATACCTGCCCCGCCCTTTCAAACAGCCGTTTTCAGGTTGTTGCCACCGGGGCCATCGATCCCCGCACACGCCCTTGAGTGGCCGCCGGCCCTCGGGTAATGTCAACAGACCCATAGGACAGAGCACGCTCATGACTTCCAAGCTGGAACAACTCAAACAATTCACGACCGTCGTGGCCGATACTGGCGACTTCGAAGCCATTGCCCGCGTCAAACCGGTAGATGCCACCACCAACCCTTCCCTGCTGCTGAAGGCCTCGGCGATTCACGGCTATGCCGAACTGTTGAACGCTTGCGTGGCGGACTGCAAGGGAGATGTAGGCCTGGCCAGCGACCGTTTCGGTGTGGCGGTCGGACGAGAAATCCTGAAGGTGATTCCGGGGCGCATTTCCACCGAAGTGGACGCGCGCCTGTCGTTCGACACCGATGCCATGTTGAAGCGTGCCCATCGCCTGGTCGAGCTGTACGACAAGGCTGGTATTGGCCGTGATCGTGTACTGATCAAGATCGCTTCGACCTGGGAAGGCATCCGCGCCGCCGAGCAGCTGGAGCGTGAAGGCATCCAGTGCAACCTGACCCTGCTGTTCTCCTTCGCCCAGGCCGCAGCCTGTGCCGACGCCGGGGTGTTCCTGATTTCACCGTTCGTGGGTCGTATCTACGACTGGTACAAGAAAGCCAATGGCAACGACTACACCGGTGCCGATGATCCAGGCGTCCAGTCGGTGACGCGCATCTACAACTACTACAAGGCCAATGACTACAAGACCGTGGTCATGGGCGCCAGCTTCCGGAATCTCAATCAGATCGAGCAACTGGCCGGCTGCGACCGCTTGACGGTCAGCCCGGAATTGCTGGAGAAACTGGCTGCCGACGAAGGCAAGCTGGAACGCAAACTGGCACCGGGGCAAACCGGTGAAGCGCGCCTGGGCCTCAATGAAGCGCAATTCCGCTGGTTGTCCAACGAGGACGCCATGGCCACCGAGAAACTGGCTGAAGGCATTCGTCAGTTTGCCCGGGACCAGGAGAAGCTGGAGGCGTTGCTGCAAGCCAAGCTGTGATCTGATTCACAGGCATGCAAAAGGGGGCGAACCTTGCTGGGTTCGCCCCCTTTTTATGCGCTGGGGAATGACTAGGCTTTGCTAAGAGATTAGTGACTGAGTAAACGCCATCGCGAGCAGGCTCGCTCCCACAGGTTTTGCGTCGACCACAGGAGCTGAGTACAACCCGATCCCTGTGGGAGCGAGCCTGCTCGCGATAGGACCCACCAGGTCATCCCCGGAATCAGGGCCGCTCCAGCGCGTTCACCAGGTCATGGAACGCTTCACGATTGGATTCGTTCAGCCCCATGAGAATCTTGTGGGCTTCGAGCACCTTGATCCGCACCTCTTCCTCGGACTGGTCCTGGTCAGGCAGGTCGTCCAGGCACTCAGGGCACGGCACCGGGTCGCCCACGATGTTGAACACCTGGTCGAACCCCATCGATTGCAGCAGACGGGTAATGTCGTTATGGGTGGTGACGACAGTGGGCAGCAGGCCGACCTTCTGCCGCGACAGGATCGACAATTTGGCCAGCAGGCCAAGGGTGGTGCTGTCGATGCTGCGGGTTTCGGTCAGGTCGATCACGATGGCGCTGAAGTTCAGCGCAGTGAAGATCCGCTCAATAGTCGCATCCAGCGCCGAACACAGGGTCAAGCGCACTTCACCGACAAACTTCAGGACAAATGTGCCGTCCTGCTCGGCGAACTGGATTCTACCAGTACTCATCAAAGGTTCCTGCTCAACACTAACAGGGCGATATCATCCGGCATCTCCCCTAGCGTGGCTAATCCAAACACTTGGCGCAAGCCTTCCAGGCTGCCGCCCGCTGCACTCACCCGTTCAGGCAAGGCCGCTTCTTTCTCTTTGAGTGTAGGCTCTGTCAAAAGATCCAGAATGCCATCAGACATCAGCGTCAAACTGAATACCGATGGCAATTCCAGCACGTGGTCTTCGTAGGTCGCCTCGTTGAACAGGCCCACCGGCAAACCACGCCCTTCCAGATACCGAACACTGTCTGGCGTATACAGCACAGGCAACGGCAGGTGACCGCCGATGCTATAGGTCAACAAGCCAGTCTCCTCGTCGATGACCCCACCGACCATGGTGACGTGTTTACCCAGCTTACAACTGATCAGGCCCCGGTTGATATGCCCAAGGACCTCCGAAGGCTTGAATTCCGGCAGCGTGCCGTTGCGCTTGGACTCGAACAGCAGGCGCGTGGTCATGAACTTCAGCAACACCGTGACGAAAGCCGACGAAGCGCCATGGCCGGAAACATCCGCCAGGTAGAACGCCACTCGTCGCTCATCGACGCGGAAATAGTCCACGAAATCCCCCGACAGGTACAACGACGGGATGATCTGGTGGGCAAAACGGAAATCGTCGACGGCCCAGGGACTGACCGGCAGCATGTTCATCTGCACCTGGCGCCCGGCGTTCTGGTCTTCCTGCAACAGGTTGAGGCTGGCTTCCAGCTCGCGGTTGGCGGTTTCCAGCTTTTCGCGATAGCGCTGGTTCTCTACCAACAGGCGCGAACGGTCCAGGGCCCGGCGCACCGAGTGCTCGAGTACCGCCAGGTCTTCGAGGGGCTTGATCAGGTAATCCGCCGCGCCCAGGCGCAATGCCTCGACCGCATCGTTCATCACACCCGCGCCCGACACCACGATGACCGGGGTCTGCGACGAAATCTCGGTAACCTGGCGAATGAGCTCAAGTCCGCCCATCTGCGGCATGCGCAGGTCGCAGATGACCAGGTCGGGCTTGTCTTGCTCGAATACCTGAAGACCCTGTTGGCCGTTGCTGGCCTGCAGGACGCTGAAACCACTGTCTTCCAAGTAGGCTGCGAGACTGGCTCGCACCACTTCGTCATCATCGATTATCAGCAGCGTGGCACTGGTTTTTGGCATGTGGGCAAACGGCGCCAGAATTAGGTTGGCGTAGCCGGCTGGGCCGTCAGGCCTCGCACGCACTACTGGATTCGCTTTCTAGCCTCTCTGTCGTACCGGCTTCAGGCCTTTGCCCTACACACGATTACATCAGAGGTGCCCTTCTAAGGCGCAGACGGTACTCCCATCCGCGGGGCGTTTCAAGCTCAGGCAGATAGCCGCTTGCCGTCTTTATTTGTCAAAGCACAGAGAGTTATAAGAACCGAGCGAAGCGTAACTCAATGGAAGGATAAAACCCGCCAGACATGGCGCAAAAGCAAGGAAGGCGGCCATCAGGGCCGCCTTCCGGTTGTCTCCGGGTCGAATCAGAAATCGTCTTCGACCTGGCCATCCTTGACCTTGAACTCGCGGTTCTGCAGGTAGGCATTGCGGATGAACACGTACTTGTCGCCGCTCACCAGTTTCTCGGCCGACAACAGGCTGGCGCGGGTGTCGACGACGTTAAGGCCGAAGATCGAGTTACGCACCGACACATTGTCGATGTAGGGGTACGGCGTGGTGTAGTTGTCGACGAACTTGGCCGGCGCATCGCGCAACGTGCTTGGCCCCAGCAACGGCAGCATCACGTAAGGGCCGCTGCCCACGCCCCAGTAGCCGAGGGTCTGGCCGAAATCTTCATCGCTACGCTGCAGGCCCATCTTGGTGCCTACGTCGAAGAAGCCCAGGAGGCCGAAGGTGGTGTTGAAGATCAATCGGGCCGTATCGACCCCAGCGGCAGCCGGCTTGGCCTGCAACAGGTCGTTGGCCAGGTTGCCCACGTCGCCGATGTTGCGGAACATGTTATGGATGCCGTCCTCAAGGAACTGCGGCGTCACGTATTGATACCCCTGGGCCAGCGGCTTGAGCGCATAGGTATCAAGGGTGTCGTTGAAGGTAAAGATCGGACGGTTGATGCTTTCCCATGGATCTTCTTCCGTAGCGGCCTGAGCGGCGAACGGCACCAGCAGCACACTGGCGGAAAGAAATAGCTGAGCTAGGCGATGGCTCCAGCGCATAGGGGAAAACTCCTTGGTTTATTCAGGCAAGGGCGCCGAGCCCAGGCGGTAGATGGCGAGTAGTATAAGGTGGAACGCGTCGATAGGCAGCATGGAAAAAGAAGCTGTTTGTAGGACGCTTCCACGACCCGGCCCTTTCATTTCGCTGTCACTGGACTGTCATCGACGCACGTTAGGCTCGGCCTATTTCAAGGATGACCCCAATGCCCCGCGCCGAAGCCTTGCCCCTCCCCGCTCCCAGCCTCACCGCCGTGCTGTTTGGCCTTAGCGGATGCCTGGTGGATTTCGGGGCGCGCATTCGCCAACCCGGGTCAACGCCGGCCGAGCACGCGCAACCGACACCCGGCGCCCTCGAAAGCCTGCGGCACCTGCAACTCCAAGAAATTCCCTGCGCCTGGCTCGATGAGTTGCCGCCTGCCGTCAGTCATGGTCTGGCGGCATCGTTACCGGCGTGGATCAAATCGCCGCAACTTCCTGCAACAAATAATCCTTGGCCGGCCCCTCACGCCTGCTGGCAGGCATTGATGGCGCTGAACGTCCAGCAATTGGACGGATGCGTACTGGTCAGCGGCGAACCCCGCTTGCTGCAATCGGGGCTCAATGCCGGCTTATGGACCATTGGACTGGCCTCCTGCGGCTCGCTGTGCGGCCTGACGCCCGGCGAATGGCAGGCCCTGAGCCAACAGCAGCGGGAAATCAAACGCGCCAAAGCCACTGTGCAGTTGTTCAGCCTGGGGGTGCATTCGGTCATCGATCACCTGGGCGAACTGGACACCTGCCTGGCAGACATCAGCCTGCGTCGGCTCAAGGGCGAGAAGCCCTGACCGGGATCATGCAGGGAACGTGAGGGTGGATTACTCTTAGGGCATGCCATGGACTTTTGACGCACTGGCGCGGTCCATGGCTGTGCTTATCAATTATGGGAGTTATGCCAATGGCGCGCCTCGAACTGCAAGAACAACTCAATGCCCTGCGCGAGCAATTGGACCAGAACCCGCCCCTGTCCGAGCCGGAGCGCGAAAACCTGCAACAACTGATGGCTCAGATCGAAGCCGAAATCCAGCTGGAGAACACCCTCCAGGACACCAACCTGGTGGATGGCGTGAACCTGGCCGTGGAACGCTTCGAAGTCAGCCACCCCGCCGTTGCCGGGACGTTGCGCAACATCATGCTGACGCTGGGCAACATGGGGATCTGACCCCGGCGAATACACGGCGAATACAGGTCCTTTGTGAGCGCCCAGTCACAGCGATGTTGGACCTACTGGCCCCATCGCGAGCAGGCTCGCTCCCACAGAGATTGTGGTGGACGCACATTCAGCAGCCGCTCCCACAGGATTGCCCGAACAGGGTATTTACTGACGGACCAGGCGCTGGTTCGGCAGTTGCACGCTTTCGGTGCTGCGATACGGGTTGATGTCCAGGCCGCCCCGCCGCACGTACCGCGCATACACCGTCAATTTCTCCGGCTTGAGCAAACGCTGCAGGTCGAGAAAGATGCGCTCCACACATTGCTCATGAAAGTCCGAATGCTGGCGGAAGCTGACGATGTAGGCCAGCAGGCTGGCAGGGTCCAGCGCCGCGCCGCGGTACTCCACGACAACGCTGCCCCAATCCGGCTGACTGGTCACCGGACAGTTGGATTTGAGCAAGTGACTGTGCAGGCTTTCTTCGACGATGCGCGAATCATCGCATTGCAACAGCTCCGGACGGGGGTGCGCGTAGGAATCGACGCTGATATCCAGGTCGTCGATGCAGACGCCGGGCAGCGCCACGATGCCTTCACTTTCCACGTCCTTGAGGCTGCGAACCCGCACCTGCACCGGTTTTTCCGCGGCCGCCGAGAGGTCCTGGCGCAGGGTCGCTTCCAGGCTCGCGGTATCAGCGAACGGGGTCTGGTTCAAGGAGTTGAGGTACAGCTTGAACGACTTGGATTCAATGATGTTCGGCGAATCCGCCGGGATCGCGAACTCACCGATCGCCACCACCGGCTTGCCGGACGGCAACAGCCACGACAGCTCGAAACAGTTCCAGAAATCCACACCCTTGTACGGCAGAGTCTCGGCCGTCAGGCCCAGCTCCGCCCATTTCGCCGTGCGTGGGATCGGGAACAGCAGTGATGGCGTGTACGTGGCGATGTATTCGCTGGATTTGCCCAGCGGCGAGTGTTCGGCTGCGGGATGCATGACGGAAACCTGACTGAAGAATCAGCGGATTCTATCAGCCTTTGCCCAAGCCTTTGAGTGCTTACTGTCTGACGGTCAGTTCACCCTTCATCCCGGCCAACCGGATAAGATTCAGCTAGCACAAAACCTACCCCCTGTGTGGCTGCCGGCTGACGGCTCGATTACAACTTTGTCAGCTTGCGCCGCAACCGTGCCAGCCGCGGTATAACTTCACGTTGAGACATACTCTGAGCTGCCCATGAAACTGCTGATCGTCGAAGACCAAACCAAAACCGGCCAATACCTGCGCCAGGGCCTGGGCGAAGCCGGGTTCAACGCCGACCTGGTGACCGACGGTATCAGCGGCCAGCAACTGGCCCTGAACGGTGAGTACGCCTTGCTGATCCTCGACGTGATGCTGCCCGGCCGCGACGGCTGGCAGATTCTGCAAGCGGTTCGCGGGGCCGGGCTGGACACCCCTGTGCTGTTCCTGACGGCGCGGGACGCGGTACAGGATCGGGTACACGGCCTGGAACTGGGTGCCGACGATTATCTGGTCAAGCCCTTCGCCTTTTCCGAATTACTGGCACGGGTCCGCAGCCTGTTGCGCCGAGGCGGTTCGACACCCCAGGAAACCAGCCTGCAACTGGCTGACCTGCGCCTGGACCTGATCCGCCGTCGTGTCGAACGCAGCGGCCGGCGCATCGACCTTACCGCCAAGGAGTTCGCCTTGCTGGAAATGCTTTTGCGCCGCCAGGGCGAGGTACTGCCCAAATCCTTGATCGCCTCCCAGGTCTGGGACATGAACTTCGACAGTGATACCAACGTCATCGAAGTGGCGATCCGGCGGCTGCGGCTCAAGATCGACGATGACTTCCCCAACAAGCTCATCCACACCGTACGGGGCATGGGCTATGTGCTGGAAGAGCGCAGCCTGTGAGGGACCGATGGTCGCTGAGCAGCCGCCTGGCACTGCTGTTCGCCGCCTGCACCGCCGTGGTGTCGTTGTTTGCCGGGGTATTGTTCAGCCGCGCCAGCGAGGCCCACTTCATCGAGCTGGACCAGCAATTGCTGGAAGGCAAGCTGATCGGCCTGCGCCGCGCCCTTCAGGATCTCGACGCCGAACAGACCCAGCACCGCCTGGAAGATGAACTGAGCCGACAGGCCGACCTGGCCCTGCGCATCAAAGGCAGCGACGGCGTGCGCTGGTACGACAGCTCGATCCGGATTCCAGCCCGACTGCCCGAAAGCCCCGGCCTTTCCACCCTCAGCGACGCCGATACCGATTACCGCGTACTGAACGCAGCGCTGTACCCCGACCGCCCGGCCTCACCGCAATTGACGCTGCTGCTGGACATCACCCACCACCAGCATTTCCTGCAACGCATGCAGCGCCTGATCTGGCTGACCGTCGGCCTGTCCGCCCTGGCAACCGCCCTGCTCGGCGCCTGGGTCGCTCGGCGTGGCTTGCAACCGTTACGGCACATGGGAGTCATCGCTGGCGGGGTTTCTGCGCGCTCACTCAACGCCCGCCTGCCCGAAGATCGCATGCCTGCCGAGTTGGCGGAATTGGCCCACAGCATCAACGCCATGCTCGGACGCCTCGATGACGCTTTTCAACGACTCTCGGCGTTCTCCGCCGACATCGCCCATGAACTGCGCACGCCGCTGTCGAACCTGCTGACCCACACCCAGGTCACCCTCACCCGCGAGCGCTCACTGGAGGATTACCGCGAGACACTGCACAGCAACCTCGAAGAATTGCAATGGATGGCGCAACTGGTCAACGACATGCTCTACCTGGCCAAGGCCGACCACGGCTTGCTGACGCCCAGCCGCGAACCGCTGGAGTTGGCGCAAGAAGTGGATGTGCTGCTGGAGTTTTTCGCGCCACTGGCCGAAGACGCCCGGGTTCGCTTGAGCCGCGAGGGCAACGGTCACATCGAAGGGGATCGCGGCATGTTGCGCCGGGCCCTGTCCAATCTGCTGGACAATGCCCTGCGCTTCACCCCCATCGGAGGTGAAGTGCAGGTGCGAATGGTCGAGACGACCCAGGTGTTGAGTGTGAGCGTGGAGAACAGCGGCAAAGGCATCCCGGCGGACTTGCTGCCGCGCCTGTTCGACCGTTTCTACCGCGCCGACCCGGCCCGCCGGGAAGGCAGCAGCGAACATGCCGGCCTGGGCCTGGCGATCACCCGCTCGATCATCCGCGCCCATGGCGGGGAAATCCGGTGTGAGTCAGCCGAGGGCTGGACGCGGTTCGTGATTGAGTTGCCGAAGACTTTGTAGGAGCTGGCGAAGCCTGCGATCTTTCGATCTTTCGCTTGAGACTCAAGCGCCAACGGAAAGATCGCAGCCTCGTTGCACTCGGCAGCTCCTACAAAAGCCCAGCGGGGATAAATCCCCTCGCCACAGGGGACCGCACGGGGCTTTAGGAATACCGCAACGCCTGCGCCGGCTCGATCTTCGCCGCGCGCCAGGCCGGGTAGACGGTGGCGAGGAAGCTCAGGATGAAACCTGCGGAACAGATCAGCACCACGTCGCCGCGCTGAAGCTCCGACGGCAGGTTACTGACGAAGTACACATCCGAACTGAAAATGTGCTGGCCGGTGACCCGCTCCAGCCAGCCCACCAGCTCACTGACATTCAGCGCCGCAATCACCCCCAGCACGCCACCGATCACCGTGCCGACGATCCCGATCACCGTGCCCTGAACCATGAAGATCGCCATGATCTGCCGCGGCGTGGCACCGATGGTACGCAGGATCGCGATGTCCGCGCCCTTGTCGTTCACCACCATGATCAGCGTGGCGATGATGTTGAACGCCGCCACCGCGACGATCATCAGCAACAACAGGCCGATCATGGTCTTTTCCATTTTCATGGCACTGAACAGGCTGCCCTGAGTGTGGGTCCAGTCGTCGGCCTTGTAGTCCGTACCCAGGCCCGTGGCGATATCACCGGAGACCTTCGGTGCGGCGTACAGGTCCTTCACCGCCAGGCGCACGCTCTGCACCTGGTTCGGCTGCCAGTGCTGCATCTGCGCGGCATCGGCCAGGTGGATCAGGGCCATGGAGCCATCCAGCTCGGCGCCGACCTTGAACACGCCGACCACGTTCAGTCGTTGCATCCGCGGCGTGATGCCGCCCGGCGCGGTGCTGACTTCCGGCACGATCAGGGTCAACTTGTCGCCAACGTTCAGGCGGAAGCGCCGGGCGGTGATTTCACCGATCACCACACCAAACTCACCCGGTTTCAAGGCATCGAGACGGCCCTGGACGATGTGTTGGGCGACGATGGACACCTTGCCTTCCTGGGCGGGGTCGACGCCGCTGATCTGGATCGGCTGCATCGAGCCCTTGTAACTCAGCATGCCTTCCATCTCGGTGAACGGCACGGCGGCGATCACCTCGGGATTTTTCAGCGCGGCGGCGGCCACCGGCTGCCAATCGTCGATCGGATTGACCCCGACGATGGTGGCATGGGGCACCATGCCGAGGATGCGCGAGCTCATTTCGCGCTGGAAGCCGTTCATCACCGACAGCACCACGATCATCGCCAGCACACCCAGGGCGAGGCCGATCATCGAGGTCATGGAGATGAACGAAACAAAGCGATTGCGGCGCTTTGCGCGGGTATAGCGCGTGCCGATGAAGATCGATAACGGTCTGAACATTCGCGGAGCACCGTAGAAAAATTGAAGACCCGGCGCGGGTTGCAGGCGCCGGGTTGCGGGCGGTCAGATGGGCGTCAGGCAACCTTCCTGCAAATGCAGGACGCGATCCATCTGCCGGGCCAGGTTCATGTCGTGGGTCACCACCAGGAACGCGGTGCGCATCGAGGTGCTGAGTTCCAGCATCAGGTCCTGGATGCCCTGGGCGGTGTGGGAGTCGAGGTTGCCGGTCGGCTCGTCGAGCATCACCAGGCCTGGCTTGTTGACCAGGGCCCGGGCAATCGCCACGCGCTGGCGTTCGCCGCCGGACAGTTCGGCCGGCTTGTGCTCCAGGCGATGACCCAGCCCTACCCGCTCCAGCAACGCGGTCGCACGCTGGCGGGCCTCTGGAATCGCGGTGCGGCCGATCAACAGCGGCATGCAGACGTTTTCCAGGGCGGTGAACTCGGGCAGCAAATGGTGGAACTGATAGACGAAGCCCAGGGAGCGGTTGCGCAACAGGCCACGGCCCTTCTCGTTCAGCGCCGAGAGTTCTTCCCCGGCCAGCCAGACACTGCCGGCGGTCGGCGTATCGAGACCACCCAGCAGGTTGAGCAAGGTACTTTTGCCCGAGCCGGAGGTACCGACAATCGCCACGCGCTCACCGGGATGCAGCTCCAGTTGCAGGCCCGACAACACCACCACCGACTCCGGGCCTTCCTCGTAGGATTTGCCCAGGTTGCGGCAGCTCAAAATCGCTTTTTCACTCATGCCCGACTCACTCATAACGTAACGCCTCCGCAGGCTGGGTGCGCGCGGCACGCCAGGCTGGATACAGGGTGGCGAGGAAACTCAGGATCAACGCGGCGCCACAGACCATCAACACGTCATCGGCCTGCAATTGCGACGGCAGGTAGTCGATGAAATACACGTCGGCGTTGAGAAATTTGTGCCCGATCAGGCCTTCCAGGGCGGCAATCGCGGCGCTGACGTTCAGCGCGGCGAACATCCCGACCAGGGCGCCGACCAGCGTACCGATCACACCGATGACGGTGCCCTGGACCATGAAGATGCGCATGATCTGCCCCGGCGTGGCGCCCAGGGTCCGCAGAATGGCGATATCCCCCTTCTTGTCATTCACCACCATCACCAGCGTGGAAATGATGTTGAACGCGGCGACGGCGACGATCAGCAGCAACAGCAGGCCGATCATGGCTTTTTCCATGCGGATCGCCTGGTACAGGTTGCCGTGGGTGCGGGTCCAGTCCCGGGCGTAGTAGCGGTCTTCGCCAAGCTGCTGGGCGATGGTCCACGCGACACGCGGCGCCTGGAACAGATCGTCGAACTTCAACCGCAGGCCCTGGACCTGATCCGGCTTCCAGCGATGCAGGCGCGCCAGGTCCTGGAGGTTGGTAACACCCAGGTAACCGTCCAGCTCCCCGGCGCCGACATGGAAAATGCCGACCACGGTAAAGCGTTTCATGCGCGGGAACACGCCGCCCGGGGTCACGGTGACTTCCGGCGCGACGAAGGTCAGCTTGTCGCCGATGGTCACGCCCAGCTTGGTCGCGGCCTTGTCGCCAATCACGATGCCGAAGCTGCCCGGCGCCAGGTCGTCGAGCCGGCCCTGCTGCATGAAATTGTCGATGATCGACACCTTCCGCTCGAGCCCGGGGTCGATGCCGTTGAGCAGGACCTTGGACACCTTGCCGTCGTTGGTCAGCAGCCCCTGCATCTGGGTGAAGGGCGCAACGGCCAGCACCTGCGGGTTCTGCTTGACCTTGGCGGCCAGGCTCGGCCAGTCGCTGATGGCTTCGCCGGATTCGACGGTGGCGTGGGGCACCATGCCCAGCACGCGAGTGCGCATTTCATGGTCGAAGCCGTTCATCACCGACAACACGACAATCATCACGACCACGCCAAGGGCCAGCCCGATGATGGATGTCAGGGAAATGAACGATACGAAATGATTGCGACGTTTTGCACGGGTATAACGCGTGCCGATGAATACGAAGAGAGGTCTGAACATGTCGGGGCTTGTTCGGAGGGAAAAGGAACGTCCTTGTGGCGGGGGTCTCAAACCAGCTTTACACTCAGACCACCGCCGCTACCATGGGTTCGCCATGTCGACATTAGATGAAGAAGATCGCCGCGAATACTACCGTATCGAGGACACGATCGCACTGGAAATTCGGCCCCTCTCCATTCCTGAAGCTGCTGGCCAGGAAGTGTTGCAGGATCCTTCTCCATTGTTCAATCTGCTCAGCGAACTGCACCTGAGCGAGTTCGAGTCACAGCACCTGCTGCGCCAGATCAGCGAGCGCGAACGCAGCATCGCGGCCTATCTCAAGGTCATGAACAAGCGTATCGACCTGCTCAGCCAGATCGTCGCCCTGACCGTGCTCGGTGAAATCGGCGAACCACAACCAGTGATCATTTCCGAAGGCGGCATCGACTTCCAGTACCCCACCCCGATTGCCATCGGCACGCACCTGTCGATCAAACTGGTGCTCATGCCCCAGGCCCTGGGGCTGTTGCTGCGGGCGCGGGTCACCCACTGCGACCGCAAGGGTGGCGGCTACGACGTGGGCACCGAGTTCGAGCGCCCGACCGACGCCCAGCGCCAGTTGCTGGCGCGCTACATCCTGCAGAAACAGGCGCAAGAACGTCGCCTGGCGCGGGAACTGAACGAATCAGGTATCAATAAGGAAGAACCGTGACCCTCATTTATGGCCACCGCGGCGCCAAGGGCGAAGCACCGGAAAACACCCTGACCGGTTTTCAGGAATGTCTCAAGCACGGTGTACGCCGTTGCGAACTGGACCTGCACCTGTCCATGGACGGCGAGTTGATGGTGATCCACGACCCGACCCTCAAGCGCACGACCGATCGTCGGGGCAAGGTGGTGGAGCATTCCGCCGCCGAGCTGGTGACCTACGATGCGCGCAAGGGTGGCCCGGGCTGGATCAAGCCTTGCCCGATTCCGCGCCTGGAAGAACTGTTCGAACAGTGCGACTTCGAGCATTGGCAACTGGAAGTCAAAAGCGCTTCACGCACCCGGGCGGCCGCCACCGTACTGGGAATCCGCGAAATGGCCCAGCGCTTCGGCCTGCTGGACAAAGTCACCATCACCTCCAGCTCCCGGGAAGTGCTCAAGGCCGCCCTGGAATTGACCCCGGACATCTCCCGCGGACTGGTAGCCGAGTACGCCTGGCTCGACCCGCTGAAGGTCGCCCAGAGCTACGGTTGTGAGATTCTGGCGTTGAACTGGACCTTGTGCACGCCCGAACGCCTGATCAAGGCGCAGCGTCAGGGGCTGCATGTGTCGGTGTGGACCGTCAACGAGCCTGCACTGATGCGCAGACTCGCCGACTTTGGCGCTGACAGCCTGATTACAGACTTTCCCGGTTTGGCCACTGCCACCCTCGAGAATTGCTGAAATCGGTCTCCCCGGCCGGCTCAGGCCACCGGCCGGAGCCGCTCAAAAAAGCCGGTTGAGCCCGTCATAGGCCGCTACCCGATAGGCTTCGGCCATGGTCGGGTAGTTGAACGTGGTGTTGACGAAGTACTTCAGCGTGTTCAGCTCGCCCGGCTGGTTCATGATCGCCTGGCCGATGTGGACGATCTCCGAAGCCTGGTAACCGAAGCAGTGCACGCCGAGCACTTCCAGCGTCTCGCGGTGGAACAGGATCTTCAGCATGCCTTGCGGTTCACCGGCGATCTGCGCCCGCGCCATGCTCTTGAAGAAGGCCTTGCCGACTTCATAGGGCACCTTGGCCTGGGTCAGCTCCTGTTCGTTCTTGCCGATCGAGCTGATCTCCGGGATGGTGTAGATACCGGTCGGCACATCGTTGACGAAGCGCCAGCTACCGTTGTCGACGATGCTGCCGGCGGCCGAACGCCCCTGGTCGTGGGCGGCACTGGCCAGGCTCGGCCAGCCAATCACGTCACCGGCGCCATAGATGTTCGGCACACAGGTGCGGTAGTTCTCGTCGACTTCGATCTGGCCGCGGCTGTTGACCTTCACGCCGATGTTTTCCAGGCCCAGGGCATCGGTGTTGCCGGTGCGGCCGTTGCACCAGAGCAAGGCGTCGGCCTTGATCTTCTTGCCGGACTTGAGGTGCAGGATCACGCCGTTGTCGACGCCTTCGACGCGGTCGTAATCTTCGTTGTGGCGCACTGTGATGTTGTTGTTGCTGAAGTGATAGCTCAGGGCCTGGGAGATTTCCGAGTCCAGGAAGCTCAGCAACTGGCCACGGTTGTCCACCAGTTCCACCAGCACGCCCAGGCCGCTGAAGATCGACGCATATTCGCAACCGATCACGCCGGCGCCGTAGACAATGAGCTTACGCGGGGTGTGGCCCAGGCTGAGGATGGTGTCGCTATCGTAGATACGGGCGTGGTTGAAATCGATGTCGGCAGGACGATAAGGACGCGAACCGGTGGCGATGATGATGTGCTTGGCCACCAGCTTTTCCACTACGCCATTGCCGCAGACCACTTCCACGGTCTGCTCGTCGGCAAAGCTGCCGGTGCCGAAGAAGACGTCGACACGATTGCGGGCGTAGTAGCCGGTACGCGAGGCCACCTGCTTGGAGATCACCTTCTCGGCGCTCTTGAGCACGTCGGGGAAGGAGAACCAGCGCGGCTCGCCGATGGCCCGGAACATCGGGTTGGTGTTGAACTGCATGATCTGCCGGACCGAGTGACGCAAGGCCTTGGACGGGATGGTACCCAAGTGAGTGCAGTTGCCGCCGACCTGGCGACGGCTGTCGACCATCGCCACCTTGCGTCCTGCCTTGGCGGCGTTCATTGCCGCGCCTTCTCCCGCCGGGCCGGAACCCAGTACCACCACGTCGTAGTTGTAGACAGCCATGCGTACTCCTCAGAACAGGCCGTGGCACCCGGTATGGCGCCGACGGCTAAATCACGCCGATTGCGGCATGAAGGAACAATTTTGGGCCGGTTCAGGCACCCGACCGTCGTCTATAGATACGTCAAGCCGCGCACATTACCCCTTGGTCGCGTCAGAGGCTAGTTTTGCTGCGCTATTTCGCCACACCTACCCTTTCACCAAGCTGTCATCATTGGGTTTTCCCGCTGCTGATCCGTTCAAACGCATCGTTGGTACGGGTGACGAAACGATCATTGTCCCGGAGCACGAAAAATACCCCAATGTCATGTTTTTTGGCATAGTCCCAACCCCGTTCAGGCCCGAGAATCAGCAACAGCGTCGATAGTCCATCGGCCATCAACGCCGAAGGATGAATCACCGTGACTGACGCCAGGTTGTGTAGGACCGGTGCACCGGTGCGTGCGTCGAAGGTGTGGGAATAACGCGCGCCGTCCTGCTCGAAGTATCGGCGGTAGTCGCCGGATGTTGAAACCCCGTAGCCGTTGACCTCGATGACACGCTCGGCCACCTGTCGGTCATCCCGTGGCTCTTCCAGGGCAACACGCCACGCCGAGCCATCCGGTTTGCGCCCAACGGCCTTGAGTTCACCAGTGGCTTCGGCCAGGTAACTGTCGATGCCCAGGGCCTGGAGCCGGGCGGAGATCCGGTCGACGGCGTAGCCTGCGGCAATACTGTTGAAATCGACTTCCACCGGAGCGTCCTTGCATAGCCGATCACCCTCGATGCGCAAGTGGGCATGGCCGACGCGCTGTCGCACCTGGGCCAGGGCCTCGACGCTAGGCACTTTTTCTTCCCGGGACTGGGGACCGAAGCCCCACAGGTTCAGCAGCGGCTCCACCGTCAGGTCAAAGGCGCCATCGCTTTGCGAGGACAACTGCTCGCCCACGCGAATCAATTCCAGCACCGGAGCGGGCATGACCTGGCAACTGTTGGCCGGCAGCGCGTTGAAACGCTCGATGTCCGAGTCGCTGCGGTAGGTGGAAAACTGCCGATCCACATCGACGAGGATAGTGTCCACTTCGGCCTGCACCGTTTTCGGACCGGGAGAGGCCGAATGCCTGACGTACTGAATGGAATAGTGACTGCCCATGGTCGGGCCGTCGAAACGCTCCAGGGTGTCGCCGTTGTCGCAGCCGGACAAAACACCCGCCAGGACCACAAGCACTCCCCATCGTCCAGTTAACAAATCTTCATCTCCCCTCAAAACCGCGACAGCCATTATGAACAAAGCCCAACCCCCTGTGGGAGCGAGCCTGCTCGCGATGGCGGCGTGTCAGACACATTGAAGCTGGCTGATATACCGCCATCGCGAGCAGGCTCGCTCCCACAGGTACTGCGTTTCCAACAAGATTTACCAGAGTGAGTACCTACACATGTCTTCCAACACGAGCAACGGCAAGGCGATTTTTCGCGTCGTCAGCGGCAACTTCCTGGAGATGTTCGACTTCATGGTCTATGGCTTCTACGCCACGGCCATCGCCAAGACGTTCTTCCCCACCGACAGTGCTTTCGCCTCGCTGATGCTGTCCCTGGCCACGTTCGGCGCCGGGTTCCTGATGCGCCCGCTGGGGGCGATCTTTCTCGGCGCCTACATCGACCGCCATGGTCGCCGCAAAGGCCTGATCATTACCCTGGCGATGATGGCCGCCGGCACCCTGCTGATCGCCTGTGTACCGGGCTACGCCACCCTGGGCGTGATGGCACCGCTGCTGGTGCTGCTGGGCCGGTTGCTGCAAGGCTTCTCCGCCGGGGTCGAACTCGGTGGGGTGTCGGTGTACCTGGCAGAAATCTCCACACCCGGACGCAAGGGCTTCTTTGTCAGTTGGCAGTCTGCCAGCCAGCAGGCCGCCGTGGTGTTCGCCGGTTTGCTGGGGGTTGGCCTCAATCATTGGCTGAGCCCGCAGGAAATGGGTGAGTGGGGCTGGCGTGTGCCGTTCCTGATCGGTTGCATGATCGTACCGGCGATCTTCGTGATCCGTCGCTCCCTGGAGGAAACGCCTGAGTTCCAGGCAAGAAAGCACCGCCCTACCCTGTCGGAAATCATCCGCTCCATCGGTCAGAACTTCGGCATCGTCCTGGCCGGCATGGCGCTGGTGGTGATGACCACGGTGTCGTTCTACCTGATCACTGCCTATACACCGACGTTCGGTAAGTCCGAGTTGAACCTGTCGGACCTGGATGCCTTGCTGGTGACGGTGTGCATCGGCCTGTCGAATTTCTTCTGGCTGCCGGTGATGGGAGCATTGTCCGACAAGGTCGGACGCAAACCCCTGCTGCTCGCCGCGACCCTCCTGGCAATCCTGACGGCCTATCCGGCGCTGTCCTGGTTGGTGGCGAACCCCAGCTTCAGCCATTTGCTGATCGTCGAACTGTGGTTGTCGTTCCTGTATGGATCCTACAACGGCGCGATGGTGGTGGCCTTGACGGAAATCATGCCAGTGGAAGTGCGTACCACCGGGTTTTCCCTGGCCTACAGCCTGGCGACCGCAACCTTCGGCGGGTTTACTCCGGCGGCCTGTACTTACCTGATTCATGTGCTGGGCAACAAGGCCGCGCCAGGGATATGGCTCAGTGGTGCGGCGGTGTTAGGGCTGATTGCTACCCTGGTGTTGTTCAGAGGCAATCGTCATGAGCTGCGGACTGCGCAGGCTTCTGCAGTTAGCGGCGCCTGATCGACCTCTATCCCATAGGTCAATGCCCCGCCGCCATTTCAGCCTGGACCGGTTGCGGGGTCACGATGCTGTTCAGGTCGATGTGTTTCCAGGCCGGTTTGGCTCCCAGGCGCGCGTTGAAGCGGTAGTTGAAGGTGAAGTCGTCTTCGGTCGGTTGGTCCAGGGATCTTCCATACAGGGCTTCAACCCCTGCGCGGTCATAGCCCATCAACTGCAACAGGGTCGGGAAGATGTTGTAGTGGCTGGAGCGGTCCTTGTTCTGAGCCCAGGTCTTGCTCCAATCAAGGGTGTGCAGTTGACTGCCCTGGATCACCACCAACGGCACCAGCCCCTCCTCCTCCACCGGGTCCCCACCGCAGTGGGTATTGAGCCCCGGATTGCCACGCTCATGCAGGTCCTGGCCATGGTCGGAGGTGTAGATCAGCACGGCATTGCCCAGGGCCGCCTGGCTGAAGATCCGCCGGAAAAACTCGCCGACATTCCATAGCACCGTGTTCTGGTAGGCATTGCGATACAGCACCCAGTCGTCCTTCTGGCCATTGAAACCGTCACGCCTGCCGGTGTCGGTCACCTCCTGATACTGCCCTCGCGGCAAGGCCGGACGGTAGCTCATGAAATCGTCGGGGTATTTATCGTGTACCGGAAAATGCGCCCCCACCTTGTTGATAACCACCAGTTCCGCCTGGTCATCCCCCAGCAACTCGATCAACTTGTCCGCCGCCGCCATATCGCGGTCACGCACGCTGGTCTGGTCGAACTGGACAAACACATCGATGTCCTTTTTTTCCAGATCGGTCATCAGGTTCTGCAGATTGCCGCCCGTGCGCTGGGCGTCGATGTAGACAGTGCGCAAGCCCGCGCCCTTGGCGTATTGCCAGATCGAAGGCTGGGTGCTGTTGATGCGCATGTAGTCGGCGCGGGTGCCGCCATAACGCAGAGTGACGTTGGTGTCGGCGCTGCAATTGGCAATGGAAGCCGCATAGCCGTAATTGAAAATATCCACCCCGGACGGCGGTGTCTTGAGCCCGCTGCGCACCCCCGACGGCGTGTTGATATCCAGGTAATTGCCAGAGATGCTTTCGTCGATGATCAGTACGACGTCATGCCCGATCGGCGGAGTTTGCCGCACGATACGCACAGGTTCTCGAGGCCCGACAGTGTTGTGCAGGGACTCGTAAACGAACAGGTTCAGATAGGCCAACGGCGTGTACATCGCCGGTAGACCACGGGCGCCCTCGCCTGCCCGCACAAAGAGCACGCCGCTGAGCAACAGCACACCCAGCAGCGGCGCGGCAATGGGCAGATAGCCGGGCACGGGCATTCGCCGGCGAGGCTTGAGGCCAATCCCCAACAGCAGCAGCAACCCGGCGGCCACCGCGCGAATGATCACCTCGCGATACTGCCAGGCTGCCTCCTGGATAAAACCACCGGAGTACACCAGCGACACGAACTGGCTGTAGGTCAGGTAACTGTCGGTCACCCGGGCGTACACCTCGAAGAACACCGCCGACGCAAACATCGCCACTGCAAACAGATGCCGCACGAGGGCCTGGCGGATGTACGCGGTCATCCACAACGCCACCACCAACGCCACGAACATTGCGCCGAACAGCACCGTCGAAAAGCCAAAACCCAGGGCCGCCAGACGATCGAGGTAGTAGTCATACCCCCTGATCAAGTACAGCGCCAGCAGCAGTTCCTTGAGGTATCGGGCCATGTCTTTCTCGACGGGATCGCGACGTAGAAGAGGAGTCTGTTTCTGGACACTAGCAGCGACTTTCCAAAGCGCAAGAAAGACCACGAGCGGAACACGCGTCAAAAAAAAGTTAGCTCAAAAATGACACGAAACACTCCAAAAAATATGAAAAACCTATGGATCAATACCGTTCATCACTTTCTTTAAAACCCATTCAAGCCTTTAAAACCGGTACTTTCCCAAGACAGTCAATAACTTGATATCAAAAGGCCCGACTCTTTCTAGTTTTGCCAACAGTGACAACTGTCATTTTGCTGACACGCTTTTCTGAGGCTGCGCTATACCCCCCTAAACAGTTTCATCCGAGTTACATAAAAACGATCTACGAGGCACGCCAGAATGGACGTGAGCGTATTTGGGACGGGGTATGTCGGGCTGATCCAGGCGGCAGCGTTGGCCGACGTCGGGCACCGTGTGTTGTGCATCGACATCGACCCGAACAAGATCCGGCAACTGCAGCAAGCGGTCCCGCCGATCAGCGAACCGGGGCTCTCCGGGTTGCTCGAAGACAACATCAAGGCCGGACGCCTGTCGTTCAGTTCCCAGGCCAGCGATGCGGTCAACCATGGCGAACTCATTTTCATCGCCGTCGGCACCCCCTCCGACGAAGATGGCTCGGCAGACCTGAGCCATGTGCTGGCGGTGACCCGGCAGATCGCCGACTTCATGGACAGCGATCGCACCCTGATCATCAAGTCCACCGTGCCGGTGGGCACCGCCGACAAGGTCGCCGAATGTGCCCGCCAGGCCCTGGCCCGGCGGGGCCTGAAAAGCCTGAATGTGCGGGTGGTGTCCAACCCCGAATTTCTCAAGGAAGGCAGCGCCCTGGCCGATTGCATGCGTCCGGACCGGATCATCGTCGGCACCGCCGACCCCCTCGCCCGCGACCAGATGAGCGAGCTCTACGCGCCCTTCTGCCGCAACCGCGAAAAACTGATGTTCATGGACAACCGCAGCGCCGAACTGACCAAGTACGCCGCCAACGCCATGCTCGCCACCCGCATCAGTTTCATGAACGAACTGGCCAACCTCACCGAACGGTTGGGCGCCGACATCGAAGCAGTGCGCAAGGGCATCGGCTCGGACCCGCGCATCGGTTATCACTTCATCTATCCCGGCTGCGGCTTCGGCGGCTCGTGCTTCCCCAAGGACCTGCGGGCCCTGCTGCACACCGCCGAACAGAGCGGCATGCCGCTGCGCCTGCTGCGCAGCGTCACCGACGTCAACGACCGCCAGCGGCACATCCTGTTCGAGAAACTCGCCAAGCAGTTTCCCGATGGCCTGGCCGGCAAATCGATTGCCGTCTGGGGCCTGGCCTTCAAGCCCAACACCGACGACATGCGCGAAGCGCCCAGCCGCTACCTGATGGAAGCCCTGTGGCGCGAAGGCGCCCGGGTCCAGGCCTACGACCCGGAAGCCATGTCTGAATGCCGGCGACTCTACGGCTACCGCAAGGACCTGAACCTGTGCGCCACCCGTGACGACACCCTGGAAGACGCCGACGCCCTGGTGATCTGCACCGAGTGGAAAAACTTCCGCGTGGTGGATTTCGACCTGCTGGCCAGCAAACTGCGCGCCCGGGTCATCATTGACGGGCGTAACCTGTACAACCCGGAACACCTGGCTGCCGCCGGCCTGCTGTATCGCGGCATCGGCCTTCGGCACGCCGTGCCGGACGGCTCGGCACCAGGAGCGCAAGCGTGAATATCCTGGTGACCGGCGCGGCCGGCTTCATCGGCGCCCACTGCGTGCTGCGCCTGCTGTGCGACGGTCATCGCGTGTGCGGGCTGGACAATTTCAACGACTACTACGACCCCCGGCTCAAGCATGACCGCATCGCTTGGGTGAAGGGTCAGGCCGGCGATTTCCCCCTGGCACGGCTGGACCTGACCGACGCCTGCGCCATCGATGAGCTGTTCCAGGCGAAGCGTCCCGACGTGGTGATCCACCTCGCCGCACAGGCCGGTGTGCGCTACTCCCTGGAAAACCCACGGGCCTACGTCGACAGCAACCTCAGCGGATTCCTGAACATCCTCGAAAGCTGCCGCCGTCATCCGGTCAAGCACTTGATCTACGCCTCTTCCAGCTCGGTGTATGGCGCCAACTCGCGCACGCCTTATTCAGAGCAGGACAACGTCGACCATCCACTGTCGCTGTACGCGGCCAGCAAAAAAGCCAACGAACTGATGGCCCACAGCTACAGCCACCTGTTCGGCATCCCTTGCACCGGCCTGCGCTTTTTTACCGTGTATGGCCCTTGGGGCCGGCCGGACATGTCGCCGATCCAGTTCGCCCGCGCCATCGCCGAAGGCCGGGTGCTGCGGTTGTTCAACCATGGCGAGCACCAGCGTGATTTCACCTACATCGACGACATCGTCGAAAGCATCGTCCGGCTGATCGAACGTCCGCCCCAAGGCACACCCGCGCAGAACCTGGAACCATCAGACCCGTCCACCAGCCACGCGCCCTGGCGCATCTACAACATCGGCGGGCAGCACCCGGTGGCCCTGCGGACCTACGTCGCGCTGTTGGAAAAACACCTGGGGCAAGCCGCCCGTATCGAGCTGCTGCCCCTGCAACCGGGGGATGTGCTCAACACCTGCGCCGATGCCAGCGACCTGGCACGGGCCACCGGTTTCCGGCCACGCATCGAACTGGACGAAGGGCTGGGCCGCTTCGTCGACTGGTTCCTCGATTACTACGCACTGCCTGGAACCCAACCGCCGCTCGCGGCTGAACGTGCAGTCGAAACCCAGCGGAGAAGTCTATGACCCGACATGAACACCGCATACCGATCAGCGCCCCCGGACGCGACAAACGTGTCGACCCCGACCACCGCAGGCGCCTCGACGCCGCCATCCACCGGCAGGGCCGGGGCTGGTTGACCGGCCGCGACGGCGGTCGCCCGTGGACCGTCTCGCGCACCAACCGGGTAGTCGCCTGCCTCGGCGCCTTGGCTCTTCTGATGCTGCTCTGCCCGCTGCTGCTGGGCCTGGCCGTGCTGGTCAAGTTCTCCAGCCCCGGCCCGGTGCTGTTCGTGCAGAAGCGCACCGGCTACCGCGGCCGTGTCTTCGGCATGTACAAGTTTCGCACCATGGTCGCCGATGCCGAGGCCCTCAAGGAGTCGCTGCGCCACCTCAACAAGCATGGCGCCGACGCCATCGACTTCAAGATCGACAACGACCCGCGCATCACCCCCATTGGCCGGTTCCTGCGACGCAGCAGCCTCGACGAACTGCCGAACCTGATCAATGTGGTGACCGGCGACATGCGCCTGGTGGGCCCACGGCCGACCTCGTTCAACGCCTATCGCTACAAGGACAACCATCTTGTGCGCCTGAGCATCTACCCCGGCCTGACCGGCCTTTGGCAGATCTCCGGGCGCAGCAATATCGACTTCGACCAGCGCGTGGAACTGGACCTCAGCTACATCGCCGAGCAGAGCCTGTTGTTGGATTTGAAGATCCTGATGATTACCCCCTTCAAAGTTTTCAGCGGCCACGGAGCGAGTTAAATGGACGGTTCAACGAATATCCTGAGCATCGCAAGCCCGAGCGAGACCAACCTGACCTCGACCGTGCTCGACCCTTCCCTGCGGATCCTGCTTCTGACGTCCGCCAACACCGGCACCGGGACCAGCACCAGCGCCATGGCACTGGCCGCTCAACTGGCGCAGATGAGCAGCGGCCGCGTATTGCTGGTGGATGCCAGCCAGTCGCCACGCAACCTCACCCAGCAACTGGGGCTGCACAAGGAGCGCGGCTTCAGCGACCTGCTGTTCAACCACCTCACGCCGCCCCTGTTGCAGGACTGCGTGGTGCAAACCTCCAGCCTGCCCTTCGACGTCCTGCCCATCGGCCGCCTGGGGCGCAATGCCGAACGGCTCAATCCCGAACAGCTGCGACATCTGTTCAGGCACCTGGCCGCGCAGTACCGCTTCGTGGTGATCGACGCCGACGCCGTGTATACGGCCTCCGACACTCTGGTCATGAGCGCCCAGGTGGATGGCGTGGTGCTGGTGGTACGCGGCGAGGACACCCGCTGGGAAGTGGCCCAGGCCACCCGCCAGCGCCTGGCCCAGGCCGGCGCGAAAGTGGTGGGCAGCGTGTTCAACCGGCGCAAGTACTACATGCCCAAATGGCTCTACAACAACCTGTAAGCGTGCAGAAGGATGACGAGATGAACGCCAAGATGCTTGTCCTGCTGTTGCTGCCGCTTGCCGGCTGCTCCAGCACCAGCGATACCCGCTCGATGCCGGTGCAGATCCTCACGGCCACGCCGGCCAACGCCCAGGCCACCGACATGCCCAAGGTCGAACAGACCCTGCGGCCCCAGGATGTGCTCGATGTGATCTTTCACATCGGCACCACCAGTCCCCAGGCTTATCGCGTGCAGCCGGGCGACCAGGTGGCCCTGAACTTCACCGCCGCCAGCCAACTCAACGGCACGCAACTGGTCATGCCCGACGGCAGCATCGAACTGCCGGGGGCCAATACGTCGGTGAAAGTCGCCGGCATGACCACCGACGAAGCGCGCCTGGCGGTACAACGGGCCTACGACCAGAAAATGCTGTTCCAGCCCAATCGCAACCAGTTGACGGTGCTGGTGACCAGCCCGCTGTCCGGCGAGACGAACCTGCGCAACACCCTGGCCCACCCGGCCACCGGCATGAGCCGGGAAATCATCGTGGGTCGGGATGGCTACGCCAGCTTCCCGGAAATCGGCTCGGTGCCGTTGCAAGGGATGACCGTCACCCAGTTGGAGACCTTCCTCAACGAGCGCTACGCCCAGTTGCCCGGCCACATGACCGTGGACGTGCTGCTCAAGTCCACCGCCGGTAATGAAATCTATGTCCTCGGTGAAGTGGCCCAGCCCGGTTCCTACCCGATCCGCCGGCCGATCTCGGTGCTTGAGGCACTGACCCTGGCCCGGGGCACGAACGTCAAGGCAAGGCTCGACTCGGTGGTGATCATGCGTCGCAACGGCAATCAGGTCGAAGCCCGTCACTACGACGTGGAAAAAGCCCTGAATGGCGATGCCTCGCAAATTGCCTACCTGCAGCCGGAAGACATGCTCTTCGTGCCCAAGACCAAGCTTGCCAGCGCCGGCGAACTCGCCAGGCAACTGGCTGACGTGGTGCTGTTCCAGGGCGTGGGGGTCAGCTTCGGCTACCGCCTCGACAACAAAAGCAGCAACAGCAACTGAGCCGGGTGATCGATCATGAATCCCAAGGAAAACTATCTTCATGAGTTCTTCAGGATCTTCTTCGCCAACAAGCAGTGGGTGAAACGCATCTTCCTGATCTTCGCCGTGATTGCCCTGGCGCTGCCATTGATGCTCAAACAGAGCTTCGATATCACCGCCCAGGTGATCGTACAGTCGAAAAAACTCTCCCAAGGCGACGCGACCACGTCGCTGAACCAGGAAAACGCCACCTTCATTCCACCGTCCCTGGCGGACATGGAAACCGAGAGCAATATCCTGCGCTCGCCAGCGCTGATCCGGCAGACCATCAGCACCCTGCGCGACCAGGGCGAGTACAACCCCAGCCCTGGCATCTTCAACAAATGGGTGAGCGAACCGTTCAAGCGCTACGTCACCACGCCGCTGCGCGAGTACGTGATCAATCCGTTGCGCGATAACCTGGGGCTGGAGGTCGATCCGGTGCGCGACACCGTGCTCGATACACTGACCGATGAAGCCGTCGAGAACCTCAAGATCGAGACCCTGCCCGGCTCCAACGTCATCTCCATCGTCTACAGCTTCGGTGATCCGCAGCAAGGCACCCGGTTCGTGGCGCAACTGCTGCAGAACTACCTCTCAAGCCGCCAGGAATTGCAATCGATCGAGTTGCCGCAGACCTTCTATGAGCAGAAGAAAAGCCAATACCAGAACCGCCTCGACGGTCTGGAAGGCACTCGGCTGGCCTTGCTCGAAGGCGTCGGTTCGGCGGATCCCAAGGAGGAAATCACCTTCCGCCTGAACGCCATCAACACGGAAGAACAGGCCCTGAACCTGTACCAGGATCGCCTGCTGCAAAGCCAACGCTGGCTCGACTATCTCAAGACCAGTCTGGCAGCGGCGAACAGTTCGAAGTTCAACGACTACACCTTCCCCTTCACCTTCACCACCACCGTGGACAACATCGCCTTCGAAGACAGGGAGATCAAACAGTTGGGTGAGCAACTGACCGGCCAGGTCAGCCGCTATATGAATGACCTGGCGATCTTCCAGCCCGGCAGCGAACCGATGCTGCTGGCCCGGGAACAGATCGTGCGCACCCGCCAGCAATTCCTGAAGGTGGTGAACAACCGGATCCAGGAACGTACCACCGACCTGGCCGTTGTCAGCTCGGTGATCAATCAGAAGGTCGAGCGCATCGCCGCGTTCAAGGGGCGCATCCACCAGTTGCAGGAAACCCAGAGCAAGCTGCAGCAGATGGACACCGAGATCAACGCCCTGCATGCGGCGTTCTCCACCTACGCCCAACGGTTCGCCGAAGCCAGCAGCGTCCGTTCGCTGGACAACGACCTGTCCAACGCCCGTGTGCTCAGCCCGCCCTTCGAACCGACCGCCGCGGCCTTCCCCAAGCCGATGCTGATTATCCCGTTCGGCCTGTTCAGCGGCCTGCTGTTGGCGATTGCCCTGGTCTACGTGCGTGAGTTCTTCGACCATCGCTTCAAGCACCCAGCGCAGATCAGCCAGCAACTGGATGTACCGGTGCTGTTGGTGATCAACGAGCAGTCGCCCGACCAGATCAACCCGCATCGCAACTGGAGCCTGCCCAGCCTTGTCCATTGGGTGCGCAATTGAACGCGCCGTTCGGCCCGTCCCACCGCAGCAGCCCCCTGCCGATCATTCATTTGCTCGACAGCGGTGGCTTCTACGGGGCCGAGCGGATGCTGCTCGATCATTGCCTGGCAACCCCGGGACAGCACCAGGTGCTGTTCCTCGCGGCGCCGCCGACCTTGATCACGCGCTTTCGCCAGGCCGGGGTCGATTGCCATTGCTGTGGGAGCTGGGGCGAGTTGTTGCAGCACTTGCGCCAACGGCGCAGCGAGCAACCGCTGCTCAATACCCACAACTTCAAGGGGCTGCTGTTCGGCTGGGCCGCCGCCACGTTGCTGCGCCTGCCGTTGGTGATCACTCAGCATGGGTTCACACCGCGCAGCCCCAAGCAGCGCTTCTACACCTGGCTCAGCCTGCAACTGTGTCGCACGGCTCCGGTCAAGCGCGTGGTCTGCGTGGCCGAGAGCATTGCCGTGCTGCACCGCCAGGCCAGCGTGCAGGCGGAAAAGCTCGATGTGATCCCCAACGGTTTGCCGGCGCCCACGGCTCCGGTGGCGCACCGCGACGACGGCCAACGCTGGCGGGTCGGCTATGTCGGCCGCTTGAGCAGCGAGAAAGGCCCGGACCTGTTCCTCGACGCCATGATCCCCCTGTGCCAGCGGCATCCGTCGCTGCACGCAGTAATGCTCGGCGACGGCCCGGAACGCCAGGCCCTGCTCAAGCGCATCAACGATGCCGGGCTGCCCACGCGTATTGAGCTGCCGGGGTACCAGACCGACATGAATGCCTGGTGGAGTCGCCTCGATGCGCTGGTGATCAGTTCGCGCACGGAAGGCACGCCGATGATTCTGCTCGAGGCCATGCAAGCCGGGGTGCCGGTGGTGGCATTCGGCGTCGGCGGCATTCCCGATGTGGTACAGGACCGTCACAACGGTTTGCTCGCCGCGCCTGCCAACAGCGCTGAGCTGGCCCGGCAGGTCGAAACGCTGTTCAGCGAACCGCCCCTGGCGCAGATCCTGGCCGACAACGCACGCCGCACCCAACAGGACCGCTACGACCTGCGGACGCTGGCCGAACGCTGGTCGCAGCTCTACATCCGCACGGCACGGGAGGCTCGCCCATGATTGTCCCACTCTCGATCGTCAGCCTGCTGGCGCTGGTCTGCCTGGCGTTGCTGGCCAGCCCCTATCCATTCCTGGCACCGGGGGCGGTGTTGGGCCTGGTGGGTGTCGCGGTGCTCTATCGCAAACCCGGCTGGGGCCTGCTGGGCATCGCCGCGCTGGTACCGTTCGAAGGGCTGTTCAAGGACAACGTGTTTTCCGGCAGCAAGTTCTTCGGCCTGGCATTGGCGTTGATCCTGATGCTGCAACTGGCCCTGCACCAGATTCCCGGGACGCGCCTGCGCAGCAATATCTGGCGGCCGCTGATCGGCTTCATGCTGCTGTATGGCCTGAGCGTTTGCCTGTCGGACAGCCTGGAGCTGTCGATGACCCATTTTCGCGAACTGAGCGTGGGGTTGATTCTGTTCGTCATTACCCTGCTGATCGGTCGCGGATTGAACCTGGACCTGTTTTGCCGCCTGGTGACGCTGAGTGTCACCACCACCTGCGTGCTGGCGATGTTTTCCGCCAAGTATCAGGATCAGGGCCGCGCCTCAGGCCTGCTGGAAGACCCGAACGCCTTTGCCCTGCTGATCGCCTTTACCATGCCACTGGCGCTGCTGCTGGTGGTGCGCGGGCCGAACCTGCTGCACCGATTGTTCTGGATGGGTTGTCTGATTCTGCTGCTGGGTGGCATGACCAAGACCGAATCCCGTTCGGGGCTGGTGGTGCTCCTGCTCAGCCTGGCGATCGGGCTGTATCACTATCGCGCGCAACTGCCGCGTGTCCGTCCACGGCACCTGGGGTTCGCCATGCTCGGGCTGGCGCTGCTGGTTCCCCTGGCAGTCGCCGTAATGCCGACCGGCTACGTCGCACGTATCCAGTCATTGAGCATCCTCAGTGCCGGCGTCAATGCCCACAAGGATGAATCCCTCGGCCGGCGTGCTTCGTACATCGTGGTCGGCAGTCAGATGATCCGCGAAAATCCAGTGCTCGGCACCGGCCCCGGTACCTTCCCGCTGCACTATGCGCCCACCGGCTACGCCAAGGCGTTCTCGGCCAATCGCAAGCTGGGGGACCTGTATCGCCGGGCCCACAACACTTACCTGGAAATCTTCAGCGAAATCGGCATTCCGGGCGGGCTGATGTTCGTCGGCATGCTCGGCCTGGGCCTGTACAACCTGCTGCATGCGCGCCGGCTCTGGCTCGCACGCCGGGACTGGGCGCAGGCGGATCTGCTGACGCACCTGGGCATGAGTTTCCTGTCGCTGATGCTGTTCCTGATGTTCCTCAGTGCGCCGAACCATAAGCTGCTGTGGATCATGCTCGCCCTGACCAGTGTGCTGCGCCACGAGGCCGAACAGGCCACCCTCCAGGAGGCGCGCCCATGAACCGGGTCAGCATCGTGATCCCGATGTACAACGAGGCCCGGCACATCGGCCGTACCTTGCTGGCGGCACAGGAAGCCGCCCGCCAGGCGCAGCTGGAGTGCGAGCTGATCGTGGTGGACAACGGCTCCGACGACCATGGCCCGCGCATCGCCAATGAACTGGGCGCGCGGGTACTGATCGTGCCCGGCGTGCACATCGGTGCCCTGCGCAACCGCGGCGCGGCAGTGGCCCATGGCGACTGGCTGGCGTTCATCGACGCCGACATCGAGATGCCGGCCAACTGGCTCAAGCTGCTGCTGGAGCTGGAAGGTCACCAAGGCGATGTGCTCGGCCTGGACCTCGACACGCCCCGCCAGGCGCCGTGGTTTGCCGAGGCCTGGCAGCGCCGCAGCCAGCGCCCCGGCGCCCATCGCCTGCACCGGGTGCAGTGGCTGCCCAGCGCCAACCTGTTGATGCGCCGGTCGTGGTTCGAACGGGTCGGCGGTTTCGACGAAAGCCTGCGCACCGGCGAGGACAAGGACTTCTCCCTGCGCCTGCGCCAGATCGACGCGCAACTGTTGCTGGTCAACGAAAGCGTGGCCCTGCATTGGGGTTACGAAGGCAGTTGGCGCGAATGGATGAGCAAGGAACTGTGGCGCCAGGGCAGTCATCTGCAACTGTTGCGCAGCCACGGCCCGAGCCTGCGCCTGCTGCGTTTCCCGGTGCTGTCCATCGCAGCCTGGGGGCTGGACTTGCTGGCGCTTCTAGCCTTGCTCCAGGGGCAGTTGCGCCTGGCGCTGATGCTGTTGCTGATCACCTCGCTGCCGCCGTTGTTCCTCAGCCTGCGCCAGAGCCGTCGTGACCCGCGCCTGACCTTGCAACTGTGGGCCTTGCACGGGGTGCGCCTGCACCTCACCGGCGCCGCGTTGCTGCTCAACCTCTGTCATTGGAACGTCAGGAGACCTGCCCGTGGCTGAATTCATTTATTGGGCCTGCCTGCTGCTGCCGGTGTACGCCTACCTCGGTTACCCACTGATGCTGAGCCTGCTGACACCGCTGTTTCCAGTCCGGCGCTACGGCAAGGCACTGCCGATGGACATCAGCATTGTCATCGCCGCCCACAACGAAGCACGGCACATCGAAGACAAGTTGCGCACCTTGCTCGCCCAGGATTATCAGGCGCGCTCGCTGCAGATCATCCTCGCCAGCGACGGTTCCAGCGACGACACCGTAGCCTGCGCGCGCAGGGTGATCGACCCGCGCATCAGCGTGCTCGACCTGCCCCGCCAGGGCAAGGCTGCGGCGCTCAATACCGGCGTGGCCCACAGCAGCGGTGAGATCCTGGTCTTTACCGACGCCGATAACCAATGGGCCCACGACACCCTTGGCCATTTGCTCGCCCCCCTGGGTGATCCGGAGGTCGGCGCCTGTGCCGGCCACATGGAAATCCCCGTACCGGGCAATGGCCTGAGCCTGGGCGACAGCCTGTATCGGCACTACGAAGGCTGGCTGCGGCGAGTGGAGAGCCGCACCGACTGCATGGTCTCGGCCGACGGCGCGTTGCTGGCCCTGCGCCGAGAACTGTTCGAGCCGATTCCGGCCCAGGTCAACGATGATTTCTTCCTCAGCACCTGCGCGCCGGCCGCCGGTAAATCCATCGTCTATGTGCCGAAGGCCCGGGTGATCGACCAGGGCGTGGACGAGGCCGACAAGCAGTTTCGTCGGCGCCAGCGGGTCACCGTGGGTGGCCTGCAGAGCCTGGCCCAGCGCCGGGCGCTGCTCAATCCGATGCGTCATGGCCTGTACGCCATCGGCCTGATCAGCCACAAGCTGGTCCGTCGCCTGGCGCCGGTGTTGCTGCTGCCGCTGTTGCTCAGCAACCTCTGGTTATGGAGCGACCAGGGGTTCTATCGCCTGAGCATGGCGGCCCAGGTGCTCGGCTACGCCATGGCGCTGCTTGGCTTGCTGGATATACACCACCGCTTGCCCCGGCCCTTTCGCCTGGCGGCGTTCGTGCTGGTGACGCTGGCGGGCATGAGCATCGGCCTCTGGCAGTTCCTGCGGGGCCGGCGCTACAGCCAATGGAACCCCGAGCAGAACCGATAAGGAGCATGGCCAATGTCGATCAAACAAGTCTTCAAGCTCACCGGCGGCTGGCTGTACCTGAACACGGCTCTGGGCCGCGGCCCGTTGCGGGGCGCCGGCGTGATCCTGATGCTGCACCGCGTGCTGAGCAACGATCGCGCCGCCGAACTGCCCCATCGCAACGAGTTGTGCGTGGGGCCGGAAGCCTTCGAACACTTGTTGATCTGGCTGCAACGGCATTTCGAATGCGTGCCGCTGATGACCCTGCTGCTGGCCGACCCTGCCACCGTTCCGGACCGTCCGCGGGTCACCCTGACCTTCGACGACGGCTGGCGCGACAACGCCATGAATGCCTTCCCCTTGCTGCGCCAATATCAGGTGCCGGCGAGTATTTTTCTCTCCACCGATTTCATCGGCAGCCGCCAGCACTTCTGGTGGGAAAGCATCGGCGAAACCCTGTGGGGCAGTCACGGCCAGGTGGCACGGCTGGCGCTGATCGAGCACCTGCAACAGGCTGGCCGGCCGTTGCCGGTGATGCTCGATGACCTGGATGACGACCGCCGCAGCCTGTCGTTGCTGCACTATCTGCAAAGCCTCAAGACCCTCGCCCCACAGACCCTGAGCGACCTCACCGACACCTGCCCCCATGGCGCCCAGCCCCAGGCGCTGGACTGGACCCAAGTGCGCATGCTTGAAGATTCGGGGCTGGTGCGCTTCGGCCCCCACGGCGCCAGCCACGCGATCCTCACCGGGCTCGACGACCAGCGCCTGCACGAAGAACTGAGCCGCAGCCGGATAGCCATGGAAAACGCCTGCGCCCAACCGTTGCCGGTGTATTGCTACCCCAATGGCGATAACGACGAGCGTGTCCGCCACCAGGTGGCAGCCCACGGTTTTGCGTTCGCCCTGGGGACCGAGGCCGGGCTGTATCGCAACGATGGCGATCCGTGGAACCTGCCGCGCTTCGGTGTCAGTCAACGCAACGCCCAGCATCCCGAACTGCTGGCTTGGCGCATTCGCCGAGGGACACGTCCATGAGCCGCGCGCATTACCTCAAACACCTGGTGCTGAGCATGGGCACGCGCCTGGCGATGATCGGCCTGCGCCTGCTGCGCAACGTGTTGCTGGCACGCATCCTGGGGCCCAGCGAACGCGGGTTGTTTGCTTTGCTCAGCACCTTGCCGGACCTGATCAGCGCCGCCACCAGTGGCGGCCTGAATTCCGCCGTGGGCTATCAGGCGGCGCAGCAGCGTTCGATGGGGCTGCTGCTCAGCCAGGTGCTGGTGTTCGGTTGCCTGTTGGCCGGGTTGTTGACCCTGTTGGTGGTGGTGCTGGCACGCGAGTTCGGCGCTGATCTGGACATCACCACGCAGTTGGGTTTGCTGGCCTGGCTGCTGTTGCTCGCCGTGCCGTTGACCGTGCTCAAGAGCGGCCTGCTGACGCTGCACAATGCCTCAGGCGGCGTGGGCGGCTTCAATGCCTTGCGCCTGATGGAATCCCTGGCGCCGCTGTTACTGTTCTTGGCCTTGTTCTGGATGTGGAAAGACGCGGCCCTGGAAGCGGCGTTGATCAGTTGGTTGACGGGCCTGAGCCTGGTGGTACTGGCCGGTTGGGTCTGGTTGCGGCGGGATCACGACGTGTCACTGCAATGGAACCGCGCCAGCCAGGGCGAGCTGCTGCGCTACGGTGCCCGCAGCCATCCGGACCTGCTGTTCCAGCAAGTGATACTGCGTTCGGACTACCTGTTCATCGGCGCCCTGCTGGGCAGCGCCGCCCTGGGTCACTACGCCATGGCCAGCGCCGCCGCCGAGCTGCTGTTGATCGTGCCGGAAGCCGTTACCACACCGCTGATGAAGCGCCTGCTGCAACAGGACAGCGATATGCAGCGCCTGACGCCCCTGGCCCTGCGCCTGACCGCCACGGTGATGCTCGGCGCTTGCCTGGGCATGGCACTGATCGGCGAATGGCTGATCGTGACCCTGTTCGGCGTTGCCTACCAACCGGCTTATCCTGCCTTGCTGGCGCTGCTGCCGGGGCTGTTCGGGTTGTGCTACGCGAGCATCCTGCGCCTGGACCTGCTGGGCAAGAACCGGCCCGGCACGGTATCGCTGTTGATGGGCGCGGGCGCGTTGTTGAACCTGGCGCTGAACCTGCTGCTGATCCCACGCTATGGCATCGTCGGGGCTGCCGCCGCGTCTTCTATCGCTTACCTGGGCGTGACCCTGGCGTTGCTGGCGATGTATTGCCGCCTCAGCGGCGTGGCACTGTGGCAAACACTGATCATCCTGCCCAGCGACCTGCTGCCCATGCGGCAGATGCTGATGGGGAAATCGGCATGAGCTTCGTCGCCCCTATCGCGAGCAGGCTCGCTCCCACAGGGTTCAGCGAGATCCCTGTGGGAGCGAGCCTGCTCGCGATGGGGTCGGCGCGGTACTGGATAATGAGCGCATGCCTGTGGGCCCTGGTACTTCCAGCCCATGGCGCCTCCATGTCCTGGACCGGCATCCGCGACGGCAGCCTGTACCTGCAGACCGACCGGCCGGACCGGGTGACCGTGCGCTGGGTGCCGGCCTGGCAGGCCAACGCCAATTCGGAATACCTCTACCTGCTCAACGGCCAGGGGCGCCTGGTGGGGAAGCGCTTGATCAAGAAGGCCCAGGAACGTGGCGAGCAACAATGGCCATTGCTGCCGGGGGCCGCCAGCTATCGCCTGGAAATTCCCGGCTACAGTTTCCGCCGCTACACCGTCGAACACGACGCCCATACCCGGGCGCTGTTCGCCCCGGCCAAGGTGCATTTCAATGCCGAAGCCCACGACGGCGATGAGTTGTATTTCAAGGTCGCCCCCGGCGAACAGGCCGTGCTGGCGGGTAAGTTCCACGGCGGCGTGCGCAGCCTGCAAGCCCGGCGCGTTGCCGATGGCAAACAGGTGCAGTTGAACCTCAAGCCGTATCCGGCCTATGGGCAGTTCGATCAAGTCGCCCTGCCCGTCGCCAATGTCGAGCAAACCTGGCGCCTGCAATTGCAGGGCAACGGCAAGGCGGCATTCTGGCTGGATGGCACGGCGAACCTGTTCGCCCAGGCCCCGGAGCATCTGCAACCGCTGCACCAGGACCCGGGGCAGGTGCACCTGAAACTCTATGGCGATGTCCTGGGAACAACCCCGAAACTGGGGGTCTACCTGCCCTATGTCATGCCCCCGCCATCGGCCTACCCGGTGATCGAAGCCATCAAGCCCCAGGCCGCCAGCTTTTACAGCCTGGTCGACATCACCGCAGACAGGCCGGACTATGAAAATCAGTTTCGGCGCCTGTACCAGGACCGCTTCGGCATCACCCGGGACATCACCCTGCTGGCCGGTAGCGCACGCAAGGCCGATCTGCGGGCCGATCGGGTCAGCAACAGCGGCTTGCAAGCCTGGCTCATGGCGACTCGCGCCCTCGGCGGCAAAGGCATTCATTACCTGGGTTTCGCCGATGAGCCGAACCTCAACTACGCCGATTTCGCCAGCTACCAGCAAGTGTTCGAGAGCATGGCCAATCAGGTCCGCGCCCTACCCGCCAACGCACGGGCAGGTGTGCGCATTGCCATTCCCGCCAGCTCACGGTTCACCAACGGCCCCCTGGCCGACAACGCGGCCGACAAACGCGGAATCGATTGGGCGCGACGCCTGCTGGCCAGGTACGACGACCAGATCGACGCCTTGGCCTGGCATGAATGGATGATTCGCGACCTGCTCGCCACCCGTATGTACCGCCACAGCGTGCGTCAGGCCGCCCGCCTGGTGGGCCTGGATAACAACGGACGACCACGCAAGGCCCTGCTGCTGGACCAGACCAACATGTCCAGCGGCTCGAGCCTGAGCCCCTACGACCAGGAAACCCACTACGCCGCCCTGTGGTGGACGTCCGTGGTCATCAACGCCTCGGCCGACGGCTGGCTGGACATGCTCAACTGGTTCATGCTCGCTGACGAACCTGAGTACCCCAAAGGCATGGTGCGGGTGCTGGACAGCCAGCGCTTCGAACTCAAACCGGTGGGTCTGGCCCAGCAGTTCATCCAACAGCATTGGCTCAACCAGGTGCTACGCCTGGATAACGACGCCTTCGAAGTCGACGTGCTGGCCATGGCCACCGACACGAGGCGCAGCCTGCTGGGCGTGAACAAAAGCACGCGCCCGCAACAGGTCAGCCTGGACGGCGCGTCCTGCCCCCAGCCGCAAGCGGAGCTGATGTATTTCGGCCCCGACAATCAAAGCCGTAGCGCCCCGTTCAACTGCGAGGCCGGGCAGATCCGTTTTCTCCTGCCAGGAGAAACCGTGTTTGCCCTGGGCTGGACCGCCCTCTCTTTCCCCCCACCCGCCACCCGTCAGGAGGCACCATGAGCATTCTGCAAGCATTACGTGATGGCATTCAGAAAAAAGGCCTGAGCTCCGTCCTCAAACTGCTGTTCAGGCGCTACGTGTTTTTCCACACCCGACTGGTGTGGCTGGAGCACGATGTGCGGACCCCACTCCCCCCGCATAACCTCAAGCCCTATCCACCGATGCGCCTGGAGTTCATCACGGTCAGCAATGCCGATGCTTTTGCCCGGCACTTCGGCGACCGCGTCGAAACCATGCGCGAGCTGGCGGCCGAAGGCTACACAGGCTTGATGTACCTGGATGCTCAGGGCGATACCGTGGGTTTCGCCTGGGCCAGTACACGGGACTATTTCGACCGCCATTTCTATCGCTGCAATTTTCCCATCAAGCCTGGCGAGTATTTTCAGTTCGGTGGCGAGGCGATCCGTGAATACTGGGGTTCCAGTATCTCGGCGGACATGCAGTTGCAAGTGTGGAAAGTCATGGCAGACCACGGTTGCAACACCATGGTCGATGTCTGCGATTTGCAAAACATCCAGGCAATCAAGATGCACCTGCGCATGGGCTTCCAGGAGCGCGGCAAGATCACCCATGTGTATCGCCTGTTCGGTCGCTGGCGGTTTTTCCGCGACACGCTCTACCGCGGCTCGGCACTGAACGCCTTTCGTAAACCGGCCCCGCCGCTTGCATCGACTGCCCCAGTCTGATGTCCATGGCGATCCCCCCATCGCGAGCAAACCCGCGATGGGGTCTTTCCCCAACCCGCCCCGTGCCAGGAGGTACCATGAACGTTCTGCAAAAATTGCGTGATCGCATTCGGACAAGAGGTTTGCGCGCCGTTCTGAATCAGCTGTGCAGGCACTACGTGTATTTCCACGAACAACTGGTATGGATGGAACGTGATCTGGTCAGTCCGATACGGCCCAACAACCTCAGGCCCTATACGCCGTTGCGCCGGGAAATCATTACCACCCGTAATGCCGATGCCTTCGCCACGTACTTTGGCGACCGCGTCGAGACCATGCGCGAACTGGCTGCCGAAGGCCACACCGGGCTCATGTACCTGGACGACAAGGGCGACGCCGTCGCTTTCATCTGGGGCAGTAAACGGGACTATTTCGACCGCCATTTCTTTCGCTGCTGGTTCCCGGTCAAACCGGGTGAGTTCTTCGAGTTCGGCGGTGAGCTGTACCGCACTTACTGGGGGACCCAGCTATCGGTGGATTTCCAGCTGGATCTGTGGAAAGCCATGGCCGAGCAGGGTTGCAACAAAGTGGTCGACGTCTTCGAGCTGAGCAACATTCCAGCCGTCAAGCTACATTTGCGAATGGACTATCAGGAGCGCGGCCAGATTACCCATATGTATTGCTTGTTCAGCCGCTGGCGGTTCTTCCGTGACACGTTTTACACCGGCTCGCTCCTGGACTCTTTTCGTAAACCGGCCAAGCCGGTTCCATCTACTGCGGCGGCCTGACGTCCATGACCATCCGGTTCCAATGGTGCCACTCCCTGGGCGCGGCGGACTTTCCTGTATCAGCTTATGAACAGCTGCGAAGCCAGGTGGCCGATGCAACCCCTTTCAACACCCTGGCCTGGCTGCAGGCGGCGGAATTCGCCCTGTTGCCGGATCAGCAGTTGCATGTGTTACTGGGCTGGCAGGACCAGGACTTGTCTCTATGCCTGCCCCTGGTTTCGGGACGTGAGCGTATCGGCGGACTGCGGTTCCGGGTGTTGCATCACTTGGGTTATCCCTTGGCCGACCGCATCGGCCTGCTGGCGCGCCTGGACGCCGAAGGCATGGGCCAGGCGCTGATGCAGATTCGTCAGCAACTGCCCCACGCGATGTTGCAACTCAATGAAGTGGTGGAACCGGTCGGCGAGCAAAGCGTCCTTAGCGCCTGGATGGCGCTGAGCTCCACCGGAGAGCGGCGGCTCAGTTGCCGGGTTCCGGTGCACTTGATCAGCGACAGTGATCATCAGGAAATTTCCGGTGATCCACGCTACAAGCTGCGCCGGGCGCGCAAGCGGATCGCTGCGTGCGGTGCGCGTATCCAGCGGGAAACGCCGGATGCCATTGGCATGGGGCCGCTGCTGCGGACCCTCGCCGAAGTCGAGGCGCTCAGTTGGAAAGGCGAAGAAGGTGTCGGCATCTTCTCCGACCCCATGCGCCGACAGTGGATGAACCACGCCTTCACAGCCCTCGCCGCCGAAGGCCTGGTGCGGGTGGTGATGCTGGAACTGGATGGGCACTGCATCAGCTATCGCCTCGGGCTGCTGGAGCAGGGGCGCTTGTACGACTACAACCTGGCATTCCTGCCGGAGCATGCCGACCTGGGCAGTGGCCGGGTACTGCTCGAAGAGTGGATTCGCTGGGGGCTGGATGACAACTGGCACTGGATCGATGCGTCGCGGGTCAGCCTGGAAAATTCCAGCCATCAATTGCATGAGCGCATGACCGGACAACTGGAACACTGGCGCTGGAGTTTCTATTCATGGCAACCCGATGGCCTGGTTCTGGGCCTGGCGCTACGACTATGGAAGAGTCTCAAGCCGTGGCTCGGCAAGCGCCCGCGCCAACAAAACACAACGACTGTTTCTTCACCCAATCCCAAAAGCAAGGAGAGCGATCATGCCTAGCGAGGTCATAATCAACGCCGACGACTTCGGACTCAGTTGCAGCGACAACGCAATCATTCAATCGGCCTTCAAGGCAGGGGTCATCAGCTCCGCCACCCTGATGGTCAATACCCCGGGTTTCGAACAAGCCTGCAAGATGACCCGACACCCCATGCTCCGCGGGCGTATTGGCTTGCACTTCAATATGACTCATGGCTTGCCGCTGAGCCCGTCGATTGCATCACGCCCCGCATTTTGCGACACAGACGGTGTATTCGACCTGAACCTGTCGCGTTATGCCCTGCGCCTGGGCGCGAAGGACCTGGCCGCGGTGCAGGAGGAACTCCAAGCCCAGTGGCAACGTTGCCTGGACTACGGCGTGCGGCCCAGCCACCTCGATTCCCACCAGCATGTGCACAATATCTGGCCCATCGGCGAAGTCGTGGCCCGTTTCGCCGCCCGGCAAGGCGTGCCCGTACGCCTGGCACGCAACCTGGGGGCGAACCTGAACCTGCCCAAGCGCATTTTCAAGACCCTGCTCAACCGGCGCCTGCGCAACCTCAGCGGCGCCACGGCCGACTACGTCTGCACGCCGGCCGACCTGCAACACGCCGCACCACCGGACCATGGCACTCTCGAAGTGATCGTGCATCCGCTGCACCTCGAAGGGGACTTTGGCGACGACAGCCTGAAAGCCGGGCATTCATTGACCGAGGTGTTGCGCAAGCGCTTGGAAGGGGTGCCCAAGGTGCCTTATGGCGGGGCGAGACGGCGGTTGGTGTGGACTGAGTTTGAGGATGCGCATTGATTGAAGAGAATGCTCAATCGGGATGAGGCAGTTACATCGTGACAAGCAAATGCTGTGATACTGCATTGCCCGAATAGTATCCACCTGGATACATTCGCCGAATGAACTATCTTATCCAGCAGACTTCAACGTTTCTCGAATGGAAGATATCAGGCGAGCAAAAAAAATGGCAAAGGAGGTACAGGTATGAGCCAGACACTGATTGCATTTGATCTGGCAACGTTGCTGGACAGTGACGAAGCCATCAGCGAATACCTTTCTCAGGTATTGGCCGACGGTGATAATGAAGAGTTTCTCAGAGCAATAGGCTACGTTGCCAAGGCCAGAGGCATGGCCCAGATTGCCAGGGACTCCGGCATGGGTCGCGAAAGTCTTTACAAGGCATTCGCACCTGGAGCGAAGCCTCGTTTCGATACCGTACTCAAAGTGGTTCACGCCTTGGGCATCGACTTATGCGCGCGACCAAGTGGCCTGTGTAGCCAGTCATAAACTGGAACCCTCCAAAATCCCTCCATCTTGCAAGCGAATCTGCTAAAACGCATCTTCTGTCCTGAGTATGAGTCGCGTCGATGTCTTCATCTTTACTCCCACGCCGTCGGCGCCGCTGGCTCGCCTATTTGTGCATGGCTGCAATGGTGGTCGGGTTGCCGGTGGGCTGCGCTGTGTTGCAGCACAAGGAGCGGCAGTTGGTGTTTCGCATCGAGCCGGGAACGGCGAGCTGGTTCAGCGGCCTTCCGAGCAGCGTGCAGGAGTTTGACCTCAAGCCCAAAAGCTTCAAGGCCGGGGAAAATATCCACGGATGGTGGTGGCCGGCCGAACGCAAGAACGCACCGGCGATCCTGTATTTGCACGGAGTGCGCTGGAATCTGACTGGCCAGTTGTTTCGTATCCAGCAGTTGCGGGCCCTGGGCTTTTCGGTGCTGGCGATCGATTACCGTGGCTTTGGCAAGAGCCATGGCGACCTGCCGTCCGAGGCCAGCGTCTACGAAGATGCGCGGATTGCCTGGGAGCGGCTTGAAGTGTTGCAACCGGACCCGGCCCTGCGGCTGATCTACGGTCATTCCCTGGGCGGCGCCGTCGCGGTGGACCTCGCTGCCGAACTCGGCCAGAAGGCCGCCAAAGACGGCGGCGTCGTCCCGGCTCGCGGCCTGATCATCGAATCCACTTTCACGTCACTGGGCGATGTGGCGACCGCCATGGCGAACACCTCCCTGCCCGTGCGCTGGCTGCTGTCGCAGAAATTCGACTCCATCGACAAAATCCCCGAGATCAACATGCCACTGCTGGTGGTGCATGGCGCGGCGGACAACTACGTTGCGCCGCGTTTCAGCGAGCAACTGTTCAAGGCGGCCCATGAGCCGAAACACCTGCTGCTGGTGCCTGGAGGAACGCACAACAACAGCATGAGTCTGGCCGGCAAAAACTACCGGCAGGCGCTGGATACACTGATGCAAGCCCGGCCCTCTCCCATGGCTGGGGCTCCCCAGGCAAGCAAGGTCAAGGCTGGCTGATTCACATGATGGTGGTGGATCAGTAAGCGTCGATGTTGGATGGGCCGGCGTCATCGCGAGCAGGCTCGCTCCCACAGGGTTCGGTGGGGTGTCTGGGTGGTTTGGGCGCTTCCGTTCTTTCCCGGGTTCAAGAAAAACGGCACCTTTCGGTGCCGTTTTTTTATTGCAGGGTGCTTACTTGCGGGCTGCTTCCCACGATTTCAGTAGTTCGGCGTAGCTCACGGTTTCGCCTTTAGGCTTCTCGTTCGCCAGTTTCGGCTTCGGTGCGCCCGGTTGGTCGAACCAGTACTGCGCGTCGCGTTCCGGGTTCATTTTCGGCGCGCAGGTGGCCTGGGCCTTGGAGCGTTCCAGACGGGTCATGATCGCGTCCTGATCCTTGGCCAGGCCGTCGAGTGCCTGTTGCGGAGTCTTCTCGCCGCTGGCAGCTTCGGCGATGTGGCTCCACCACAGTTGCGCGAGACGCGGATAGTCCGGCACGTTGGTCCCGGTCGGGGTCCATTGCACGCGGGCCGGGCTGCGGTAGAACTCCACCAGGCCACCGAGTTTCGGCGCCAGGTCGGTCATCGCCTGCGAGTTGATGTCCGACTCACGAATCGGCGTCAGGCCAACGATGGTTTTCTTCAGCGACACGGTTTTCGACGTCACGAACTGCGCGTAAAGCCAGGCCGCGAGTTTCTGCTTCTCAGGCGTGGACTTCATGAAGGTCCAGGAACCCACGTCCTGATACCCCAGCTTCATGCCCTCTTCCCAGTACGGACCGCGCGGCGAAGGTGCCATGCGCCATTTCGGCGTGCCGTCCGCGTTGACCACCGGCAGGCCCGGCTTGGTCATGTCGGCGGTGAACGCGGTGTACCAGAAAATCTGCTGGGCGATGTTGCCCTGGGCCGGCACCGGGCCGGATTCGGAGAAGGTCATGCCCGCCGCTTCCGGTGGCGCGTACTTCTTCAGCCAATCCACGTATTTGGTGGTGGCGAACACGGCCGCAGGGCCGTTGGTATCGCCGCCACGGGTCACGCTGGAACCGACCGGATGGCAGTCCTCGACACGGATGCCCCACTCGTCCACCGGCAAGCCGTTGGGCAGGCCTTTGTCGCCGCCACCGGCCATGGAGAACCAGGCATCGGTGAAGCGCCAGCCCAGGGACGGGTCTTTCTTGCCGTAGTCCATGTGGCCGTAGACACGCTTGCCGTCGATCTCCTTGACGTCCTCGGAGAAGAACTTGGCGATGTCTTCATAGGCCGACCAGTTCACCGGTACGCCCAGCTCGTAGCCGTACTTCTCCTTGAACTTGGCTTTCAGGTCCGGACGCTCGAACCAGTCGGCGCGGAACCAGTAGAGGTTGGCGAATTGCTGGTCGGGCAGTTGATAGAGCTTGCCGTCCGGCGCGGTGGTGAAGGACGTACCGATGAAGTCCTTGATGTCCAGGGTCGGGGAAGTGAAGTTCTTGCCTTCATTGGCCATCAGGTCAGTGATCGATTCGGTCTTGCCGTAGCGAAAGTGCGTACCGATGAGGTCCGAGTCGTTGACCCAGCCGTCATAGATATTCTTGTCCGACTGCATCACCGTCTGCATCTTTTCCACCACGTCGCCTTCTTGCAGCAGGTCGTGGGTCAACTGGATCCCGGTGATTTCGGTGAAGGCCTTGGCCAGTACCTTGGACTCGTATTCGTGGGTGGTGAGGGTTTCCGACACCACGTTGATCTTCATGCCACGAAACGGCTCCGCAGCCTTGATGAACCACTTGAGCTCTTCGAGTTGCTGCTCGGCTGTCAGGGTTGACGGCTTGAATTCACTGCCGATCCATTTTTTTGCGGCGTCTTCATAGGCGTCAGCCCAGGCCACAGCGCTCAACCCGCTGAGTGCCAGTGCGGCTGCCAATGAAACGCTATGTCGCAGCTTATTGTTTTTATTGAACATAGAGACCTCCTGTTTGGTTTTAAGAGCCTGATCGTCAAATTTGCGCGACTAGCCCCACCGCATCACTGCCAACAGCCACACCCAGGACAACGCGAACGCTGTCCAGATGCTCCAGTCGGTGGCGCCGATTACCAGCAGATGCAGGTAGGCGCTACCGAGAAGACCGATAAACAACCGATCGCCACGGGTCGTGGTAATCGGCAGAAAACCACGCCGAGGGATGCTCGGCGAACGCAACTCCCAAGTGGTCATGCCTACCAGGAACAAGGCGATAACCCCAAAAAACGCCGCCGTCGGGACGGTCCAGTTCATCCATTCCATCATCGACTCCTCAGACCCGACCCAGGGCAAAGCCCTTGGCCACGTGGTTGCGAACAAACCAGATCACCAGCATGCCCGGCAGGATGGTCAACACCCCTGCCGCCGCCAGCACACCCCAGTCGATCCCCGAGGCCGACACGGTGCGGGTCATCACCGCCGCGATCGGCTTGGCATTCACCGAGGTGAGCGTGCGGGCCAGCAACAATTCGACCCAGGAAAACATGAAGCAGAAGAACGCCGTCACGCCGATGCCGGAGCCGATCAGCGGGATGAAGATCTTGGCGAAAAACTTGGGGAAACTGTAGCCGTCAATGTAGGCGGTCTCATCAATTTCTTTCGGCACCCCGGACATGAAGCCTTCGAGGATCCACACCGCCAACGGCACGTTGAACAGGCAGTGGGCCAGGGCCACGGCGATATGGGTGTCGAACAGCCCGATGGACGAATACAGCTGGAAGAACGGCAACAGGAACACCGCCGGTGGCGCCATGCGGTTGGTCAGCAGCCAGAAGAACAGGTGCTTGTCCCCCAGGAACCGGTAGCGCGAGAAGGCATACGCCGCCGGCAGCGCCACGCACAGGGAAATCACCGTGTTCAGGCTCACGTAGTAGAGCGAGTTCAGGTAACCGGTGTACCAGCTCGGGTCGGTGAAGATCACCTTGTAGTTGTGGAAAGTGAAATCCTGGGGCCAGAGGGTCAGGCTGCCGAGGATCTCGGTGTTGCTCTTGAACGACATGTTCAGCAGCCAGTAGATGGGCACCAGCAGGAACAGGATATAGAGCAGCAACGGAATCAGCTTCTTATTGCTCATCGTGCAGGCCTCAACGGTTGGCGTCGGAGTGAGTCATGGCGGTATAGAACAGCCACGACACCAACAGAATGATCAGGAAGTACACCAGGGAAAACGCTGCCGCCGGGCCCAGGTCGAATTGACCGATGGCCATCTGCGTCAGGGTCTGGCTCAGGAACGTGGTGGCGTTACCCGGTCCGCCGCCGGTGAGCACGAACGGTTCGGTGTAGATCATGAAGCTGTCCATGAAGCGCAGCATCACCGCGATCAGCAGCACACTCTTCATCTTCGGCAACTGGATGTGCCGGAACACCGCCCAGTTGGACGCCCGATCGATCCGCGCCGCCTGGTAATACACATCCGGAATCGCCCGCAACCCGGAGTAGCACAGCAGCGCCACCAGCGAGGTCCAGTGCCAGACGTCCATCACCAGCACCGTCACCCAGGCGTCCATGGTGTTGGCCGCATAGTTGTAGTTGATGCCCAGGGCGTTGAGGGTCGAACCGAGCAGGCCGATATCGGCGCGGCCGAAAATCTGCCAGATGGTGCCGACCACGTTCCATGGGATCAGCAGCGGAATCGCCAGGATGATCAACACCAGCGACGACCATTTGCCCTTGGTCGGCATGGTCAGGGCGATGGCGATGCCCAGGGGGATTTCGATCAGCAGCACGCACGCCGAGTAGATGAACTGGCGCAGCAGCGAATCGTGCAGCCGCGGATCGAGCAGCACCTGCTTGTACCAGTCGGCACCAACGAAGTAGCGGCTGGACTGGTCGAAGATGTCCTGCACCGAATAGTTGACCACGGTCATCATCGGGATCACGGCACTGAAGGCCACCAGCAGGAACACCGGCAGCACCAGCCACCAGGCCTTGTTGTTCTGCACCTTGTTCATGGCTGCACCTCGCTCAGCGGTTCCAGCAAATATTCATCGGCATAGACCATCAGCCATTGGGCCGGGAAGCTGATGTACGCCGTACCCTCCGGCACCGGTTTGTCTTCGGCCAGGCGTACCTTCAGTGGTTCGCCGTCGAGGTTGAGGGTCAGGATCTTGTAGGTGCCCAGGTCTTCGACATGCGTCACCTCGGCCCGCATCGCGTCGTCGTAGGGACCTTCCCAGACGTGGACGAATTCGGGACGGATGCCGACTTTCAAGGACTTGCCTTCAGCCTCGGCCACACGCTGCTGCAGGGTTGCGGACAGCGGCAAATGGGTCGAGCCGAAACCGACACCGCCGGGTTGCGCCGTGACCTCGATCAGGTTCATGCCCGGGCTGCCGATGAAGTAGCCGACGAAGGTGTGGCTCGGGCGCTCGAACAACTCCCGAGGCGTGCCGAACTGCACGATCTGGCCGCCGTACATCACGGCGATCTTGTCAGCGAAGGTCGAGGCTTCCAACTGGTCGTGGGTGACGTAGACCATGGTGATGTTGAACTGCTCGTGGATCTGCTTGAGCTTGCGCCGCAGCTTCCATTTCAGGTGCGGGTCGATCACCGTCAGCGGTTCGTCGAACAGGATCGCCGACACGTCATCGCGCACCAGCCCACGGCCCATGGAGACTTTCTGTTTCTCGTCGGCGGTGAGGTTGCGAGCTTTTTTGTCCAGCAGGTTCTGCAGGTCGAGGACTTCGGCGATTTCCTGCACCTTGGTGTGGACTTTCGCCTCGCCCATGCCCTGGTTACGCAACGGGAAGGCCAGGTTGTCGAACACCGTCATGGTGTCGTACACCACCGGGAACTGGAACACCTGGGCGATGTTGCGCCGCTCCGGGCTCAGGTCGTTGACGACTTTGTTGTCGAACTTCACCTGGCCTTCGGAGGGGCTGAGCAGTCCGGAAATGATATTGAGCAAGGTGGATTTGCCGCAGCCCGATGGACCGAGCAACGCATAGGCGCCGCCCTGCTCCCAGACGTGGTTCATCTCGCGGATCGCGTAATCCTCGGGCCCCGCCGGAGTGCTGGTGTAGCTGTGGGCGAGGTTCTGCAAATGTATTTCAGCCATCAGGCAACCCTCGCAATACGCTGGCCGGGGGCCTGAACCAACTTGCCCTGGGCATCGAAGACAAACAGTTTGTGGGTCGGGATGTAGATGCGGATCGGCGCATCCACGTCGTACTCATGCACGCCGGGCAGGTGCAGCACCAACAGGAAATGCTCGTTGCGCACGTGCAGGAAGGTCTCCGAACCACTGATCTCGGCCACCTCGACGGTCACCGCCAGTTCCAGGTCGTCGTCGTTGCTCGGCACCAGCGAGATATGGCTGGGACGCACGCCGAAACGGAACTCGCCCTCGCCCACCGGGCGCAGGTCGACGTTCAACGGGAAGTGCACAAAATTGGCAAAGCTCACTTCATTACCGGCAATACGGCCCGGCATGAGGTTGATCGGCGGCTCGGAAAACAGCTCGGCGGCCAGCACGGTTTGCGGCTGGTGATAGACCGAGGCCGCCTTGCCGCTCTGGATCACCCGCCCCTCGTGAAGGATCGTGGTCGTGCCACCCAGGGCCAACGCTTCGTTGGGCTCGGTGGTGGCATAGACGGCAATGGTGTGGCGAGCCTGGAACAGTTCGCGCATTTCCTGGCGAAGCTCTTCGCGCAGCTTGTAGTCCAGGTTCACCAAGGGTTCGTCGAACAGGATCAGCTCGGCATCTTTCACCAGCGCGCGGGCCATGGCGGTACGCTGCTGCTGGCCGCCGGACAGTTCCAGTGGATGGCGCTTCAGGAATTTTTCGATCCGCAGCATCTTCGCGGTTTCCAGCACCTTGCTCTGGATCACCTCGTTGGACACACCGGCCTGGCGCAAGGGCGAGGCGATGTTTTCGAAAACGGTCATGGTCGGGTAGTTGATGAACTGCTGATAGACCATCGACACGTTACGCAGTCGCACCGGACGATTGGTCACATCAACGCCGTTCATCAGGATGCGCCCGCTGTCGGGCTTGTCCAGGCCAGCCATCAAACGCATGAGGCTGGTCTTGCCGGACAGGGTGCGGCCCAACAGAACGTTGAAGGATCCGGGTTCGAAATTCAGGTTGGCATCGTCGATCCAGGTCTGGCCTTCGACGGTGCGACAGATGTGCTCAAGCGTTAATGACATGGCTCGGCCTTTTTATTTTTTGGAGTCAAGCGACCGAAGGTTAAAAGCGAAAGGCGTGCCAGAAATTCCAACCGCCTGAATTTATTGGGTTTTGGTGTTTTTTGTAGGAAAAATGTATTCGCCGATGAACACAAGTGAACAGACATGATTGAACAACTGAACAATTCGTAGGTTGACAATGAACAATTCTGAACAACAATGAATGAACGTTTTCTCGGGCGGAAACTGTTTTCCTGTGGGAGCGAGCCTGCTCGCGATAGCGGTGGATCAGCCAGCATCCATATTGCCGATAGACCGCTATCGCGAGCAGGCTCGCTCCCACACAGGATTTGCGTTCTACCTGGCAATCGGGGCTTGCCCCAGCACAAGGAGTCTGTGCGAAACTCACCACAACAATAAAAACAGCTCCTGCGAGAATGCCCCATGGCCGCACCAGCTCCTGCCTTGTCCCACGACGCCATCATCCAGGCTTCCTGGTCCCGCTGCCGTGCCTTTGGCCTGAATCACCAGAGCGCACCAGCCTTCGACCCGTTGCCCGCCGAAGGCATCGCCCAGTTGCTGGAGAGCCAGCATTCCCTGGTGCAGACCACCCACCAGGAAGTCCTGCCGTACTACGAAAACATCCTCAGCAACTCCAATTGCCTGATCATGCTGGCCGACAACCAGGGCCAGGTGCTGACCTCCTGGGGCACCCAGCGCTTCATCGAGCCGAAACTGGCCCACGGCTTCAGCGCCGGGGCGAGCTGGATGGAGCGCTGCACCGGCACCAACGCCATCGGCACCGCACTGGCCTGTGAGCAGGCGGTGCACATTGAACACGATGAACACTTCCTCAAGGCCAACCGCTTCATGACCGGTTCCGCCGCGCCGATCTTCGACGCCGAGCGCAAGGTCATCGCCGTGCTGGACGTGTCCAGCGACAGCTACCTGCCGCCCTCCCACACCCTGGGCATGGTCAAGATGATGAGCCAGACCGTGGAGAACCGGCTGATCCTCAACCTGTTCCGCAGTGAACACTTCCAGCTGACCTTCAACACCGGGTTGAACAACCTCGACAGCCAATGGGCCGGGCTGCTGATTTTCGACGAGAGCGGCCAGGTGCTTTCCGCCAATCGCCGGGCCGACAACCTGCTGGGCCTGAGCCTGTCGCGGGTCAGCATCGAAAGCCTGTTCAAGGTTTCGCTGCTGGAATTGCTGAACCAGCCCGACGGCCTGCCGTTCTCCTTGCAAGCGGCTGGGCGCCATCGTTTCCAGTGCATGCTCAAGCGCCCGAACCAGGTGTCGATCAAGCCACGCATCTTCACCGAGCCGGCGCCCTCGCCCGCCCCGGCTGCTGCTACCCACGTCATCAGCCTGAACACCCTGCACTTTGGTGACAGCCGTGTGGAAAAGGCCGTGCGCCAGGCCGAGCGCTTGTTGGAAAAAGACATTCCGCTGTTGATCCACGGCGAGACCGGCGTCGGCAAGGAAGTGTTCGTCAAGGCCCTGCACCAGGCCAGTTCCCGCTGCAAGCAGCCGTTCATTGCGGTCAACTGCGCGGCGATCCCGGCCGAACTGGTGGAATCGGAATTGTTCGGTTACGAAAAAGGCGCCTTCACCGGCGCCAACCAGAAGGGCAGCATCGGCCTGATCCGCAAGGCCGACCGTGGCACGCTGTTCCTCGACGAGATCGGCGACATGCCCCTGCCGACCCAGGCCCGACTCCTGCGGGTGTTGCAGGAGCGTTGCGTGCAACCGGTGGGCAGCGCCGAGCTGTTCCCGGTGGACATCCGCATCATCTCCGCCACCAACCGCTCGCTGCGCGAACAGGTGCAACTGGGCCGCTTCCGCGAAGACCTGTACTACCGCATCGGCGGCCTGACCCTGGAACTGCCGCCCCTGCGCGAACGCAGCGACAAGCAGGCCCTGTTCAAACGCCTCTGGGAACATCACCGCGAACCAAGCCAATGGGCCGGCCTGAGCCGCGAGGTGCAGGAGCTGTTCGAGCGTCATCCGTGGCCGGGCAACCTGCGCCAAGTCAGCAGTGTGCTGCAAGTGGCCCTGGCGATGGCCGAGGAACAGCCGATCCGCCCGGAACATCTGCCGGATGACTTCTTCGTGGACCTGGAAATGGACCCGGTGGACACACCGGAGCCGCTGTCGGTGGACTTGAACGATGCCGAAGACCTGAACCGCCAATTGCAGGCGGTGGGCGGAAACATCTCGCACCTGGCACGTCGGCTCGGGGTCAGTCGCAATACCTTGTACAAACGTCTGCGGCAGCTTGAGAGCTGAGGATGCAGCAGCCTGCGGACAGGCTGCTACGCCTGATTCAACCGAGTCTCAATCGAACGCACCGTTCAGAACTTCGTAGATGATGCCAGTGGCTATCGCTACCAGGATCAGGTCCGTGCCCACCTGCCGCCACTCGTAGCCATCGTAGTGCGGCAAGCGTCCCAACAGGCGCCCGTCCAGCTTCTTGGCGATACCCGGCGGCATCGGTTTGCCCCGGGCGAGGTTCTTCTGGATACCCGGCGGCAGTGCCGGGCCGGGGCTCCAATAATCGCGATAACCGCCGATCACGCCGATGATACCGCCTCGGTCGATGCTCGGGCCGTTGTGCCAATCGCCACCGCCACCGTGAGCGTTGCCCTTGCCACCCTGGTTACCGTAGTTGCCTTGACCACCCTTGTTGCCTTGTCCTCCTTTTCCCTGCCCGTGACCCGGACCCTGGTCGAACTGAGCGTTTCCCTTGCCGTTCCCCGGATCCGCAACGACAATTTCAGGCCCCGCCACCAAGGCGAAGCAAGTCACCACTGCAATCAACGAGCGCGATTTGAGCATTATGGTTCTCACTAAAAAGGGAATGTCCCTGCACATATGGACGCTTAGGGTGATATTAGTTCCACATCACGTCTCCTGCTGCTGAGGCTTGCAACGAACGCTATCAAGGAGCTCCATGCACAAGGATTACCTGGCCTTCTTCGTCTCATTGTTCCTCTCCCGACTGGCCGACCAGATCTTGCTGTTCATCGTCCCGTTGATTGTGTTCCAGACACCAACAGCGTCTCCTGGGCGGGCCTGGCCTTCTTCGTCGAATCCCTGCCGCGCTATTTGTCGTTCCCGATCTGCGGCGCCTTGTGCGACAAGTTCCCGCCCATCCGCATCCTGCACATCAGCCAGGTCTACCGCGCCGTGGCGTGCGTCGTCGCCATGGCCCTCTATGGGATCGTTGGCGGCCTCTACTGGATCATCGCCCTCTCGGCCGTGTGCGGCGTGCTGACCACCCAAGGCATCATGGCCCGCGAAGTGGTGATGCCGTATATCTTCAAGCACTACACCTATACCAAAACCCTGTCCTACTCGCAGATCGCCGACCAGGGCGGACTGGTACTGGGCCCGCTGCTCGCCGCGCTGATGCTCGACGTGTGAGCATGGCATTGGGTGGTATTGGCCATTTCCGCGCTGTTTCTGCTGGCGGACCTGGCCATGCGGTACTGGCAGCGCACCAGTTCGGTCACCCTGGAAACCTTTGAGCAACACCACGACCTCTGGCTGAACCCGCTACGCATCGCTTTCAGCCATATCCGCAACCTGGCAGAGCTGAAGAAGCTCATCAGCCTGGCGGTCGGCGTCAATCTGATCATCGGTGTCACCCTCGCCACTTCGGCGGCCATGGTCATCGGCCACTACAGCGCCGGCAAGGACTATTACGCCGGGCTGCAGGCGGCCGGCGCCGTGACCACTATCGTCATTCTGTTCCTCCTGGCACGGGTCACGCTGCCCTTGAAGTGGCTGGGTATTCTGTCCTACACGCTGATCGCCACAGGCGCCTTCATCACCGCCCTCAGCCCGAACGCCTGGGGTTACGTGGTGGGTTTCCTGCTGGTCGTCGGCTTCGACAAGATGTTCAACGTCTACATGCGCAGCATCCGCCAGCAAGTCATTCCGCCCCAGGACTTCGGCAAGACCGTCGGCGTCATCACACTGCTCAACAACCTGTCACAACCGCTGGCGGGCCTGTTGGTCGCGCTGCTGGCCGCACCGATCGGATTGCAAAAGTTGATTCTGCTGCTGGCGTTGGCGACTGGCCTGATCGGCTTCGGGGTGGTGGTGGCCTATCGAAGCCGGAGTCCTCGATCAACGTTCCGTGGCGCGGATACCGAATGAATTCGCGCAACCGATGATGACCTCGCGCTGTCAGCCCGTCGCTGCACGCTTACTGACTTATTGTTTAGGCATGATTGAGGCATTAGGTGTACGAATCCATTCGTCGCCTGTCAGACGTGGCCAACCTTGCCCGGTCACGTCTGGCTCAGGGTTTGCAGCAATCGCCGTAGCAGCCAGGACGACGATATCCTGGCGCTGCGACAACCCAATCACGCTTGGTCGGCCACCGGAGATGTACCGTGTCAACTCTCAATGAAATCGCAGCGAACCACGCGAGAATGGCAAAGGCAAAGGAAGAAGAATCGATACGGCTGAGTGAGTTTCATGCACAGGTGCTGGGTGGTTTTGGACTGCCGTCTGTTGATGCGACGCAGGAGTCGGCCTTGTTCTTCATGGCTCCCGTTCTGGAGCATTCGTTCGTGGAAGGCACTGGCTGCACGATCTGATTTCTCACTCCGGTGTCGAGGGGACCGGAGAAACACATTCTGGAAACATGTGTACAGGATTTATGAACTGCATAAGTCTTTCCATCACCACTCATCAGATACATTGCGCGACCTGTCAACTCTGACAGTAGCCATGAATCGGATCGAGGCATGAAATGACGCCAGTACCCCAAATGGAGATACCGGCGTGGACACCGACAACAGTAAAACTACAAACGCAGCCTCACCCCGGGCAGGCGAACTTGATCCCGAATTCAATAACGGTCAGATCCTCATTCTTTCCGGAACAGACGCCACCGATGTTGCAATCGGTCCAGGGAACAAGCTGTATATCGTGGGTGGCACTGCCCTCAACGCCAGTAGTCAATACCTGATTACTGTGCTCAATCCTGACGGTACTCCCGATGAAACCTTCAATAACGGCAGCTCCGTCACAAACTCATTCGTACCTGACTTACCAAGCCTGGCAGATCAGGTTCACGTATTACCAGATGGAAAAATCCTCATCCTTGGAAGAGTAATAATTCCACCTGATGTTATGGTTAGCAATTTCGCACTGGCCCGTTACCTGCCAGACGGCACCCCGGATCTTTCATTCGGCGTCAACGGTCACTCCGTTCCGCTTCATGAAGATTTCGATAATCTAAGCTTGAGCAGCTACAACTTTGCAGCCGACTCACCTGCCCCAAAGTATCTTGAGCCTGGGCAAACTTCGTTATTTCTGCATGGCGGGCGCACGTACATTTCGGGATTTACTGTGAGAGAGGGCAAAGCCTTGACGCTGCTCATGTGTCTGGATGACTTGGGCAATCTCGTACAGGACTTTGGCAACAAGGGAGGAAGTATCATTGAGCATCCCAAGCCGTACCCCGATACCCATCATGTGAATGCACGAAGCATGCTGGTCACCGATCGCCATATCTATCTGGGAGGTCATATACAGTACAACCAAAAGAATTACATGGCATGGGTCAGAGTACACTTGAACGGACAGCTCGACTTGAGTTTTGGCGCAGGTGGCTTTGTCTTTGATTTCGACGATAAAGGCAGAGGAACTTTCAACTCCATCACATTCAGAAACGACCTCACGCTTGTCGGAGTCGGCAGCGGTAAGAGCGCCGCCACTCGGCTTACGAGTCATGGAATGCTGGCAAGCATCGACAAGGAAGGCAGCGCAGATCCGAATTTCAATTATGGCGAGCCCATCCTGAGTATCATGAATGGTAGCTCTCGATGGCACGACTGTGCCGTTCAACCGGACGGGCGCATTGTCACCTGTGGCAGCTCCGGGAAAAATGAAGAGCTCCTGATTGTTGGACGTTATCAGCCCGATGGGACGTTCGATGCCAGCTTCGGCAAAAACCATGGCTGGAACGAGTATCCCATGAAGGACGAAATGTTTCTGTCAGCACTGACGGTACAGCAGGACCATGCCATCGTCGTAGTCGGTCGGTTTGCTGAGAACCGCCGGGTATTCCCTTTCGTATTGCGACTGAAAGGGTAAGGCATGGAGAAAAAGCAGTTATTCCCTCGGGAAATCATGAAGAGCTCACGATCAGGGGCTTTCCCCTCATAAAATCATAGACATCAGAGGTGCCTCACCACAGCAGCTGCCAGTATGCCGGCCGCAATCGCCGGCAACGGTTTCTTCAGGACCAGCATGACAACTGCCGTGGTGAGCAACGCCAGGCGTGCGCCGTCATCCCCCTTGACCGCCATCGGTGCCAGGAGCGCCACCAATACCGAGCCTGACATGGCGGTGATGAATTGCTGCACCCGATAGCTGATCGGTACGAACGACATCACGAAGACCCCGCCCCAGCGGGTCGCCAATGTCACCAGCGCCATGATCAGGATGATCACCAGCGTGCCATACCCCGCCGTCGCGATATTCATTGTTTTTCCTCCATCCACAACGCGCCCAGCAGCCCGCCCGCCAAAGCCCCCACGACGACATGACTGTTGGCCGGTAAGTACCAGTAAGCCATCAGCGAAGAGCAGGCCGCGACGGTCCAGATGATGAACATGCGCAAGTTCTTCTTGCCGCCAACCACCATCGCCAGCAGGAAACACCCCATCACCATGTCGAGCCCGAAACTGACGGGATTCTGGATGGCGCTGCCGAAATGCAGGCCCAGCCAACTGCCCAGGATCCAGGCGGCCCACAGCGCAATGCCGCCCCCGAACAACAACCCGAACCCCGGTTTACCGCGGTTGAACGCCTGCATCGCCATGGCCCAGTTGGCGTCCGAAACCACCAGCATCACGCCGTAGCGCTTGGCCACCGGCAGCTCCCGCAGCCACGGGTAGAGCGTCGCGCCCATCAACAGGTGGCGGGCGTTGATGGCGAACACGGTGATGATCAACGGCACCACGGGCACCTGTTCGCCCCACAGATCCAGCGCGGCAAATTGTGAAGCGCCGGCAAATACCAGCGTACTCATGAGTACCGCCGACGTATCACTCAAGCCCGTTTGCGCTGCAGCCAGGCCGAACGCGACCCCGAACACGACGACGAACAGAGAGATCGGCATCAACAGCCGGAAGCCGTCGTAGATGTACTCGCGCTTCAACTCGTGCAGAGGGGGTTCAACGTTTGACAAGACAGCGCCTCGTTCAAGGATCGGCTTAGAAGGAATCAGTATGCGAGCCGAAGGCGACTTCCGAAAAGCACATAATTCGAACAGGCCCTATTCGATAACCTCATGCTTCAGTGAACGCGTTCATATCGAAGACGCTTGTCTGACGCTAAGATTGCCGCACGGTCGATCAGTCCCCGCGTCGAGCATCCCTGGAGAACGAGTGAGGTGGCATGAGTACGCTTGAGAAAGCCATAGCGATTTCCGCCCGGGCCCATGAAGGGCAAACCGATAAGGGTGGCTCGCCTTACATCCTGCACCCGCTGAAGGTCATGTTGCGTCTGGTGCATCACGACGAACGTATCGTGGCGGTGCTGCATGACGTGGTCGAAGACACCCACGTGACACTCGCAGACCTGCGCAACGAGGGTTTCAGCGAGGCTATTCTGACCGCCATCGAATCCCTCACCAAGCGCGAAGGCGAGACCTATCAGGCGTTCATCGAACGGGCTGGCCTTGACCCCTTGGCGCGTCGGGTGAAACTCGCCGACCTCGCGGAAAACAGTGATTTATCACGGCTAGACAGGCCGAGCCAGAACGATCTGGAGCGGGTTGAAAAGTATCGCAAGGCCGCTGAGTACCTGACGGCGCTCGAGTGACAAAGTGCCGGCGGAAAGACTTTCACAACAGCGGGCAAGTGCCGATGACTTGATAGTCCGGTTTGGAAGATACGATCTCGACCACCCAGCCTTCGCTAAAGACCAACGCCTGCTCCTCAACCATCGCGCTGATTTCCGGACAAAGGTTGCGGGCGTCTTCTGAAGAACCGTCTATGACGATATTGACCGTACGATGCTCTACCGAGAACTCGGAAGCCTGGGTCAAGGCATCCATGCCATCCAGCAGCTTGCAGAGCAACGATGCGCTCTCTTCAGTCTCATCTCCCCCACTGCTGTAGGCCGGTTGAACAATCATGGCCATCAGCAGAAAAAACGCACCCGTTATAAACCTGTTTCTCACAGCCACGCTTCCTCCGGCTACTTATGCGCAGGTTCGGTATTGAACGCGGTATACGGCAGGAACAATGTATCGGCAACCAGGCTGAACGGCAGGTCAATGAGCGCCACCGGTAACAACACACGGAGCACGCCAGCGTTTTCCTCCGTCGCCCCCTTGAACACCTCGATATCCGTGGAAGATCCGCAATAGGGATGAGCACCACAACGCGGGTGATCGTCAAAGGTTTCGGCAAGCGTCGAACATCCCGTCAGGAGCATGACGGTGATCGCGCCAAGAAAAGACTTCATATGGAGCACTCCAAAAATATCGCGGGCGTTGGGCAACAAGCCCAAGTTACCGGAAGTCCTGCTCCTCTGCCGGAACCAGTTGGCAGAACGGCCCATCCAGCGTCGCGTTGTGGTGAGCCACACTGTCTTCAGCGCTCATCACCGGTGAGTCCGAGGTGGTATGACCGTCGGCCCGGGGTCCATTCAGGCTCAGGGAGTATTGGCACTGGAGGCAGCATCCTGATCAGGCTGCGCCGAAAGCGGTACATCGAACACGCGATCGAACACCCATTGAAAAACCAGTGAATAGAAAAAGAAAAACACAAACAGCCCCAGGTTGGTGATCAATGCCAGCCACAGACTGATGCTTAGCCACGCCCCAATCACCGGAGTCAGGATCAGCGTCAATCCCCCCTCGAATCCCAAGGAATGCAACAAGCGTCGTCGCCAACTGCGATGACGATGGTACTGGCGGCGCTCCCACCATTCGAACAAGCCGTTGAAAAGCATGTTCCAGCCCAGCGCGACGGCGGAAATCACCAACGACAGTTGGGTCGAATAGGCCAGACCTTGTTCGTAAGTAAGCGCCAGGGCCGGCGCCACGAACAGCACGCCGCCAACCTCATAGAGGATCGCCTGGAGAATCTTGCGGGGAGCGCCTTGCATCGTGGCTCTCTCGATTGGGGTGAGGAGACCACAGCCTGGCGAGTTGAGCGCCCACGCACAATTGAGCTAAATTGAGCCACGCTCAACCTGAGTAACCCACCCTCCCATGTTCGCCAAACTGCCCCTCACCGCCCTGCGCGGCTTCGAGTCTGCCGCACGGCTGAGCAGCTTCAAGGCAGCGGCCCAGGAACTGAATGTCAGCCCGGCGGCGATCTCCCATCAAGTCAAAAGCCTCGAAGCCTTCCTCGGAGTGCAACTGTTCAAACGCTCCAGCCAGAATGTACGCCTGAGCGCCGATGGCGAGCGCCTTCACCCGCACATCCACCGGGCTCTGCTCGATATCCAACACGGCTTGCAACTGCTGTCGCCGCCTCGTGCTGCCCAGTCCCTGGTGGTGAGCACCACGCCGGCGTTTGCCAGCTTGTGGCTGATACCCCGGCTTGGGGACTTTCATCGCCTGCACCCGGAGATCGACGTCAGCCTGCACAGCAGCAACGAGGTGGTGGACCTGCGGCGTGACGCAAGCATCGACCTGGCGATCCGCGCCCTGTTCATGACTGATCCACAGCTATTCGAGCAGCCTTTATTGGATGAGTACTTTGGCGTCTATTGCCGCCCCGACTGGCAACCGCCCGCTGCGAACTCGCCCGTCGAACTGATCGACGTGCCGTGGTTGAGCAGCTCGAACCTCGCGGTCGACTGGCCTGCCTGGTGCGCCAAGGCCGGTACCCTCGGCTGGTTGGATGACGCGCGCTTGCGGCGTTATGACGAGGAGCAACACGCGTTGCAGGCAGCAATCGCCGGGCATGGGCTGGTGCTTGCCAGTAATGTGCTGGTTGCTGACGCGGTTGCGCGAGGGCAATTGGTTGGCTATCGCCCTGAGGTGCGTCTGCCGGGGGCACGGTATAGCGTGGTGTGCGTGCCGGGGCGGGAGCGGGAAGCGGCTGTGCGGTTTTTTAGTGAGTGGCTGCTGACGCAGACTATAGGCTGAGCATCGGGTGCTCGTGCCTGTTTCATCTATCCAAGACCAAATCTGAACAACTCCAACCCTCAGGACGCTTCTGACCAAAAGCGTCGCGCTCTTCTACATCAACGTTCTCCAACATGAGCATGTCTCCACAGGGGAGCTGCCAATCGTAGAAGTCTGAAAAGTCTGTCCTTGCCAGCGCAAATATCGTCTTGGCAATGAAGCCGTGGGTAACCAGCAGGATAGTCTTTGACCGGTATCGATCTCCAAGCTCAAGCAAACCCCTTCTCACTCGCGTCACCACATCAGAGACCGACTCCCCACCCGTCGGGCCAGCAGCCCAGCGACGCGTGATGTTCTGTGACCACAATTCCGGATAACGTTCGCTTGCGTCCTCCGGAGTCAGGCCCTCAAAAACGCCAACGTCGCGCCCTCGGAAGGCATCCATTATTTCGCTGGAGAGATTCAGGGAGCGGTTGATGATATCGGCAGTTTCCTGGGTCCTGAGACGTGGAGAAACGACGATTGCGTCCAGGTTTTCAGGCAGATGTCCTAGGAGCGCGAGAGCTTGTGCCCTGCCCCGTTCGTTAAGTGCTGGATCGAGCGATCCGAGGTAACGTTGTTCGGCGTTCGCGCAGGTTTCACCGTGCCGTATGACGCATAGATGCATGGATTCACCTCTTAGGTTTTATGAGGCCGGGCTATCGACAACGGATGGCTCAACGTTTGTCACCTTTTTACGTGGTTCTCGTGCAATGCGGGTTCGGGTCGAGTAACCGGGAGCCATCACATGTTCAAGCATCCAAACACGCTGGAAATGGACATCACGCCTTACCTGGGCAAAACCGAGAAGGTCAACGTGACCCTGCCAGGCTTTGTTCGATAACGTGGCGCGGGAATGCTATTTTCAATGCCGCACCGGGAAGGACCGGCATCAATCAAAGGAATGATCATGGCATTCGATTGGCACTCAGGACCTATCACCCGCTCCACGCTTATCGACCAGAACTACCGGAGTACCCAGAAGGTACGCCAGTTCCTCATCGACGAATGCGGCGGCGCATTCAAGTTTGATCGCGCCTTTATGGCCTGGATCAAGAGCGGCGAGCCATCGACGATGGGTGATGTGGCAGACCAATGGCTACACACACGCCGCTGACCACGATACCCATACCCACCCAACCGATCACTGTATTGGGACTCGCCTAGTGGCCCAAGCTAACGGTTTTACTGCTGGCGCGGACATAATAATTATCAAATTCGCTGCTCTCTACGAATACGAAACCATGGCGAACGTAAAACCGATTCGAGGCGCTTTCCTTGAGAGCGCCAACCCTGATAGAACGTCCGATCTCATCTGCTTCTCGGAAAATCCGAGTGAGAACTTCAGTGCCTATCCCTGCTCCTTGAGCGCTCGGTATTACATACAGATGGTCAAGCAGCAGCTCGTCCTGAAGGTCTTTGATAACGACAAAACCGACCAGATCACCTGATACCTCTATGCGGCGTGTACTGCTGACGTCGAAACCATTAAGAAACCGTTCGCGCGCACGATCAGGATCAAATCGCCCAAGCCTCTCCAGGCTTTCGCGCATGGCCTCAATCCGAATGGCTACCAGATCTTCCAGATCGCAGGTTGATGCTCCGCGTAAAACGACAGCGTTTTTTTGATCAGAGGGGGCAGACATGACAAGCACTCTGGACATTACCGGGTGACTATAGAGAGCATGGGTTGGATAACCAGTTCCCCCGGTCCCACCCCGCGTTACCGGCCTGCTCTTGCCTTCAATGAAGAACCCTACGGCTCTCTCCAATCCTGATCCGGTCGAGCGCTCTGTTTAACGCATCCAAGGCATCGAGCAGCGCTTTCGCCTCAACTTCCCGGCCATCGCCCCAGAGGCGTTCAGCCATTTTGTTCAGTGCCTGGATAGAGCGCTCGATGTCAGCAGCAGTCACTGCTTTGCTTTCCTGATTTTTCTTTGTCATCGATCACCCCTTCCTCAGGGCGTGCCTGATCGGCTTCAGTGCGGCTCGCCCATCAGAACACATGATCCAGGATCGAGCATTGCCGTCCTTGCACCTCAGCAAAGCTTATTTCCTTTCTGTCCGTTTCCCTAAAGCCAGGATCGTCTTACTTGGCTTTCGCGTTCTTGATGTCACTTATGATTTGCTGAGAAATAGCCTGAACCTGCTTTTGGGTCATGGCCGACATGACGCCTTCCCAAGCGGAGGACGACGTGTCATAGGTCCGGGTGCCAATCAGACGGCCTGATTTCAAGTCCGAATAATCTGCGCGGGAGTTGACCCACGCATTTCCTACCATGACACCGGCTCCGTAGCGTGCACCTGGGGTCAGGTAACGGAAATTGGTCACGTTGATCTTGATGCCGACTCCGTCTTTACCGTCGAGACTTGTCGGCTGGGCTTCGACAAGGTGGTAGCCCGCGCGAGTCGCTTCCACTTGCAGAGCGTCATTCCATTCTTGCTTCAAGCGAGACCAGTCCTCGTTTTGTTCAACCTTGCTGTTTCCCTGGAAGTTGACGATCAGGTTCTGCTTGGCTGACTCCTGGATGACCAGCGCTTCAGTTCCGCCGCTTTTCACGGAGGCAGCACACCCACTCAACATCACGATGGCAACAGAGCAGGACAGCGCAATCGAAAGCTTGAAGTTATTCATTGATTTCCATATCCACAAGATAGGTTGAGAGACGGTCAGGTATTCCCGCTGGGCCGGATGAGCGCGCACATCGAACGCGCAGAATCTAGCATCATTACTTCGCCACTACGAGCCGGGAGCATCATGAGAGATCGGGGGCAATCCGCGATTCTGGGTTCATCCCGTAATCGGTCTGTCTTACTCGTGGCCTGCTCTGTTTTCTGAAGCTGAGTGGAAATTGGTCGTCTCCTATGGTCCAAGCACCAGTATCGAAAGTCTGTTGCCTGCCCATAGCACCTGTGTAGGGACTCATTTCACGCCGGGAAGGTATTAGCTCATGACTTAGCCCGCCACGGTGGAAGAGCCCCTTCGAAAAGTGAAAAGGCTCGATGCATGAAACGATTGAAGCGAGCGGCATCACGCCGTAGCCCTGCCTGTTGACCGCCAATCAGGCACAAATGGGCCACTTGACCAATCACTTCTGCTTCGCCCGGCCTATGGAGCAAGCGGCGGCAGGTCCGTATCGCGAAGTCCAGTCGTCTTGTGTCGACACGCTGCTGAAACTCGCCTACCAACGGATCGTGCAGCGACCAGGCTCGAATGGAAACTTCCCGTCCAGGTTGTTTCTCAGCGGCGATACTCAAGTAGCGTTTCAAGGTTTCGCCCGCGCTCCGACCCTGCGCCGCATGAGCAAGCATGCGCTCTGTGTAGTCTTCTTCCCAAGCGGCCAGCAAGGTGCGGACAAAGTCTTCGCGATTGCGGAAATGGTGATAGAACGATCCACGGGTCACATTCAATCGGCGCGATAGACTCTCGGCCGAAACGCCCAGGTGCCCTATTTGGTCGAGGGCCTCAAAACCAGCCGCGATCCAATGGTTACGCGTTAGTTTTTTCACCCGTTATTTCGCTCCCTGTTTAGCACCATACAGACTGTGTAGGGTGCACACCCGATTGATACGTTGCGAACACCAGCACTTGTCATGGAGTTCGCCTTGAAGAAAATCGTTCTGGTTGCTTTCGACCAATTCACGGATATCGACCTGTTCCTGATGTGGGACATCTTAGGCCGCAACACTGAGGACTGGCACGTCCGAATATTGGGTGCTAGCCCTATCGTGCGATCGGCACATGGCCTGCCTGTTTCGGTGCACGGTCCGCTTTCGGAGGCCAATAGTGCCGACGCGATATTGTTCGCCAGCGGCAAGGAAGGTATACCCACGGCACTTGCCGCCCCAGATTTCCTGCCGTCGTTTGAACTTGACGCCAGACGCCAGCGAATCGGCTCCATATGCGCCGGCGCTTTCATTCTCGAACGGCTTGGGCTGCTCAGCGGCCAAGCGACGACACACCCGGATGCACGATCGAGCTTGCAAGCCCTGGGACTTGAGCCCATGGACCAGCCTCTTGTATGCCAGGGGAACGTTGCCACCGCTGGCGGATGCCTTTCGGCACTCTATCTGGTGGGATGGTTGGTGGAGTCCTGGTTCGGTGTTGCCAAGCGCCGTGCGACATTGCTCCCTGTTCTGCCAGCTGGGCAGCAAGCGCTCTATGATGCCTTGATCGGGCTCAGTATTCGCCAAGGAAAAGTGAGCGGATCGGCTGGCTCATGAAAGTCCGAGACATCGTTGCCTGTTTTAGTCTCAAGACAGCCAAACAGTTGGCAACGCTTGCCAATCGGGTTGGAATCTTCAAGGTCTACAGCACGAACCAGACTGAAATCGTGCTGGGAGAAGACGACAAGCACCTCGACTTCCGGATATCGATCCTATGTGCTGAGGAGGCAGAACAGGAAGGCAGTCGCCAACTGGTTTTTTCAACCGTGGTGCAGTGTCGCAAGCGTTTAGGCCGGGCCTACATTTTGATGATTGCCCCGTTTCACCGCTTGGTTGTTAAGGCCAGCCTTCTTCGTGCGGCGCGGGTCGGTTGGCCTTTGGCTAGCTGATACGAAGACTGAAAGCGTTGTGTGCCCCCTGAGGTCTAACACGTCCATCGAAAGAGTAGCGAAAAAGCTCTATTGCAAAAGATCGGTGGGTTACGACTATCAGGTAGGCTGCGATAACTCAACAGTTCTTCCTTCCCTTTTGGCAATGTCATACCTCCCATGTTCGACGCAGTTGCCTTAAAATGTAAGGCTGGGACGGGGGGCGTCATACGGAATGGCGGAAAAATTACGCCACTTATATCGCTTGCTTATAGCTAACTTATAATTAGACATTCGGGGCAATCGAAGCTATGCGTTTATTGAGCGGGGTACCTTTGGTGCTTGCTGGGCTGTGTGCTTCTTGCACAACGCTGGTTGATACTACAAATTGGGATGTGGTTAAGCCATTTCTCGGCATCGAGCTAGGTAAGGAATTTCAATTGGCGGGCAGCGCTACATATAAACCCCATTTTATGGGAGATAAAAATGGCGTTGGTTCATATTATATTGACTTCAAGCATAATGAGCTGCCTTTCAGCACCCTAAAAATCGGTGTGACGCCTAAAAGCAAGCTGGTGTTTTCGATTAACGCGATAGCAGAGTACCATGATAGAAAGTCATGTCGTGATGAGCTGATATCAAGGCGTGACTATCTCGAAAACAAATTATCCATTAAGTTTCTTTATGAGGGTGACGAAACTTTTTACTCGCATAGTATTGCAGTCAAAAATATTGAATTAACTTAATGTGTTTCGGCACGCAATACACGGAAATCTATAAAGATTGGCCGGTGATGTGGTCTGCAGTAAAAGAGCTAGACGGATTAAAATAATTTAATGTGTGAAGCTAATAGTCCGCGATAGAAACAGAAAAGGGAACGAACAGAAAAAGAGAAAAATTTACTTACAGCAAATAAATCCCTTTCCTGCCACCTCCCTTTTATGCCTTTTTTGGGGCATCCCCGCTCAAACGCTGCTATTGAGAAGAGGAGGAAGGAATACACTGCGACGCCCCCAAGGGGCGCTATCCTATCGGCAAGGATAGGCATCCGATAGCGCAGTGGCAACAGCCACGTTTTGGTTCAGCTGGCGCAACTCGTCATCGTCTTCCAGGCGCAGCATTACCAACTTAATCAACTCGCTGTTAATAATCCCCTTGGGAACGCACAAGAATGGCTTCATCAATTGAGCCTGTTGCAAACCGGATATCGTGCTCTTCGTGCTAAGTATGGTACCAACGCAGTAGCCAGCCCTGAACGGGTCTCTTCGAGATGCATCCGAATTGCTCCACTCGTGGCAGGCGCTAAGTAGCTCATTGCCATCGTACTTGAGGGTCTGCTGCGGGGACTCTTGGAGAGCCAGAGTAGAAGTAGACAGGGTTGCCATAAGAAGGAACGTGAATAGCTGTTTCGACATATCGATGCTCATTGTTCTAGTTAGATTCGTTTTTTGCTCTTTTTTGCTGGGCTTTAGTTTTCTTTAGAGAACTCCTCACAAGCGTTGCCAAGCTCATCTGAGCTTAAGGAGTTTGCCTTCGATTCTATCTGGGCGAACACACGAGCGTAGGGTTCAGAAGCCCGCAATTTTTTGAGGAAATCTGCATCCGCATCCTGTAGGAAGGTGGCGGCCACCGCAGAGTATCGCTCTCGCATACCAGGATTCACTGAAGAGCACTTGGCCTCGAAAAAATCGTATGGGGCAATAAAGGAAGCCGATGCTTCGTCAACGCACCCATCACCTGTGCAGGGTGAAGTTGCGCTGGCTAATGTGACCCAAAGCATCGGTAAGCAAGCCAAAGTTTTCAAAGTGTTTTGCATCGGTTGATCTTGATTAGGGTTGAAGAGGTGCAATTTCGCACCTTCCACTTGAACTCGACGTGGCGATTATTGACGTCGGGATCCTCCTCATCGCCACGGCGGGGCGCCCGAATTTTCGCAAACGGAATGCCAAATCTGTCCAGTCGATCCGGGATCCAAGCAAGCATAGCCATCTATTTGCCATTATTCCATCCGCAGGCAGCTTTCGCGGTTAAGGAGACGGTAAAGGGCCTTCACGCGTCGGCGGGCAGCGCCTGTTGGGCACGCGCTCTTAGAGGTAACCAGGCAACCAAGGCTCTTGCTCGATTGCTGCAACGTCTCCCACAATCCTATCGACTGTTCTTGGCCGGTAGCCGGCTACTACCTAATGTTGAAAATTCGGGAAATCAGGGCTGTAGCTTTTTGACCGTCAGCCTCATAGAGGCCAGTCAGCAATGTCTGATCCGCTAGCTTATGAAGGTTGAAAAAATTGTAGAAAGCTTGACCGAGCCTCTGTTGTTGGAAGGCGTCTTGATTCCATTGGATCAGAAACTCATCGTAAGCCGCTTGCTCTATTTCCAATGCTGCATGGCTTTCCATATGCACCTCCGTGGCTATAAGCGCTTTCAGAACGTACTCAGCCCGTTTGGCTGGTGCAAGGAATAACGGCTGCTAACCCGAAGCGGGCATTGCCTGGATTTGAAGTTGACCGTCAATGAAGCCGTATTGCAGCATGGCATTGAACATGTGGCGGCTGTGCGGCCACCCTGTTGGATAGAGAGCTTATGAGTGATGCAAGCGTACCTTCGTACCTAACCGGAAGAAGCTCATGATCAGGGTGTTACCGAAGAGTGAGCTCGAGAAGCTTTCGATGAAAGCTGGCGCAGACGGTTTAACCCTGAGTGATCTTACCGCCACTTGTGAGAAATTTGATGTTACGGCGCAAGATGTGCTGAACGAGCTGTCCGTTGCGGTTGCGGAAGGCTATCTACAGGGATCTTTGATCTATGATTTTTGCGACGACGTCATGAACGGGATCGTAAATGCCGTGGTTGAGGTGGGTATGACCAACGAAATGCCTCAGCCTGCTTTCTCGCTTTACCAAGCGTTCGATCAAGGTGAGTGGATCCGTAGTAGCGACCCGCCTGAGACTGACCCCAGTGAGAAATACACAAGGCCGGTGGTTAGCGAAATAATGCGAGCCCTTACAAATTGAGAGTTTTTCGTTATTGGGGTGGACGCAGGCGTGGATCGGCCAAAAGCAGCCTCCTTCGCCTGCCCGAGCATGGCCGAAACAGTCATTTCAATCAAGAACGGGACGAAGGAAACTGCGCTCGTAGCTCAGGATGAATTTTTGCTCGGTAGCCTGCTTCACCAATTGAACGCACTCAGGATCTACTCCGGCCTCCCTACGGTACTGCTCATAATCTGCCAGGCTGGAAAAGCTGAATAGACAGTAAGCGATGTTATTGGCGCCTTCGGCTGGTAGAAAGTAGCCGTGGTGGCTCCCTCCCATACGGTTCACCACACGAATCCAATGGCGAGAATAGCTTTCGAAAGCCGGGATCTGATAGGGATCGATTACATACCTGACGTGGCAAGTGATCACTGGGTCATTCCTTTGAAAATGGGGGAAATCGCTATTCTACACATGCCATAAGCTGAGTCGTCGATGGCAGCTTTGGGTCGGAGACTGTCGCTCGCGAACGACTGCAATTGGCCGATTCTGTTGAAAAAGTCGGTCTGCCCAAACTGCATAGCCATTGACCGGTGAAAACGCCTTTTTTGCACGCTGCTACGTGAAATCCGAGTCAGAAAGCCTCTGCCAAAAGTAAAGATTTCAATCTCGGACGCGTACTTTTCTGACGCGCAAACCATGGCCGACTTTTTCAACACAATCGGCCGATTTCTGCCCGTCGTCACCTGCATCGACGCGTTGCTCTCAGCCTGTCATGGCTGATAAGTGCGCTGACCAATCCGCCGTGTTTTGTCGATGGTTGACGTAGCGGTTTCGACCGGGGGATTCGCGCTTTGCAGGCAGTCAGCTCGGTTGAGTGTGTACTCATCCAAGTGGCTTTGGATCGAGCCGGGAATCGGCTCAGTACCGCCTTGGCGAGCGGCTGCCACTTGGGCCTGCCACCAGCTGTTGGCAAAGACGGCCGCCGAGGTGCACTTGCCTAAGGGTTGAAACACGGAGCGACCGAATTGCGCGTAGCCCTCTTTAAGCAATGATTTGAATATTTGGCTGTGAGCGGCCAGTTCAGGGAGCTGGTTGGCCTTGAGTAGGTGCATCCCTTCAGTCATCGCGCTATCCAGCTGCGATAGGTACCTGGTTGCACTGCTCAAGGCCTGTGCACTGGCGCGGTTGTGTCGGGCTGTGGGGGGCAGTGCTTCAGTTTCGATGCCTGGTGAGGGAGCACTCGGTTCGGGTTTGTTCGGCAGGAATGCGTATGCCATGAGGCTTGCGATGATCAACCAGCCGACGATCAATGCGATTTTTTCGGCGGCGGGCCGATCTTTCCAAGGTCCTCTCACATACATGGACGCCCCCAGTTTGCCGAGCTTTCAATTCGCGACAACACAGACGGGGTTGAGATTGCAGCCATACATCCGGACTTTATGTGAGGCTCTGCCTCTGTCCCTGATGGAATTCGCTGATCGGGCTCTTATCACCACCACGCGCTCGAAGCGCCTGTGAGAGGGCAGAGTTACCCGATCCCGGTCCGACCTGTCTTGCCATCACGTCATGATTGCCTGGGCAACCTTGGAAGTACTCCTTCTAACCCATCATCGCCTGACTCCACCGGTCTGGTTACGCTCCTGCGACAGCAGGGGTGTAACCAGACCGGAATCTGCGGTCATGGGCCAACAGCGCCCAGGCAATCCGGGCATTTTTGTTGGCCTGTGCGATGACTGCCACATTCGTGTTGCGACGCACCAACAAACCCTTCAACCAATCCGCTGAGGGGTCGGTTTTACCTTCGGCGTAACGAACCACAGCTCGTGCTCCGTGAACCAGCAATGTGCGCAAATAGCTATCGCCCCGCTTGCTGATACCTAACAGCGTGGACTTGCCTCCGCTCGAATGCTGTCGCGGTACTAATCCCAACCATGCCGCCATCTGCCGACCGTTGGCAAAACTCTTCGCATCACCTACCGAAGCCACCAGAGCACTTGCGGTGATCGGTCCAATACCCGGTATTTCTGCAAGCTTGCAACTGGCTTCGTTCCCTCGATGCCATTGTTGAATTTCCCGTTCAAGTTGACCCACCTGCCGGTCCAACTCCTTCAGATGATCGCCCAGGCGCTGCATCAATTGCCGGAATGAACTGGGTAGACCGTTTTCGCCATCTTCCAGGATGCCCGGCAAACGCTCGACGATATGGCCGATCCCTTGCGCGATGACAATGCCGAACTCACCGAGCAGACCTCGAATCGAGTTCGCTTGCGCTGTACGCGCCTTAACAAAACCCTGACGCGCACGATGCGTGGCCAAGACCGCTTGTTGCTCTGTCGTCTTGATCGGCACGAAACGCATATTGGGTCGAGCTATCGCTTCACAGATGGCTTCTGCATCGGCTGCGTCGTTCTTGTTCGTTTCACATAGGGCTTAACAAATTGTGGAGCCATCAACTTGACCGTATGTCCAAATGCTTGCAGTTTTCTTGCCCAGTGATGGGCACTGCCGCAAGCCTCCATACCGATCAAGCACGGCGCCAATACTGCAAAGAAAGGGGCAAGCTGGTCACGTTTGAGCTGCTTTTTCAGTACTGGCTTGCCTTGTTCGTCGACTCCGTGCACTTGAAACACGTTTTTTGCCAAGTCGATACCAACAGTCGTAAGCTTCATGGGGACGCTCCCTTCCGTTAAGTGCTATTAACACTTTCACTTTGGCACATCGATGCCGTCAGGATAGGGGGCGTCCATTCCATTACCACCGTACGTACGGTTCCGTATACGGCGGTTCAGGCTATGCGGATAAACCGTTGATCGTATCCAGTATCGAGACCAGCCCAAGGCCATCCCACAACTTCTTCGGCAGTGCCTGATTCATACGTGGCGCTGCCGAGTTCCACCACGGGCCACGACCATTGACCGTCGACTTCCAAGCACGCGCTTCATCGAGGCAAGCCGGATCAGGTTGCGGGCCCTCGTCGAGGGTCGCTTCCATTGCCGCCACCCGATGCCCCTTGTTGCTGACTACACGTTGATACCCACGCTTGAGGTTGGCCGGTGCAAGCACCCGCTCCATCGTGTTCGCCTCCGCTTTCGTCCACGTCACAGACGCCGCAGATACACACTGGCAGCCTTCATCCTCGGATAGACAGCATGCCCGTGTGAGGTACGAACAACGGGCAAGGGAGTGAGCTTGCGAACGTACCACCACCTAGACAAGAAAGGGCTCAAGCCTTACGTATCAATAGGTTAAGGAGAGCCGTTCACAATTCTGAGTGTGAAAACAAGAAAGCCCCTAAACCGTTCACACTAGGCAACTGTGAAAGGAGGGGCTAAATTGTGAATGTTTCTCTGTAAGCAAAAAGGGCCCACCTTTCGGTGAGCCCCTCTAGACCGCCCAGCAGAGCGGATTTTGTTTGGTAGGCGCGATTGGACTCGAACCAACGACCCCCACCATGTCAAGGTGGTGCTCTAACCAACTGAGCTACGTGCCTGCTGTGAGGCGGCATTCTACGGAATTCCGAAGGGGTGTCAACACCTTTTTTTCACCTAACCCTATGAATATGCAAAATATTTAATTTCCCCCACGGGACGGAGACTTTGGGGGTGGCTGGCGGCCGATTTTTATCTCGGGTAGGATCTGCGCACTCGTAAAAAATATAAAACAGAGGTTGCAGAATGGCGAACACACCTTATCCAGCGTCCTATTACGCCGCGTCGGCCAATCCGGTGCCGCCCCGCCCGGCCCTGCAGGATGACATCGAGACTGATGTGTGCGTGATCGGTGCAGGCTATACCGGTCTGTCCTCTGCCCTGTTTTTGCTGGAGAACGGTTTCAAGGTCACGATTCTCGAGGCCGCCAAGGTGGGGTTTGGCGCTTCGGGTCGCAATGGCGGGCAGATCGTCAACAGTTATAGCCGCGACATCGATGTGATCGAGCGCAGTGTCGGCCCGCAGCAGGCGCAGTTGCTGGGCAAGATGGCGTTCGAGGGTGGGCGGATCATTCGCGAGCGGGTGGCGAAGTATCAGATTCAGTGCGATCTGAAGGACGGCGGTGTATTCGCGGCCCTTACAGCTAAACAGATGGGCCATCTGGAGTCGCAGAAGCGTTTGTGGGAGCGCTTCGGCCATACCCAGTTGGAGCTGCTGGATCAGCGTCGTATCCGTGAGGTGGTGGCGTGCGATCAATATGTCGGCGGCATGCTGGACATGAGCGGCGGCCATATCCATCCGCTCAATCTGGCGCTGGGTGAAGCCGCGGCGGTGGAGTCCCTGGGTGGGGTGATTTATGAACAGTCGCCGGCGGTGCGCATCGAGCGCGGTGCCAGCCCAGTGGTGCATACGCCACAGGGCAAGGTCAGGGCCAAGTTCATTATCGTGGCCGGTAATGCCTATCTGGGCAATCTGGTGCCGGAGCTGGCGGCCAAGTCCATGCCTTGCGGCACGCAGGTGATCACGACCGCGCCGTTGGGAGAGGAATTGGCTCGCAGCCTGTTGCCTCAGGATTATTGCGTCGAGGATTGCAACTACCTGCTCGACTACTACCGGTTGACCGGCGACAAGCGCCTGATCTTCGGCGGTGGCGTGGTGTATGGCGCCAGGGACCCGGCGAACATCGAGGCGATCATCCGGCCGAAGATGCTCAAGGCGTTCCCGCAGCTCAAGGATGTGAAGATTGATTACGCCTGGACCGGAAACTTCCTGCTGACTTTGTCGCGTCTTCCGCAGGTCGGACGCCTGGGGGACAACGTCTACTATTCCCAGGGGTGCAGCGGTCATGGCGTGACTTATACGCATCTGGCGGGCAAGGTATTGGCCGAGGCGTTGCGCGGCCAGGCCGAGCGTTTCGATGCGTTTGCCGACCTGCCCCATTATCCGTTCCCCGGCGGCCAGCTGTTGCGCACGCCATTCGCGGCGCTGGGCGCATGGTATTACGGGCTGCGGGACAAGCTCGGGGTTTGAAACCTGTAGTAGTCCCCGCGAGAGAATGGGGCTATTCCATCAGGGGCTGATGCTCAAAAAAGCCCCTGCAACCTTCCCTCAACCTGAGTACGCGTTTCTCCACCGACCCAGACCTGACCGGCCTCATCGCGGCTCACATGGATGCGCCCTTTGCGACCGAGACAAGTGCCTTGGGCCGCGACATAGGCTTGCTCAGCCTGACCAGCCTTGAACAACCACTGCGCCAATGAGGCATTCAAACTGCCCGTGACCGGGTCTTCGACGATAGCGCCCAGGTGATTATTGAAAAAGGCGCGCACTTCGAAAGCCGCATCCCCACTGGCGTGCGGCCCGACCACGCCAACGTCGATTCTACCCGGCTAGTTTGGTGCCGGTTGCAGGGCGAGGACTTGCTCGGCCGATGCCAATCGGATTCCCAACCATCCAGGACCATTGTCGACCCAGGTCGCATCGACGACGTCGCACGGATCTATCCGCAGAAACCGCACCGCCTCGCTCAGCTCTTCCCTTGACGGGGCGCCGGCGCGAATCAACGACGGAGCGGCAAAGCAAAGCCGGCCTTGGTCACGACGAACTGCAACGAGTCCTACACCACACTCCTGGACAATCTGCGCTTCACTCCTGGGTGTGCGGCCGGTCGAAAGCCAGGCATGACAACTCCCCAATGTCGGGTGCCCGGCGAACGGCAACTCTCGGTCCAGCGAGAAAATCCTGACCCGGTAGTCTGCGTCCGGATGCGCCGACGCCAACAAAAAGGTCGTTTCCGACAAGTTGAGCCAGCGCGCCAGACGCTGCATTTCATCCGTCTCCAGCGCATCGGCTCCCATGACCACCGCCAGCGGATTGCCGGAGAGCGGCCCCGCGCTAAACACATCAACGATCTGAATCACAGGCTCCAAGGCATTCCTCCTCATTTTTTCTGCTGGTTTCGAACGCGAATCGTCAGTTGGATGACACGAGCAGCTTCAATCCCGCAACAGCAAACAGCGCAGAAAAAAGCCCTTGTATCCAGCGTCGCAGCTGGGCGTAGCCAGCGATCATCCTGGCCGTTGAAAAGACAATGGCATAGCCACCGAAGATGAGGACGCCGAGCAAGGCGCAGCCGCCGATGATCGCAGCCAAGGTGCCGGCTGGCGCATCTTCACGAAGCCCGAGCGACATGATCGCCATCCACGACATAACGGCCTTGGGGTTGCCGATGTGCATGAGCACGCCCTGGCGGTACAGAGGCAGATAACGTCGCGCCTCCCGCCCGTCAACCGCACCGGCGCCCTCGTGTGTCGATGCCATGGCAGCCTTACCCGCGCGCATCGCCAGGTAGAGCAAATAGACCCCGCCCGCCACCTTGATGACGAAGAGCGCCTGAGCATAAGCCGCCAACAATGCGGAGATGCCCGTTGCCGCCAGGAACGCCCAGAAGAGCGACCCTGTCATGACGCCGGACGCCAGGACCAAGGCGTGGGAGCGCCCGTCACGCATCGCCACGCCCATGATCGCCATATTGCTCGGGCCCGGGCTGGCGGCAGCAAGAATGTAGCTGCCAAAGGCGAGCATGATCGTGTGGTCGATCATGGGAACGCCCCTAGGCACGGAGCCCTAAATCCATGAGTAGGTTTATTCATGGCAGCAGGTCCGCGCGGTGAACGATGTGAACCTTGTTTCCATCAGGGTCGCGCAGATAGGCGCCGAAATAACCGTCGCCGTAGTGAGGGCGCGGACCTGGCTCTCCTTCGTCCGTCCCACCCTTGGCAAGCCCCGCAGCGTAGGCCTGCTCTACGGCGTCTTTCGAGGACGCCAGGAAGGCGACCATGCTGCCATTGCCAATGGTCGACGGGTCGCCGTTGCGAGGGGTATAGACATAAAAGCGTGGCAACGGCGCAACGCCCGTCACCCAGCAGAGCGACGCTGGCCCGCCATCCGGCACGACGGCACGACGCTTCAGACCGAGTGGCGCGAGGATGGCATCGTAGAAATGGCCGGCCTGCTCAAGGTCCTGCGTCCCCACGGTGACATGGCTAAACATTAGGCGCTCCCTGGTTCGCTATCGCAGTTAAATAAGTCATTTAGAAAGCACCATAATGCGCGTGACACTTCATGACTATTGAAATAGTGTCACGCGACACTATTCATTCACTGGGTACCCGCAATGCGCCTTCAATCGCCCTGGACACCCCGCCTCGCGGACATCGAAGCGAACGCATCAGAACGGCTGGTGTGCGCCCTGGCCGACGATATCGTTGAAGGACGATTGAACAGTGGCGACCGCCTGCCCGCCCATCGGGAGCTTGCGTGGCAACTGGGAATCGGGCTGGGCACGGTGACGAAAGCCTATGCCGCCCTGGAACGACGGGGCCTGGTGCGCAGCGTCAAAGGGCGGGCAACGTTCGTGGCCATCCTGCAGGCACACGGGCAGCGGCAGATCGATCTCTCGTCCAATGTGCCGCCGGCCATGTTGACGAGCCGCCTCCTGGCGCAGACCTTGACCGGCATCGCTCGCAAGATCGACGCCGACCATCTCAATCTCTACTCACCACCCGCCGGACACCTGGAACATCGGCGCCTATTGGCCCGTTGGCTTGAAACCCTCGGCATCGTGGTCGAACCGTCCCACCTGGTGCTGACGGGCAATGCCCGCCAGGCCATTTCCCTGGCTTTCGACCTCGCCTGCGGCCCCCACGGAGTGATCCTGACGGAACGCCTCACGTACCCCGGCGCGATTGCCCTGGCCCGGCGCAAAGGCTACCGGATGCAAGGGGTCCAGATCGACGCGCAAGGCATGCTGCCGGAGGCGCTCGCCCAGGCCCTCGGTCATCTCGCAGCAGCCAGCAATAAAGTGGTCTATCTCACCCCCACGCTTCACAACCCGACCACGGCGACGATGGATGCGGCGCGACGGCAAGCTATTGTCGAGGTCTGTCGACAAGCGGGCGTCTGGATCATCGAGGATGGGGTCTATGCGCTGGGATCTGCGTCAGTGCCTGCCCTCGCGACGCTGGCGCCCGAGAGGGTGCTGCACGTCAACGGCCTGTCCAAATCCCTCGGCCCCGGATTGAGGATCGGCATGCTCACGCTGCCCGCTGAGTTGCTTGTCGCGGCGCAGGAACACCTGCAGGATATTCCCCTGGGCCCGTCGCCGTTGTCCTGTGCCGTGGTGGAAGACTGGTTGTCCAGCGGCGTCATCGCCTCCATCCAGCAGGACTTGCGGCATGAAGCGCGGCGCAGAACGGGGCTCGCCAGCGAATTGCTCGGCGAGGCCGAATGCGTCTCGCACCCGGACGCTTATCACATCTGGCTACCGATGCCTCGCGACGCCGCTGATCGCTTCACGAAGGCGGCTGCCCTGGCAGGCATCAGGGTGACGGCGCCGGAATCGCTGATGGTGGATCGCGATGAACCGATGACCGGCATTCGCCTGTGTCTTGGGGGCCCGTCCTTCGAGGAACTGACCCAGGGGCTGACACGCCTGTCGAACCTGCTGGAGCCCGAGCCGGACGCGCCTGATTGAACCAGGGCAGCCTTCAAACGCCTCAGACGTCCAACACCAGAGTCTCACTCCCCTGGGCCGGCACAGCGCAACAGATCAACACTTCATCCTCCGCCAATCGTTGCGCCGGCGTGTTCAGGTAATGCACCTGGCCACTGCTCAGTCGGGTTTTACAGGTGCCGCAGGAACCTCCGCGGCAACTGAATTCCGGACTCAGGCCTCGTGCCTCCGCCAATTCAAGCAACGTCCCGGCCCCCGGTTCCCAGCGCGCTTCCTTGCCCGAGGTGGCGAACAGGACTTTCACCGCTTCATCGGCCATGGGCACCTGTTCCGCCGCAGGCACGCTGACTTCAATGTCACGAACCAGCGTCGACGGGCCGAAGGTTTCCGCGAGGATGCGATCATCCGGAATGCGTAATTTGCGCAGGCCATCATACAGCGCCTGGGTAAAGCTCCCCGGCCCGCAGAGGTAGTAGTCGTAGTCATTCAGCGGGAGCAAGGTCTTGAGCAGCTCGACATCGATGCGGCCGGCCATGTCATAGCTGTCGGCTGAACCGTCGATGGGCGGCTGACTGACCACCCGCAGGACCTTGATCTTGTCCCCCGCACGGGCCACCAGCTCGTCGACTTCATTACGAAAAGCCAGGTCGGCGACTGCACGGCTGCTTTGTATCAGCCACGTCGGCCGCATGCGATTGATGCGTTTCCCTTGATAAACCACTTCCCGCAACATCGACAGCAACGGCGTAATGCCAACCCCCGCGCCCAGCAGTACCAGGGGGCGTCGCTCGGCGGCCTGGACGGTGAAATCCCCTTGGGGCGCTCGGGCTTCGATCCAGTCCCCGACGTGAATACGATCATGCAGATGCGATGACACCGAGCCGTCGCGTTTGACGCTGATGCGCAAGAACTCATCGGACGGTGAACTGGAAACACTGTAGGTACGAATCGAGAGTGCCTGCTGCCCTTCCAGCAGAACCCGCACGGGCAAGTGCTGCCCCGGCTCGAAGCTGGGTAAGCCGGCGCCGTCATTGGCTTGCAGATAGAACGAGCGGATGCTGCGGCTCTCGTCCTCAATGCGCACCACCCGCATCGGTCGCCAGTGACTGCGCAGGGCTTCGGCCTGCAAGCGCTCGGTGGCTTGCTCCCAACTGCCCGTCATCATCGAGTTAGGTGAGGCGCCTTCGGCCGTGTCTGTCCAGCGCAACGGGATCGCGGCCTGACGATAGACAATACGCTGCGGCTTGAAGCGCCATAGCCGCTCGGCGCCCTGGAACGCAGCAATTTCGGGGCTGTCCAGCAGCACCTCGGCAGAGCCGCTCATCTGCAGCAGGTCGCCGGTCTGGAAGTCAACGAACACCAGTCCAGCCCGGGGGTTCAGCAGGATGTTGCCCAGGGTGTTGAAGAACAGATTCCCGGAGAAGTCCGGAATGGTCAGCGTCCCGTCTTCTTCCATTCGCACAAAACCGGGTTTGCCGCCGCGATGTGAGGCATCGACCTGGTTCTGGCCGTCGCGCACGACGTAGGTCGCGACATAGAACGAGTCGGCCGCGGTGACCATGCGCCGTACCTGTGGGTCTGCGCTGGTCAACTCGAGCACGGCGCCCGCTGTCTCGTCGACGAAGGCGTACTGGCGCAGATTGATGTAGCGCGGGCAATTGCCGTAGGCCTGGGTCACGGCGATTTCAATGCCGTCATCCAGCTGACGCAGCACGTTGCCGTTCATGCGGTTGCGTCGACGGGTATGCAACTCGATGCCGAGCATGCCAATGGCATCGCCTTGCTGCATGCCGTCCTGGGCAGGGTCGTCGGGCTGTGGCTGGAGGGTGATGTGCAGGCGTTCCGGCGTTGGGGAATGCATGAAGCCAGGTTGCCCCGTGCGAATCGTGGCCCACACATCGCCTTGCCGGTCCACAGCCCCCAACACCACGAAGGGCAGTTGGGCATAGAACTCACGATGCTGGTCCGGCATCCACGCCCGGGCCATTTGCCGCTGGCCTACACCCACCATCATGTCGACCGCACCGACTGCGCGCTGCAAGGTCAACTCGCCTTCATGCCAGGGCGAACGTTGTGGTGTTGAGATTTTGTCCATTCGAGGTCACCTCGCGCACGCGGCGCAATCGCGCGCCAGCGGCTACGGCCAGAGTTCTTTCACCCCCTGCGGAGGTGAGCGTGAGCGCTCATATTCCTCCTGATGCACCTGTGACGGAATGCGCACAAACCACAATCCACTCTTTCAGAAACTGGAATGGTCGCAGGCTTGTCTTGAATTGCACAAACAAAAAACCCCGGTCTTTCGACCAGGGTCTTTGCTATCGATCAGAAGAGGCCTTTTGGCTTTCTTCCTGGCTTCAAGGCGTTCAGTGGGCCTCGAAGCAGATATGGCGCAGCGGACGGGACTCGAACCCGCGACCCCCGGCGTGACAGGCCGGTATTCTAACCGACTGAACTACCGCTGCGTATCGCTGTGGACTTGCGTCCATTTGACTCGTCTGATCAAAACCCTCGGGCTTGATCTCGAACCAGGCGGACCTGACTCGGAAAATATGGCGCAGCGGACGGGACTCGAACCCGCGACCCCCGGCGTGACAGGCCGGTATTCTAACCGACTGAACTACCGCTGCGCGTCGGTGGAGGCTTTTGACAGCTTCCGTCTTGCTTTCGCAAAACTCTCGTGAAACATGGTGGGTGATGACGGGATCGAACCGCCGACATTCTGCTTGTAAGGCAGACGCTCTCCCGGCTGAGCTAATCACCCTTTGCTTCGCTGAGGCCGCGAAATTTACGCAGGTGCCGAAGCTAAGTCAATAGCAGGGTTGGTTTTTTTTCAAAAACAGCTTCGAGCGACAAGCTTCAAGCTGCAAGCAGAAACGCCAACACCGCGAAACCGCTTGCAGCTTGCAACTCGCCACTTGCAGCTGCTTCATTCATAGATCATTTTCTTGGTCATGCCGCCGTCCACCACGAACTCCTGGCCCGTGACGAAACCGGCATTGCGCGACAGCAACCAGGCCACCATTGCCGCCACGTCCTCCACCGTGCCGACCCGGCCCGCCGGATGCTGGGCATGATCGGTGTCGGTCAACGGCTCTGCACGGCGCTGGGACGGGTCCCGTGCGTCGATCCAGCCAGGGCTGACGGCATTGACCCGGATCTCCGGCCCGAGGCTGATTGCCAAAGCGTGGGTCAGGGCCAACAGGCCCCCTTTGCTCGCGGCATAGGCTTCGGTGTCGGGTTCCGACTGCGCGGCGCGGGTCGAGGCCAGGTTGACGATGGCGCCGTTGTGGGCACGCAGGTAAGGCGCACAGTGCTTGGCCAGCAGCATCGGTCCGCCAAGGTTCACCGCCAGGACCCGATTCCAGTAGGCCAGGTCCAGGCTTTCGAGGGTGATGTTGTGTGGGTCGGCAATCGCCGCGTTGCACACCAGCGCGTCGAGCCGGCCGAACTGGCCCAGCACCTCGGCAATGCCCGTGGCGACCTGCGCTTCGTCCGCCACGTCCATGGCGATGAACCAGGCGTTATCACCCAACGTCTTGGCCACCTTGGAGCCGCGTTCACGATCCAGGTCGGTCAGTACCACTTGCCAGCCTTCACAGATCAGCCAGGCGGCGATGCCCAGGCCAATGCCCCGGGCGGCGCCCGTCACCAGTGCAACCCGGCCATGGGTGCCGCTCGGCGGCGTCGCCAGCTCGATCACAAGGCCGCCAACCCACGCGCCAGGTCGGCTTGCAGGTCGGCCACGTCTTCCAGGCCGACCGCGACGCGGATCAGGCTGTCGCGGATCCCCGCAGCTTCACGCTCTTGCGGCGACAAGCGACCATGGGAGGTGGTGCTTGGGTGGGTGATGGTGGTCTTGCTGTCGCCCAGGTTGGCGGTGATGGAGACCAGCCGGGTGGCGTCGATGAAGCGCCAGGCGCCCTCCTTGCCCCCCTTGACCTCGAAGCTCACCACCGCGCCGAAACCGCGCTGCTGACGCAGGGCCAGGTCGTGTTGCGGATGGCTCTTGAGGCCGGCGTAATGCACCTTCTCGATGCCGTCCTGCTGTTCCAGCCACTCGGCCAACGCCTGGGCGTTGGCGCAATGGGCCTTCATGCGCAGGCCCAACGTTTCCAGGCCCTTGAGGAAGACCCAGGCGTTGAACGGGCTGAGGGTCGGCCCGGCGGTGCGCAAAAAGCCCACCACTTCTTTCATCTGCTCGCCACGACCGGCCACCACGCCACCCATGCAACGGCCCTGGCCGTCGATGAACTTGGTTGCCGAATGCACCACCACGTCCGCGCCCAGCTTCAGCGGTTGTTGCAGCGCCGGGGTGCAGAAACAGTTGTCGACCACCAGCATGGCGCCCTTGGCATGGGCGATTTCCGCCAGCGCGGCAATGTCCACCAGTTCGGCCAATGGGTTGGACGGCGATTCGACAAATAGCAGCTTGGTATTGGCCTTGATCGCCGCATCCCACCCGGACAGATCCGCCAGGGGTACATAATCGACTTCCACGCCGAAGCGTTTGAAGTACTTTTCGAACAGGCTGATGGTCGAGCCGAAGACACTGCGCGATACCAAGACATGGTCACCGGCGCTGCACAGGCTCATCACCACGGCCATGATCGCCGCCATGCCGGTGGCGGTGGCAACCGCTTGCTCGGCACCTTCCAACGCGGCAATGCGCTCTTCGAAAGCGCGCACGGTGGGGTTGGTGTAGCGCGAGTAGACGTTACCCGGCACTTCACCGGCGAACCGCGCCGCCGCATCGGCGGCGGTACGGAACACGTAGCTGGAGGTGAAGAACATCGGATCGCCGTGTTCGGCTTCCGGCGTGCGGTGCTGGCCGGCGCGAACCGCCAGGGTGTCGAACGCTACTCCTTCAAGGTCGCTGTCCAGCCGACCGGCATCCCAATCCTGACTCATGCTGTCACTCCTGCAATCGGTCAAACGCAAACCGGCCCCTCAGGGCCGGTTTGTCACTTTAGTTGTTGTACAGATCGATGATCGCGCTGACCGCCTGGGTCTTGGCCTTGGACGCGTCGTTGCGGGCGCTTTCGATCTTGTTCAGGTAGGCCTCGTCGACGTCGCCGGTGACGTACTTGCCGTCGAACACCGCGCAGTCGAACTGCTCGATCTTGATCTTGCCGCCGCCCACGGCTTCGATCAAGTCCGGCAGGTCCTGGTAGATCAGCCAGTCGGCACCGATCAGGTCGGCCACTTCCTGGGTCGTGCGGTTATGAGCGATCAACTCATGGGCACTCGGCATGTCGATGCCGTAGACGTTCGGGTAGCGCACGGCCGGGGCCGCCGAGCAGAAGTACACGTTCTTGGCGCCGGCTTCGCGAGCCATCTGAATGATCTGCTTGCACGTGGTGCCGCGCACGATGGAGTCGTCCACCAGCATCACGTTCTTGCCGCGGAATTCCAGTTCGATGGCGTTGAGTTTCTGGCGTACGGATTTTTTCCGTGCTGCCTGGCCCGGCATGATGAAGGTCCGGCCGATGTAGCGGTTCTTCACGAAGCCTTCGCGGAACTTGACGCCCAGGTGGTTCGCCAGCTCCAGGGCCGCGGTGCGGCTGGTGTCCGGGATCGGGATGACCACGTCGATGTCGTGGTCCGGACGTTCGCGCAGGATCTTGTCGGCCAGCTTCTCACCCATGCGCAGGCGGGCCTTGTAGACCGAGATGCCGTCGATGATCGAGTCCGGACGCGCCAGGTAGACGTGTTCGAAGATGCACGGGGTGAGGCTCGGGTTGGTCGCGCACTGACGGGTGAACAGCTTGCCGTCTTCAGTGATATAGACCGCTTCGCCCGGGGCCAGGTCGCGAATCAGGGTGAAGCCCAGCACGTCCAGGGACACGCTTTCGGAGGCGATCATGTACTCGACGCCTTCGTCGGTATGACGCTGGCCGAAGACGATAGGACGAATGCCGTGGGGGTCGCGGAAACCGACGATGCCGTAGCCGGTGACCATCGCCACCACCGAGTAACCACCGACGCAACGGTTATGCACGTCGGTCACGGCGGCGAACACGTCTTCTTCGGTCGGCTGCAGCTTGCCACGCTGGGCCAGCTCGTGGGCGAACACGTTGAGCATCACTTCCGAGTCGGAACTGGTGTTGACGTGGCGCAGGTCCGATTCGTAGATTTCCTTGGCCAACTGCTCGACGTTGGTCAAGTTGCCGTTGTGCGCCAGGGTGATGCCGTACGGCGAGTTGACGTAGAACGGCTGGGCTTCAGCCGAGGTCGAACTGCCCGCTGTCGGATAACGCACATGGCCGATACCCATGTGGCCGACCAGGCGCTGCATGTGACGCTGGTGGAACACGTCACGCACCAGGCCGTTGTCCTTGCGCAGGAACAACCGGCCGTCATGGCTGGTCACGATACCGGCAGCGTCCTGGCCGCGGTGCTGGAGCACGGTTAGCGCGTCATACAGCGCCTGATTGACGTTCGACTTACCGACGATACCGACGATGCCACACATGCGACGCAACCCCTACTTAATGGATCTGAACTGAACAACACTCACTGCGGCGTTTTGGCCGTCGGCAAGAGGTGTTCCTTGAACGGTATTTCAGCGGGTACGCTGATACCGCTGGCAAGCCACTGACTGCTCCAACCCAGGATCAGGTTTTTTGACCAGTCTGCAACCAATAGAAATTGTGGCACGAGCCGGGACTCCTGCCACCACGAATCCTGTTGTACCGGCCCCAGGCTCAAGAGCCCGACGGCCACGACCACCAGCAACGCGCCACGCGCCGCGCCAAAGGCCATGCCCAGGAACCGGTCCGTCCCGGAAAGCCCGGTGACGCGAATCAGTTCGCCGATCAGATAGTTGATCATTGCGCCGACCAGCAAGGTGGCGACAAACAAGATGGCACAACCCGCGATCACGCGAGCCGACGGTGTTTCGATGTATCCGGCGAGGTACTGGGACAGCGAGCCACCAAACATCCAGGCAACGACTCCCGCGATGATCCAGGTCAGCAGCGAGAGGGCTTCCTTGACGAAGCCTCGGCTCAGACTGATCAATGCGGAGATGGCGACGATCGCAACGATCGCCCAGTCAACCCAGGTAAATGGCACGGTGCAGCCTACAGACGGATAAGGCGGCGCATTTTAGCAGAGCCCAGGGCTGTCGGTAAGCTGCGATTGTCAGTGTGAGTCAAATCAGGTGCTTAGCCGCGCTCCGGCTGGAAACGCACCACAAAACCCTTGAGATTCTGCTGCCGACCGAGCAGGTCCCGCAGACGGTCGGCTTCGGCACGCTCGATCAGCGGACCGACAAACACCCGGTTCTTGCCATCGGCGGAACGGATGTAGGCGTTGTAGCCCTGGCTGCGCAGGGATTTCTGCAGGTTCTCGGCACTTTCGCGACTGGTCAGGCTGGCCAGTTGCACGGACCAGCTGACCGACAGGCCGTTGGCGTCCACGCGACTTTGAGTGGTGTCCGGCTTGCTCGGCGCGGCGGTGATCGGTTGGGTCGGCGCCGGCTTGACCGCCGGGGTCGCCGGAACGGGAGCTGGAGCTGGAGCCGGAACCACGGCGGGCTTGCTCGATGCAGCCGGTGCCGCGGGGATGGGTGCGGAAGGCACGGCCGGTTGCTCAGCCAGTTCCTCGTCGCTCGGGACGGGCTCCTGGGGCAATGCCTGCGGCTCGGGCACCGTCACCGGCTCGACCTGCACAGGCGGAACCGATGGCGCCTGGGGCGCGGCGGGTGCATCGACTATGACCTGGCGCTGCTCGTCCTGACGGGAAAACAGCATCGGCAGGAAAATCACCGCCAGGGCCACCAATACCAAGGCCCCCACCATGCGCTGCTTGTATGCCTTATCCAGCAATGCCATCTGCAGCTTCCTCCGTGGAGCGCCGGGCCAGCCATTGCAAGGCCTCGGCGACACAAAAAAATGATCCGAACAACAGGATTTCATCATCGGCCGTTGCCACGGCGCACTGCCCTTCCAACGCGGCGGCCACACTGGCGTAAGCATCCACCGAAGCGCCACGACCCTGCAAGGCGGCCTGCAATTCAGCCGCAGGACGTGATCGCGGCGAATCCAGGGGCGTTACCGCCCAGTGCTGGACACTAGCATCCAACGCCTCGACCACGCCATCCAGATCCTTGTCGGACAGCAACCCGAACACCGCCAGCCGCCGCCCCGCCACCGGCCGCCGCGCCAGGCGCTCAGCCAGGTACTGCGCCGCGTGGGGGTTGTGACCGACATCCAGCAACAGGTTCAGGCGCTTGCCCTGCCACTCGAACTGGCGCCGATCAAGACGACCGACGATGCGCGTCGCCTGCAATGCTTCGACGATTTTCCCGGCGTCCCACGGCAACCCCAGCAGCAGGTAGGCCTGGAGCGCCAGCGCGGCATTCTCCATCGGCAGGTCCAGCAGCGGCAGGTCGCGCAACTCCACCGGATTACCGTGCAGATCGCTGCCACGCCATTGCCAATGCTGCTCGGTCATTGCCAGATCGAAATCCCGCCCCCGCAGGAAGAACGGACAGGCCAGTTCCCGGGCCTTGTCCAGCAGCGGTTGCGGAGGATTGAGATCACCACAGAGCGCAGGCGCGCCCTGGCGAAAGATACCGGCCTTCTCGAAGGCCACGGATTCGCGGGTATCGCCCAGGTAATCGGCATGGTCCACGCCGATACTGGTGACCAACGCGATGTCCGCGTCCACCAGGTTGACCGTGTCCAGCCGTCCGCCCAGGCCGACTTCCAGCACAACGGCGTCGAGACCGGCACGGGCAAACAGCCAGAAAGCCGCCAAAGTGCCCATTTCGAAATACGTGAGGGATATCTCGCCCCGCCCGGCTTCCACCGCGGCGAAGGCTTCGCACAGCTCGGCGTCAGCAGCTTCGACACCGTTGACCTGCACCCGCTCGTTGTAGCGCAGCAGGTGCGGCGAGCTGTAGACACCGACGCTCAACCCCTGGGCCCGCAGCAACGAGGCCACGAAGGCACAGGTCGAGCCCTTGCCGTTGGTGCCGGTGACGGTGATGACCCGGGGCGCCGGCTTGCCCAGCCCCATGCGGGACATGACCGCTTGCGAGCGCTCCAGCCCCATGTCGATGGCCGATGGGTGCAATTGCTCGAGATAGGCCAGCCAGTCGCCCAGGGTGCGTTCGGTCATAGCCCGGCAGGCACCGGCGGAACCACCATCGGCTCGATTGGCGCGGCGACGAATGTCGGCGTCGGCAGGCCCATCAGTTGAGCCAACAGGTTACCCAGGCGCGGACGCAGTTCCTGGCGATGAATGATCATGTCGATGGCGCCGTGTTCCAGCAGGAACTCACTGCGCTGGAAACCTTCCGGCAGTTTTTCGCGCACGGTTTGCTCGATGACGCGTGGACCGGCAAAGCCGATCAGGGCTTTCGGCTCGCCGACGATCACGTCGCCCAGCATCGCCAGGCTGGCGGAAACGCCACCGTAGACCGGATCGGTCAGCACGGAAATGAACGGAAGGCCTTCTTCACGCAGACGCGCCAGGACGGCAGAAGTCTTGGCCATCTGCATCAGCGAGATCAATGCCTCCTGCATCCGCGCACCGCCGGAAGCGGCGAAGCAGATCATTGGGCAACGGTTTTCCAGGGCATAGTTGGCGGCGCGAACGAAGCGCTCGCCGACGATGGCGCCCATGGAACCGCCCATGAAGGAGAATTCGAAGGCCGAGACCACCACCGGCATGCCCAACAGGGTGCCACTCATGGACACCAGGGCGTCTTTTTCACCGGTCTGCTTCTGGGCCGCGGTCAGGCGGTCCTTGTACTTCTTGCCGTCGCGGAATTTCAGGCGATCCACGGGCTCCAGGTCGGCACCCAGCTCAACACGGCCTTCGGCGTCCAGGAAGATGTCGATACGGGCACGCGCACCGATGCGCATGTGGTGGTTGCACTTGGGGCAAACGTCCAAGGTCTTTTCCAGCTCGGGGCGGTACAGCACCGCTTCGCAGGATGGACATTTGTGCCACAGACCTTCAGGCACCGAGCTTTTCTTCACCTCGGAACGCATGATCGAAGGGATCAGTTTGTCTACCAACCAGTTGCTCATGCTTTCTTTCTCCAGTACCGGCGGCCCGAACGCTCTGGTTCGCGGCCCCGCGTATGCCCTTGAGCTAAATTCATTGTGCGGCGAGGGCCGAAAGGCCACCACGGTCAGTGCCAGACATGACCTGCGTGCAGCCCAACCTTCCTCAACCATTCCTGCAACCGCTGCACCGCGGTTGCCACTACGCTATCGGCCCGCCCGGAGGCGGCGCCTGCCTGCTGTGTACAGTGCAGGTATGGACGGCGGCAGTCTGCCAGCCGTCACATTGGCGACTGGCTGCTGCGTACAGCCGCCATGAACGCCCGGATCTTCGCCGGGTCCTTGATGCCCTTGCCCTGCTCCACCCCACCGCTGACGTCTACCGCGTAAGGACGAACCTGGCGAATCGCTTCGGCCACGTTGTCAGCCGTCAGGCCACCGGCGAGGATGATCGGCTTGCTCAGGCCATGGGGCACCAGCGACCAGTCGAACGCTTCACCGGTACCACCTGGAACGCCCTCTACATAAGTGTCCAGCAAAATGCCACTGGCGCTGGCAAACGTCTCGCAAGCGGCCGCGATGTCATCCCCCGCCTTGACCCGCAGCGCCTTGATGTAGGGACGGTGCCAGCCTTCGCAATCGGCCGGCATCTCGTCGCCATGGAACTGCAACAGGCCCAGCGGCACCGCATCGAGTATCTCGCCCAGCTCGCAACGGCTGGCGTTGACGAACAGGCCGACCGGGGTCACGAACGGCGGCAAGGCCTGGATGATCGCCCTCGCCTGCTGCACGGTCACCGCCCGCGGGCTCTTGGCATAGAACACCAGCCCGATGGCATCGGCCCCGGCCTCGACAGCCGCCAGCGCGTCCTCGACGCGGGTGATCCCGCAAATCTTGCTGCGAACGACCGACATGTTGTCAAAACCCCAGGTAAATCCGTGAAAGTCCCGGATGGTAGCAAATGCAACGGAGGGCGTCAGCCGTCGAGTTCCGAGAAGCCGGTGAGGAAATGTGGCCCGATGTAACGCTGCGGCAATTCGAACTCGTCGCGATATTCAACCTGCACCAGGTACAAGCCGAACGGATGCGCGGTCACGCCGCCGGAACGGCGGATGCGGCTGTCGAGTACTTCCTTGATCCACTCCACCGGCCGTTCACCGGCGCCAATGGTCATCAGCACGCCGGCGATGTTGCGCACCATGTGGTGCAGGAAGGCACTGGCGCGGATGTCGAGCACGATCATCTTGCCGTGACGGGTCACGCGCAGGTGATGCAGTTCCTTGATCGGCGACTTGGCCTGGCACTGGCCGGCACGAAAGGCGCTGAAATCGTGAACCCCGACCAGGTATTGCGCGGCTTCGGCCATGCGCTCGACATCCAGCGGACGGTGGTTCCAGGTGATTTCTTCGTTCAGGTGCGCCGGGCGGATCTGGTCGTTGTAGATCACGTAGCGATAACGCCGGGCGATGGCTTTGAAACGCGCATGGAAATGCGCCGGCATCACCTTGGCCCAACTGACGCTGACGTCGTGGGGCAAGTTGATATTGGCGCCCATGACCCAGGCCTTCATCGAACGCTCGACCTGGGTGTCGAAATGCACCACCTGGCCGCAGGCATGCACGCCGGCATCGGTGCGCCCAGCGCAGTGCAGCGACACAGGTGTATCGGCGACTTTGGACAGCGCGTTTTCAAGGGTTTCCTGCACGGTCGCCACACCGGAAGCCTGGCGCTGCCAGCCGCGATAACGCGAGCCTTTGTATTCAACGCCCAAGGCGATCCGGGAAAAGCCGTCAGCCGCCATTTCGGCGGCCGGGTTGTCTATGTTTGCCAAGGAATTACAGCCTGCTGAGGTACGCAAAGGCGGGCATTATAAGGCGGGTGGGGTGGGATGCCAGTGCAACCGTCGATCCTGCGGCGGATGTGCCGGCCTTATCGCGAGCAGGCTCGCTCCCACAAGGTTCTGTGAACGCTGCAGATCCCCTGTGGGAGCGAGCCTGCTCGCGATGAGGCCAGCCCGGACACCTTCGCATTCAGCCCAAACAAAAACGGCAGCCCCAATGGCTGCCGCGCTTGTTACTGCAAAGATCTCACACCAGGCGCGTCAGCATCTCCTGCGCTTCGCTCTTCTGGGTCGCATCGCCTTCGCTGAGGACTTCACCAAGGATATCCCGGGCGCCGTCATGGTCGCCCATGTCGATGTAGGCCTGGGCCAGGTCGAGCTTGGTCGCCACTTCATCGGTGCCGCTGAGGAAGTCGAAGTCCGGCTCGTCCTCGACACTGGCCAGGGCGTCTTCCGCCGTGAAGGATGGCTGGCCCAGGCTGTCGGACAGGCGATCCAGTTCGGCGTTGACATCGTCCAGCTCGGACTCGAAGGGATCCTTCGGTGCGTCCATTTCGTCAGCCAGGGACAGATCGAAATCCGCCGGCAGCTCGAGATCGTCGGCTGGGGTGTCGAGCAAGGCCGGGGTGTCGGCCGCAGGCACGTCCAGACCCTTGAGGTCGTCGCCCAGGTCCAGCAGGAAGTCTTCATCTTCCAGGGCTGGAGCCGGGGCATCGGCGCCCAGGTCCAGGTCGAACTCCGACAGATCGTCCAGGCTTTCGTTGGCTTCGGTCTGCTGCTTGAGCACCGATTCGAAGCTCAGATCGTCGTCCATCGGGAACGCATCCAGCTCCGCTACCGGCTCAGGGGCGGGCGCTGTCGGTGCGTTCTCCAGGTCATCCAGACTCAGGTCGAAGGCACTGTCCAGTTCTTCATTGGTTGCCGGCGTTTCTTCCAGCAGTTCCTTGACGTACTGGGCGTCCAGTTCGGCAGCCACCGCCGCCGCGGCCAGGGTGGCACTGGTGGCAACCACCATGGCCGGGAAGCGGCTCTTGAGCTGCTCGACCTGGGCGAAGTTTTCACCATTGGCCACCAACTGGCGTTCCTGGGCGACAAACGCGTCGCGGTCGCCCTGCTGGCCGTAGACTTCCATCAGTTTCAGGCGCAGGTCGCTGCGCTGTGGCTCGGCCTTGATGCCTTGCTCGAGCTGATCGGCCGCCTGGTTCAAGCGCCCGCGATCGATATGGGCCTGCGCCTGGCCCAGCACGTCGTCGAAAGGATCGGCAGCCGGGGCGACCAATGGCGCCGCGATAGGCGCCGAGACCACCACAGGAGCAACCACAGGAGCCGGCTGGGGAATCGGCTTGGGGGCCGGCGCAGGGGCTGGCTTGGGATCGAGCTTTACGCTTGGCGCGGGTACTTCAATGCCCTCGAAGCTGCTCGGGGGCAGATCGAGCTCCGGGGAGAAGTCGGCCTCCTCCTCGAGGGCTCGAGCCATGCGCAGATGCTTCTCGGCTTCCTGGTGGGCCTTTCGGCGACGGGCGAGCAGCAACAACAGCAACAGCAGGACCAACGCCCCACCGCCGACCAAACCGAGCAGGATCGGGTTGGTCAGCAGGTCGTTGTACTTCTGCTCGCTGGATACCGCCGGTTCCTCGGCCGGAGTAGCCGCAGGCGTCGCTTCGGGTGTCGCTTCAGGGGCCACCTGCGGTGCAGGCGCCGGGACCTGTGCCGTCGGTGCGGGCGTCAACTGCGCCGACATTGCCGGTGGCGCTTCATTGGCTGGCGGAACCGCGGCACCTTCGGCCTGCATCTTCGCCAGCTGATTGTTCTTCAGCTCGATCAGGCGCTGCAGCTTGTCCAACTGGCTCTGCAGATCGGCCATGCGGCTTTTCAGTTCTTCATTGTCACGGCGAGCCGAGTCGAGGCTTTCTTGGGTGACCGCGAGCTTGTTGCTCAGGGCCTGGGCATCACCGGCAGCCCCCTTGCCTTTGCCCTTGCCCGCCTTCGCAGACTCGGCCGTCACCAGGCTCAGGTTATCGCGGCCTGCGGTCTGCGCCGGTGCGGCTTCCCCCTGCCCACGCTTGGTCGCGTCCAGTTGCTGCCGGCCACCAGGTGCTGCAGTCGCACGCCCTTGACGCCCCTGGCGCCAGGCGGCGTTCTGCGCAGCCACTTCGGCAATGGCCTGGGGTTGTGGCAACGCGGTGCTTTGCACCGGGTCCGGCAGGCGCAGGACCTGGCCGGTCTTGAGCAGGTTGATGTTGCCGTTGATGAATGCGTGCGGGTTCAGCGCCTGGATCGCCAGCATGGTTTGCTGGACCGACCCGCCGTTGCGGGCCTTGGCGGCGATTTCCCAGAGGGTATCGCGCGGTGTGGTGGTGTACTGGGACGGTTTGGTAGCGCCGGTGACCGGCGTCGACACCACCTGGGGCGGTTTCGGTCGGGCGGCCTCGGCAGCCTGGGGCGAGAACTTGGACGGATCGACCAGTACGCTGTAGTCACGCAGCAGGCGGCCATTGGGCCACATCACCTGCACGAGGAACTTGACCAGCGGTTCGGACAACGGCCGGCTGGAGGTCACCCGCAGGACGCTCTTGCCATTGGCATTGATCACCGGGGTGAAGGTCAGGTCATTGAGGAACGCCTGGCGGTCGACGCCGGCCTTGGCGAAATCCTCAGGCGAGGCCAGGCTGGGTACGACTTCGGCGGCGGTCAGTTGCTGGACATCGAGCAGCTCGATTTCCGCGACCAGAGGCTGGTTCGGCGGCGACTTCAGGGTCAATTCCCCGAGCCCGAGCGCTTGCGCCATACCGGAGGACAGCGCCGAGGCGGCCGCTATTGCTAACACCAGTTTGCGAACTTGAACCATAGCCTCTTCCTTTGTTTGAACATTCCTCGGCCAGCGAGAAGGTATTGATGTCGCTGCCGTAAGGCATCTCGCGCAGCCCCAAAGCGACGGGCCACACGATCGTTTTACTCATGCCCGGGAACGTCCCCAGCGGGAGATTTTCGCCTTCAGCGTCCAGGCCAAGCATAGCGCCCGGCTAGAATCATTCGACAAATTGTTGCCAAGTATCTTTTACAGCAGGTCTTTTATCAACAACTCCGCCACCTGCACTGCATTGAGCGCCGCGCCCTTGCGCACGTTATCCGTCGTCAGCCACATATTCAGTTCCGTCGGGTCGTCGATCCCGCCGCGCACACGCCCGATATAAATCACATCCTGGCCCACCGCATCGCCTACCGGCGTCGGGTAGTCGCCCGCCTCCACCAGCTCGATGCCGGGGGCTGCTTCCAGGGCCGCGTTGACCTTTTTCAGGTCGACGGCGTTCGCGGACTGCACGGTCACGCTAAAGCTATCGCCGAAAAATACCGGGGCTTGAATGCAAGTGACGGAAATCTTTAACAAAGGTTGATCCAGCACTTGGCGCAGTTCGCGCACCAGGCGCTTTTCCAGTTGCGTATGGCCCTGCTCGTCCGGGGTGCCGACCTGGGCCAGCAGATTGAACGCCATCTGCCGATCGAAGAAGGTCGGCTCCAGGGGACGGACGTTGAGCAACTCGGCGGTCTGACGCGCCAATTCGTTTACGGCAACGCGGCCCTGGGCGGACACGGCGAGGCTGGCGGTCAGGCTGATGCGCCGCACATCCAGGCACTCACGCAACGGCGCCAGCGCCACGGCCAGCGCGGTGGCCGAGGCACTCGGGCTGCTGACCTGAAACGGCTTGCCGAGGCCGGCCAACAACTGGGCGTTGGCTTCCGGCACGATCTGCGGCGCCTGTTCCGGCGGCAGGGCGCCGGACAGGTCGATAAGCGCGCAACCGGCGGCCGTGGCACGCGGGGCGAAGCTCAGGGTCACCGCCGGGCCGGCGGCGAAGAACGCCAGTTGCACCTTGCTGAAGTCGAACGCGTCGACTTCTCGTACCCGCACGTTCTTGTTGCGAAACATCACCGAGCTGCCCGCCGACTCGCTGCTGGCCAGCAGGTGCAGGTTACCGATGGGGAAGTCGCGCTCTTCGAGAATCTGGACGAGGGTTTCACCGACCGTACCGGTGGCGCCGATCACGGCAATGTCAAAGGACTGGCTCATGGGGTCTACCTCGGGTAATGCGTGGGGAGCGGCACTTTACCGGGTGGCTGGCGGCCAGGCAATTGACGGGGGATTGGTGGTGGATGGACTGGCGTCATCGCGAGCAGGCTCGCTCCCACAGGTTGTGTGTTCACTGAAGACCCAATGTGGGAGCGAGCCTGCTCGCGATGACGATCTAACTACCAATACAATCGCCATAAAAAAACCCGCACCTCTCACAAGGCACGGGTTCTTTCACAGCAGCAACGATCAACGTTCGAGCAAGATCCGCAGCATGCGACGCAGCGGTTCGGCCGCGCCCCACAGCAGTTGGTCGCCGACGGTGAAGGCACCGACGAACTGCGAGCCCATGTTCAGCTTGCGCAGGCGACCCACCGGCACGTTCAGGGTGCCGGTGACCTTGGTCGGGCTCAGCTCCTGCATGCTGGTTTCGCGGTTGTTCGGCACCAGCTTGACCCAAGGGTTGTGCTGGCTGATCAGCCCTTCGATGTCGGCGATCGGCACGTCCTTGTTCAGCTTGATGGTCAGCGCCTGGCTGTGGCAGCGCATGGCGCCGATGCGCACGCAGATGCCGTCCACCGGGATCGGGCTCTTGAAGCGGCCGAGGATCTTGTTGGTTTCGGCCTGGGCCTTCCACTCTTCGCGGCTCTGGCCGTTAGGCAGCTCCTTGTCGATCCACGGGATCAGGCTGCCGGCCAGCGGCACGCCGAAGTTCTCGGTCGGGTAGGCATCACTGCGCATCGCCTCGGCGACCTTGCGGTCGATGTCCAGGATGGCGCTGGCCGGGTTGGCCAGGTCATCGGCGACAGCGGCGTGGGTCGCGCCCATCTGCTTGATCAGCTCACGCATGTTCTGCGCGCCGGCACCGGAAGCCGCCTGGTAGGTCATGGCGCTCATCCATTCCACCAGACCGGCTTCGAACAGGCCACCCAGGCCCATCAGCATCAGGCTGACGGTGCAGTTGCCACCGATGTAGTTCTTGGTGCCGGCGTCCAGTTGCTGGTCGATGACCTTGCGGTTCACCGGGTCGAGGATGATCACCGCGTCGTCCTGCATGCGCAGGCTGGAAGCGGCGTCGATCCAGTAGCCCTGCCAGCCGGCTTCGCGCAGTTTCGGGAAGACTTCGCTGGTGTAGTCGCCACCCTGGCACGTCAGGATCACATCGAGGGTCTTGAGCTCTTCAATGCTGTAGGCATCCTTGAGCGCACCGGTGTCCTTGCCCACGGATGGGCCCTGGCCACCGACATTGGAGGTGGTGAAAAACACCGGCTCGATGAGATCGAAATCCTGCTCTTCCAGCATTCGCTGCATGAGCACGGAACCGACCATGCCCCGCCAACCGATCAGACCTACACGTTTCATCGCAACTGCACCTATACAAAAGTGGGCCACCGTCGAAGCGGTGGACCGGAGAGATTACAGATTCCGCAGCGCGGCGACTACCGCGTCGCCCATTTGCTGCGTACCGACCTTGGTACAACCGGCCGACCAGATGTCGCCCGTGCGCAAGCCCTGGTCCAACACCACGCTGACAGCCTTTTCAATGGCATCGGCAGCGTCATTGAGGTTGAAGCTGTAGCGCAGCATCATCGACACCGACAGGATGGTCGCCAACGGGTTGGCAATGCCCTGCCCGGCGATGTCCGGCGCCGAACCGTGGCACGGCTCGTACATGCCCTTGTTGTTGGCGTCCAGGGAGGCCGACGGCAGCATGCCGATGGAACCGGTGAGCATCGATGCTTCGTCGGACAGGATGTCGCCGAACAGGTTGTCGGTGACCATCACGTCGAACTGCTTCGGTGCGCGCACCAGTTGCATGGCGGCGTTGTCGACGTACATGTGGCTCAGTTCGACGTCCGGGTAATCCTTGGCCACCTGCTCGACCACTTCACGCCACAGTTGGCTGGACGCCAGTACGTTGGCCTTGTCTACCGAGCACAGCTTCTTGCCCCGCACGCGGGCCATGTCAAAGCCGACCCGGGCGATACGGCGGATTTCGCTCTCGCTGTACGGCAGGGTGTCGTAGGCCTGACGCTCGCCATTATCCAGCTCGCGGGTACCGCGTGGGGCACCGAAGTAGATACCGCCGGTCAGCTCACGGACGATGAGGATGTCCAGGCCCGAAACGATTTCCGGCTTCAAGCTCGAGGCATCGGCCAGTTGCGGGTAGAGAATCGCCGGACGCAGGTTGCCGAACAGGCCCAGTTGCGCACGAATCTTCAGCAGGCCGCGCTCGGGGCGGATGTCGCGTTCGATCTTGTCCCATTTCGGGCCGCCCACGGCGCCCAGCAGCACGGCATCGGCAGCACGGGCACGGTCCAGGGTTTCATCGGCCAGGGGCACGCCGTGCTTGTCGATGGCCGCGCCGCCGATCACGTCGTGGCTGAGTTCGAAGCCCAGGCTGTACTTGTCGTTCGCCAGTTCCAGGACCTTGACCGCTTCGGCCATGATTTCCGGACCAATGCCGTCGCCTGGGAGAATCAGAATCTGCTTGCTCATGCTTTCCTCGTTCACTTTGTCGGCACGCTCTCAGGCGAGCCAGGAAAAATCCTATCGCTCGGCCCACAGCACCAGTACGTCCGTACTGAAAGAACCATCGGCCTCAATCTCGAAATATTCACGCACTTCATCGCCCATCGAGCGCTGCAGCTCGAGTATCGCTGCGCGCATCACCTCGGGCGTGCGCATGCGCTCGACCCAGGAGCGGTATTCCAGGCGCAACCGCTGGCGCGAAGTGCTGCTCACCTGCAACCCCGCTTCGCTGACCTGGCGCAACCACTCGGCGGCCGAATAGTCGCGCACATGGCTGGTGTCGCGCAGTACCTCGACGCTTTGCAGGTAGGTGTCCAGCAGCGGCATGCCCGGCGACAGTACATCAATGAAAGCCGCCACGCCGCCCGGCTTGAGCACCCGGCGCACTTCCCGCAATGCCACGCCCAGGTCGCTCCAATGATGCGCCGAATAGCGACTGAACACGAAGTCGAACTCGGCATCGGCGAACGGCAGGCGCTCGGCGGCACCGCACACAGTGGTGATATTGCCCAGGCCACGCTCCGCTGCCGCTGCCGCCACCACATCGAGCATCTGCCGGGACAGGTCATAGGCCACCACTTCACCGGCCAACGGCGCCACGTGAAAACTCACGTGACCGGCACCGCAACCCAGGTCCAGCACCCGGGCGTCGCCACGACCGGACAAGGCAGCCTGTAGCAGCGCGAACTCGGCGCCCTGGGCGTGCACGGCACTGCTCAGATAGGCCGAAGCCTGTTCACCGAATTGCTTTTGTACAACCTGACTGTGGGCGGTGCTGGTCATGGGAATGTCCTTAAGGTTCTGTAGTGCCTGGGCTGGCCTCTTCGCGAGCAGGCTCGCTCCCACAGGGTTTTGGATACAGCGCAAATCCGATGTGGGAGCGATCCTGCTCGCGATGGCGTCGTCACGCCTTACGCGAAATCAAACCTCGCGAAACAACCAGGGCTGACTCGCCCGATGCTTCGCTTCAAACGCGGCAATCGCCTCGCCGTCCTGCAGGGTCAAGCCGATGTCGTCCAGGCCGTTAAGCAGGCAATGCTTGCGGAACGCATCGATCTCGAATCCCAGCACCTTGCCGTCGGGACGGGTCACGGTCTGGGCTGCCAGGTCGATCTGCAGCTGATAACCCGGGTTGGCCTCGACCTGCTGGAACAGTTCGTCCACTTCAGCGTCGCTGAGGATGATCGGCAGCAAACCGTTCTTGAAACTGTTGTTGAAGAAGATGTCGGCGTAGCTCGGCGCGATGATGCTGCGGAAGCCGTACTCTTCAAGCGCCCACGGCGCGTGTTCGCGGCTCGAACCGCAACCGAAGTTTTCCCGGGCCAGCAGCACGCTGGCGCCCTGGTAGCGCTCGGCGTTGAGCACGAAGTCCTTGTTCAGCGGCCGCTTGGAGTTGTCCTGGTAGGGCTGGCCCACGTCCAGGTAACGCCATTCGTCGAACAGGTTCGGACCGAAGCCGGTGCGCTTGATGGACTTCAGGAATTGCTTGGGAATGATCTGGTCGGTGTCGACGTTGGCACGATCCAGAGGCGCGACAAGACCAGTGTGCTGGGTAAAAGCTTTCATGCTGCGCTCCTTCAGATCAATTCACGGACGTCGACGAAACGGCCGTTGACGGCAGCCGCCGCGGCCATGGCCGGGCTCACCAGGTGGGTACGACCACCGGCGCCCTGACGGCCTTCGAAGTTACGGTTCGAGGTGGAGGCGCAATGCTCGCCCGACTCCAGGCGATCCGGGTTCATCGCCAGGCACATCGAGCAGCCTGGCTCGCGCCACTCGAAACCGGCCTCGAGAAACACCTTGTCCAGCCCTTCCGCTTCGGCCTGGGCTTTTACCAGGCCCGAGCCCGGCACCACGATGGCCTGCTTGATGGTCGAGGCGACCTTGCGACCCTTGGCGATCACCGCCGCGGCGCGCAGGTCTTCGATCCGCGAGTTGGTGCAGGAACCGATGAACACGCGGTCGAGCTGGATGTCGGTGATCGCCTGGTTCGCGCTCAAGCCCATGTACTTCAAGGCGCGGACGATGGAGTCGCGCTTGACCAGGTCCATTTCCTTGGCCGGATCCGGGACGTTCTGATCCACCGCCAGGACCATCTCAGGCGAAGTGCCCCAGCTGACCTGCGGCTTGATCTGGGTCGCATCGAGCTCGACGACCGTATCGAACCGGGCGTCGGCGTCGGACACCAGGTCTTTCCAGGCCTCGACCGCCAAGTCCCATTCGGCGCCTTTCGGCGCGAACGGACGACCCTTGACGTACTCGACGGTTTTTTCATCGGCTGCCACCAGGCCCACGCGGGCACCGGCCTCGATGGACATGTTGCAGATGGTCATGCGGCCTTCGACGGACAGGTCGCGGATCGCGCTGCCGGCGAATTCGATGGCATGGCCGTTACCGCCGGCGGTGCCAATCTTGCCGATCACGGCCAGGACGATGTCCTTGGCGGTGACGCCGAATGGCAGCTTGCCCTCGACGCGCACCAGCATGTTCTTCATTTTCTTGGCCACCAGGCACTGGGTGGCGAGCACATGCTCGACCTCGGAAGTGCCGATGCCGTGGGCCAGGGCGCCAAAGGCACCGTGGGTGGAGGTGTGGGAGTCGCCGCAGACCACGGTCATGCCGGGCAAGGTCGCGCCCTGCTCCGGGCCGATGACGTGGACGATGCCCTGGCGCACGTCGTTCATCTTGAATTCGACAATGCCGTATTCGTCGCAGTTGTCATCCAGGGTCTGGACCTGCAAGCGCGAAACCTGGTCGACAATCGCTTCGATTCCGCCCTTGCGTTCCGGGGTGGTCGGCACGTTGTGGTCCGGGGTGGCGATGTTGGCATCGATGCGCCACGGCTTGCGCCCGGCCAGGCGCAGGCCTTCGAAGGCTTGCGGCGAGGTCACTTCGTGGATGATGTGACGATCGATATAGATCAGCGCCGAGCCATCGTCGCGCTGCTTGACCAAATGCGAATCCCAGAGCTTGTCGTAGAGCGTTTTGCCGGCCATCAGACGGTTCCTCATCAGCTTGTTTCTATGCCCCGGGTCTTGAATGACTCAATAACCCTTTGGCTTGTGAGGCTGATGTTATGGGGCTACATTAAATAACTCAAATTCATAATTTTTATACTTTGCATAACCAACAGGAATTCGACCAGGACCGCCATGGACCTCGCCAACCTCAACGCCTTTATTGCCATTGCCGAGACGGGCAGTTTCTCTGGCGCCGGTGAACGCCTGCACCTGACCCAACCGGCCATCAGCAAGCGAATCGCCGGGCTGGAACAGCAGCTCAACGTCCGCCTGTTCGACCGGTTGGGCCGCGAAATCGGCCTGACCGAGGCCGGCCGGGCCCTGCTGCCACGGGCCTACCAGATCCTCAATGTGCTGGACGACACCCGTCGCGCCCTGACCAACCTGACCGGCGAAGTCACCGGGCGGCTGACGCTTGCCACCAGCCATCACATCGGCCTGCACCGCCTGCCACCTTTATTGAGGGAGTTCACCCGACGTTACCCACAAGTGGCGCTGGACATTCAGTTCCTGGATTCGGAAGTGGCCTACGAAGAAATTCTCCACGGCCGAGCGGAACTGGCGGTCATCACCCTCGCCCCCGAACCGCATGCGTTGATGCGCGCCACGCCGGTGTGGGACGATCCGCTGGATTTCGTGGTAGCGCCGGAACATGCGCTGCTGGACAGCAGCGTGGTCAGCCTGGCGGATATCGCCCTGCACCCCGCGGTTTTCCCGGGGGGCAACACCTTTACCCACCACATCGTCCGGCGTCTGTTCGAGGCTCAGGGCCTGACACCGAACATTGCCATGAGCACGAATTATCTGGAAACCATAAAGATGATGGTCTCCATCGGCCTGGCCTGGAGCGTCCTGCCGCGCACCATGCTCGATGATCAGGTGGCACGCATCCCTTTGCCGGGCATACAGCTCAGTCGCCAGCTAGGCTATATCTTGCACACTGAACGGACGCTGTCGAATGCTGCGCGAGCTTTCATGTCCTTACTGGACGCACAAATCGATCTGCCAGGGACAACGGCATAGGTTGTGCTACTCCTATAGAGCCGAAATGCCTGCACTTAACGCCCAATTGCCCAAGGCTCGCTAGAGAATGCCCAAACCTGCAGACCATCTCCCGCCCCTGCCGCGTATCCAGGCGCTCGATCCGAAACGGTCCGAGCAAAGCTGGGACAGCGCACCGCAGCTGCTGGCCGCCCTGAACGGTGCCCGGCTGGGGGCCTGGTCGTGGGACATCGACACCGGGCGGATCAGTTGGTCCAGGGGCACCCAGGCGCTGTTCGGCTTCGATCCGCGCCAGCCGCTGCCGGCGGATGTGGATTACCTGGATCTGTTATTGCCTGAGGATCGGGCCAAGGCCATCCGCGCCTTTCACGCGGCCGTGGCCGGCGCGCCGCAGGAACAGGCGATGCACCACCGCATTGTCTGGCCCGACGGCAGCCTGCACTGGTTGGAAATCAACGGCAGCGTGTTACCCGACAAGCACGGACGTCCGCGCATGATCGGGGTCATCCGCGAGATCACCCACCAGCGCGAGCGCGAACAGGCCTTGCGCAGCTCGGAAAAACGCTTCGCCACGCTCTTTCATCTCTGCCCGAACATGGTGCTGCTGACCCGCCAGGAAGACGGGCTGATCAGCGAAGCCAACCAGTACTTCGAAAGCCTGTTCGGCTGGCCGGTACACGATGTCATCGGCCGGACCACCTTGGAGCTGGGCTTGTGGGTCGACCCCAGCCAGCGGGCGAAACTGGTGGAGGCCACCAAGGCCAAGGGCGAACTGGTGAGCATGGAAGTGGAGTTCCGGGCCAGTAACGGCCAGATCCACAATGGCATCCTCAGCGCGCAGAAGGTCGAGCTTGAAGGCCAACCCTATCTGCTGAGCACGTTTCTCGACACCACTGAACGCAAATTGGCCGAACTGGCCCTCAAGGACAGCCAGGAACGCCTCGACCTGGCCCTCGACTCGGCGCAACTGGGCACCTGGGACTGGCACATACCCAGCGGCATGCTCTACGGCTCGGCCCGTGCCGCGCAGCTCCATGGCCTGGAGCCCAAGCCGTTCCACGAGTCCTTCGACGAGTTCTTCGAAGGGGTGCCCGACGAAGAGCGCAACCACATGCGCAATGCCTATCGCAGCCTGCGCGAAGGCCCGGCGGGTAACTATCAACTGACCTACCGGGTGCAACTGCCGGACGGCAGCTCCCGCTACCTGGAAAGCCGCGCCCGTCTCTACCGCAACGACGATGGCAGCCCCCAGCGCATGGCCGGCACCTTGCTCGACATCACCGACCAGGTGGAGCGCGAACAGAGCCTGGCAGCGTCGGAGGAAAAATTCGCCACGCTGTTCCAGGTCAGCCCCGACCCGATCTGCGTCACTCACCAGGACACCAGCCGTTTCCTCGAGATCAACTCCAGCTTTACCCAGACCTTCGGCTGGTCCGCCAGTGACGTGATCGGCCGCAGCGCCGATGAAATCGGCCTCTGGGATGCCTCAGGCAACAGCCTGCAACGCATCGAGCGGGTGATTCGCGAACAATCGCTGAACAATGTCGCGATTGTCGTCCATCACAAGAACGGCCAGCCGCTGACCTGTGTGATCTCCAGCCGGCAGATCAACGTCAGCAACCAGCCCTGCATCGTCACCACCCTGCGGGACATCACCCAGCAACAACGCTCCGAAGCGGCCCTCAAGGCCAGCGAGGAAAAATTCGCCAAGGCGTTCCACTCCAGCCCTGACGCCATCACCATCACCGAACGGGAAAGCGGCCGCTACCTTGAAGTCAACGATGGTTTTTGCCGCCTGACCGGCTACCGCGCCGACGAGGTGATCGGCCACACGGTGTACGAGGTGGGAATCTGGGCCGAGGAAAAACAGCGCGCTACCCTGCTGGCCGAACTGCAACTCAAGGGCCGCGTGCACCACCAGGAAATGCTCGGGCGCAACAAACGCGGGGAAATGCTCACGGTTGAAGTATCGGTCGAACCCATCACGCTCAACGAAACGGACTGCCTGCTGCTGACCGCCCGGGACGTGAGCCTGCTGCGCAACGCCGAAGCCCAGATCCGTCACCTGGCCTACCACGATCCGCTGACCAACTTGCCCAACCGGGCCTTGCTGATGGACCGCCTGAGCCAGCAGATCGCCCTGCTCAAGCGGCATAATCTGCGCGGCGCGCTGCTGTTCCTCGATCTCGACCACTTCAAGCACATCAATGATTCCCTGGGCCACCCGGTGGGTGACACGGTGCTGAAAATCATCACCGCACGCCTGGAGGCCAGCGTGCGCCTGGAGGATACCGTCGCGCGGCTGGGCGGTGACGAATTCGTGGTGCTGCTCAGCGGCCTGGAAGGCAGCCGCAATGAAGTCAGCGAGCAGGTGCAAAAACTGGCCGACACCCTGCGCGAGCTGCTTTCGGAGCCGATGTTCCTCGACGGCCAGCGACTGCAGGTCACGCCCAGCATCGGCATGGCGCTGATTCCCGACCATGGCTCCACGCCGACCGATCTGCTCAAGCGTGCCGACATTGCGCTCTATCGGGCCAAGGATTCGGGGCGCAACACCTCGCAGATGTTCCACGCCACCATGCAAAAAGCCGCCAGTGAACGGCTGCGCATGGAAACCGACCTGCGCCAGGCCCTGGCCCGGGACGAGTTCAGCCTGCATTTCCAGCCTCAGATCGACGCCCGGGACAACCGTATCGTTGGCGCCGAAGCGCTGGTGCGCTGGCATCACCCCGAGCTGGGCGCCCAGTCGCCCAATGAGTTCATCAAGGTTCTGGAAGACAGCGGGTTGATCCTGGAAGTGGGCACCTGGATCCTCGATGAAGCCTGCGACGGTTTCAGGCAATTGATCGCCAAGGGCAAGATCGACCCGCAGCGGTTCAGCCTGTGCGTGAACATCAGCCCGCGACAGTTCCGCCAGAGCGACTTCGTCGAACGCATCGCAAACAGCCTCGCGATCCACGGCCTGCCCTGTACGATGTTGAAACTGGAAATCACCGAAGGCATCGTGATCCAGAATCTGGACGACACCATCGGCAAGATGCGTAGCCTCAAGAAACTCGGGGTGAGCTTCGCCATGGACGACTTCGGCACCGGCTATTCGTCGCTGACCTACCTCAAGCGCCTGCCGGTGGATACGCTGAAAATCGACCAGTCATTCGTGCGCGACGCCACCAGCGACCCCAACGACGCCGAAATCATCCGCGCCATCGTCGCCATGGCCCGCAGCCTGAACCTGGAAATGATTGCCGAAGGCGTGGAAACCCTGGAGCAACTGCACTTCTTGCAAGGGCTCGAGTGCCATCTGTACCAGGGCTACCTGCACAGCCGGCCGTTGCCGTTGGATGCGTTTGAGCGGTTGTTGCCATAACGAGCGCAGCTGTCTTCTGTGGCGAGGGGATTTATCCCCGCTGGGCTGCGAAGCGGCCCCTAGCGTCGGGCCTGACACACCGCGGTGACAATTGGATTATTGGGTCTGCTGCGCAGCCCAGCGGGGATAAATCCCCTCGCCACAATGGAGTTTTACAAAGTTTTCGACATGAAAAAGGGCGCCATTTCGGCGCCCTTTTTCAGTGGCGATGCATCAGTTCTGCAGCGCGGGTTGTTGCTGCGCACCATTGATCGGGATGCGCTTGGCTTTCGCCTCTTCCGGGATCACCCGCAACAGGTCGATGCTCAACAGACCGTTGCTCAGACCGGCGGACTTGATCTCGATATGATCCGCCAACCGGAAGGACAGCTTGAATGCACGCTGGGCGATGCCCTGGTGCAGATAGGTCACGCTGTCGTTGCTGGCCTCGCGCTTACCGCCGCTGATGGTCAGCACACCTTTTTCCACCTGCAGGTCCAGGTCTTCTTCCCGGAAGCCAGCGGCGGCGACTACGATACGGTATTCATCATCACCGTATTTTTCCACGTTGTAGGGTGGATAGCTGCTGCCCGGTTCGTTGCGCAGGGCGGTTTCGAACAGGTCGTTGAAACGGTCGAAGCCCACCGAGGAACGGAACAGAGGGGCCAGCGAAAATGCAGTACTCATGATTCAAATCTCCTGAAAAGTTCAGCAAGGTTTTTTGTCTCCGCGACCCGAATTCGGCATCGCGTACCCCTTATCTAGGGGCCGCCAAATACTTTTCAAGAGCTTTTTTCGAAATTTTTTTCAGGCCGCTTCGGTGCGCTGCACACCCAGCAAATGGCCCACGGCGTCGAGGTCGGTTTCCCGGCGTAGCGCGGTAAACAACTCTACCGCTTCGGGATAATTGCGGGTCAGCATCGCCAGCCACTGCTTCAACCGCCCGGGCGCCTGGCGCGGCGTGAGCTGTTCGACCACCTGCACCCAGAAGTCCTGGAGCATGGGTTGCAGCTCGGCCCAGGACATCTCCTGCACCTCTTCACCGGCACGGGCGGCGGCGATCTGTCGGGCCAGGTCTGGACGGGAAACCAGGCCGCGGCCGAGCATGATGTCCTCGACGCCGCTGATTTCGCGGCAGCGACGCCAATCCTCGACGCTCCAGATATCGCCATTGGCAAACACTGGCACCTTGACCACGTCCTGAACCCGGGGAATCCACTCCCAGTGGGCAGGTGGCTTGTAGCCGTCGGTCTTGGTCCGCGCATGCACCACGATGTGCGCCGCCCCGCCCTCGGCCAGCGCCGTGGCGCAGACCAGCGCACCGTCCGGGCTGTCGAAGCCCAGGCGCATCTTGGCGGTGACCGGGATGTGTTTTGGCACCGCGCGACGGACATGTTCGACGATCTGGTTGAGCAGTTCCGGCTCCTTGAGCAACACCGCGCCGCCGCGGGATTTGTTCACCGTCTTGGCTGGGCAACCGAAGTTCAGGTCGATGACTTCCGAGCCCAACTCACAGGCCAGCGCGGCGTTTTCCGCCAGGCACACCGGGTCGGAGCCCAGCAATTGCACCCGCAGGGGCACACCGGCAACGGTCCGGGCGCCGGTCAGCAGCTCCGGGCCGAGCTTGTGGAAATAGGCCGGTGTGAGCAGGCGGTCATTGACGCGGATGAACTCGGTCACGCACCAGTCGATACCACCGACGCGCGTCAGGACGTCCCGCAGGATGTTGTCGACCAACCCCTCCATGGGCGCCAGGGCAATTTGCATGGGAAAACGCACTCAACGAAAAAACGTGCGGCAGTTTACCGGATTCTGTGTGAGCGAGCCTGCTCGCGATAGCGGTGGGTCAGTTTGCAGTGATGCTGGATGTACCGCCGCCATCGCGAGCAGGCTCGCTCCCACAAGGGATTTGGGCCAACTGCAAAATTACTGCTCGCCTCGCTCCCACAGGGGATTTGGGCCAACTGCAAAATTACTGCTCACCTCGGTCAGTGTGGGAGCGAGCCTGCTCGCGATGGCGGTGGATCAGTTGGTGAGAATGTCGGATATGCCATGGGCCGCCAGCGCCGGGCCGTAGCCCTCGATGAACTCCGGCGGCATGCGCTTGGGCTTGCCGGTGGAGAGTTCGATGCAGACAAATGTGGTCTGCGCCCGCAGCAAGGTGGTGTTGTCGCTGGGGCGGATCAGCTGGAATTGCCGGGTCATCTTCAGTCGCTGGTCCCAGTCGACGATCCAGGTGGCCAGTTGCAGTTCGTCGCCTTCATAGGCGGCCGCCAGGTAATCGACTTCGTGGCGCACCACCGCCATGGCCCGATCCAGTCGACGGTACCCCGTCAGATCCAGCCCCAGGCGCTGGGAATGGCGCCAGGCACAGCGTTCGAGCCAGGTGACGTAGACCGCGTTGTTGGCGTGGCCCAGCCCGTCGATGTCTTCGGCGGCCACTTGAAGATCAATGATGAACGGTGTTGCCCGATCCCAGCCCATGCCCCTCTCCCGGTCGAATGTGGATCGGGGCAGTGTACCGGATGCTCAGGCCGATTGCCGCGCTTGCAGGCTGCGCCCGGCCAGCAGCGATAACACGCCATCGATGACGCGGGGATCGGCCAGCACCCGCTGATGCCCGCCCTGGGGCAAACGCAGCAAGCGGCTGTCGAACCAGGCCTCATGAATCAACTGCGATTCCTTGACCGAGACGAACGTGTCGTCCTCGGCATGGACAATCAACCCCGGAACGTCCAATTGATAATGCGCCACGTCCATCGCCGAGGCGCGCATGCCCACATCGTTTTCCACCTGACGGATGAAGGCCGAACGCGCCCGGGGCGGTAGGCCCATCTGCCGGGCGAAACCGCGCAACACAGCCAGAATGCGCGCAGGTGCGGCAATGCTGACCAGCGTCTCGGTACGCAACCCCAGTTGAACCGCGAGCATGGCACTGGCGCCGCCCATGGAATGCCCGACCACGGCTTGCAGCGGCGGCAGTTCAGCCGCGGCTTCGAGCATCGCCCTGGCAAACAACAGGACATTCGCCTCACGACCGGGCGAGCGGCCATGGGCCGGGCCGTCCAGCGAGACCACCGTGTAACCGGCGTCCACCAGCGCCGTGATCAGCGCAGCGAACTGGGTGGGCCGCCCTTCCCAGCCATGCATCAGCAAAACGGTCGGGCCTTTACCCCAACGCAAGGCAGAAAGACCGAAGCGCAAGGTGATGCGCTCGGCGCTTGCCAGCAATGGCAATTCCCAATCCCGTGGCGGCAGATTCCGGGGATGCATGAACAGCGCGCGCATTTTCTTTGCCACCAGGCGCGGAGCCACCCGACCCAGCGTGCCATTGACGCCACGAATCCAGCTCAATCTGTCCATCGCTCTTCTCCCACGGCTTGCGCCTCAGCTCATCGCACCGCAGATTTAGCGGCGCGCAGCACACGATCCGATAACTCTCCCGGGCCCAGCGCCCGTGCCAGGGCCAGGCCACCGACCATCAAGGCAATGTCGGCGAGGGCCTTGTCGGCGTCTTCCGGGCTGGCCGCCAATTGCGCGGCCATCAACTCAATGTGCTCGCTGAGCACTTCACGAAACGGATCCGGCAGCCGTCCCAGTTCACCGACCGACGCCGGGATCGGGCAGGCGTTCTCGGTGGAATCCCGATGTTTGCGCGACAGGTAGAACGCTGCGACCAGGGCGCGCCGCTCTTCACCGGTCAGTTCGGCATCCATGTCGGCGATCAAGCCACGACGCCGGCTGAGAAGATGCTTGAAAGCCTCCAGCATCAGCGCATCCTTGCTTTCGAAATGGGCGTAGAACCCGCCCACTGTCAGCCCCGCCGCGCCCATCACCTCGCCCACGCTCGGCTCCGCCGGACCACGCTGGATCAGCGCGTCGCTGGCGGCCTTGATAATGCGTTCACGGGTCTGTGCCTTTTTATCGCTCATCGTCGCCTCCAAATATTACGATCACAATATTATTCGCATAATAATTTTCTGCAAGCAGAATTTCGGCCCGCTGGTCAGCAGCATCTTTTTCGAGGATAGGAGAATTGGCTGAACGCCAGACAAACAAAAGGGCCATTCAAGAATTGAATGACCCTTATAAAATCCCGCAGAGCGGGTAATCGTGGCGTCCCCTAGGGGACTCGAACCCCTGTTACCGCCGTGAAAGGGCGGTGTCCTAGGCCACTAGACGAAGGGGACACAAACCTTCTTGCTTGATCAGTGCTGAGAACTGATCGATTCAAGGCCGGTGTGGCCAGACCTTGAACCTGACGATTGGTGGAGCTAGACGGGATCGAACCGTCGACCTCTTGCATGCCATGCAAGCGCTCTCCCAGCTGAGCTATAGCCCCGGATTTTTCGCCTCGCGGCGGAACGACATCTTGCAACATCGCTTCTGTAAAACTGGCGTCCCCTAGGGGACTCGAACCCCTGTTACCGCCGTGAAAGGGCGGTGTCCTAGGCCACTAGACGAAGGGGACGCAAACCCTTCTATACATCTGATCAACGCTGAGTGTTGATCGCTTCAAGGCCAATGTGGCCAGGCCTTGAAGTGTAAATTGGTGGAGCTAGACGGGATCGAACCGTCGACCTCTTGCATGCCATGCAAGCGCTCTCCCAGCTGAGCTATAGCCCCTCATCGCTGAGGACGGGGCGAATCTTAAGGGCGTATCGGAGGACTGTCAAATTTATTTTCAACAAATTTGAAAATTTTTTGCCGGGATAACAATCACTTACCACCTTCCCCAGTAAAACGGGGAGTTAACCTCTTTCGTAGGAGCTGTCGAGCAAAGCGAGGCTGCGATCTTTTGATCTTTCGCTTGAGATTCAAGCGCCTGGGAAAAGATCGCAGCCTCGCTTCGCTCGACAGCTCCTACCCCACCGCTCAGGCAATCGCGCCCAGCAGTTTTTCCCACTCCTTGTTTTCCTTCTTCGACACGCCACCGAGCAGATCGATGGCCTGGCGCAGACGGAAACGGGTCAGGTCCGGCCCGAGGATTTCCATCGCATCGAGCACCGACACCGAGCTGGCCTGGCCGGTAATGGCGGCGAACATCAGCGGCATGGCGTCGCGCAATTTCAACTCCAGGGACTCGACCACGACCTGGATGGTCGCGGTGATGCTGTCCTTTTCCCACTGGCGCAAGCTTTCGAGCTTCCACAGGATCAGTTGCATCAACTGGCGTACCTGGTCGCCCGAGAGTTTCTTGGACTCGAACAGCTTCGCGTCCGGCGTCACGCCACCGGCAAAGAAGAAGCCGGCCAGCGGGGCGATCTGGCTGAACGTCTCCACCCTGCCCTGCACATGGGGGGCGATCTTCATCATGTACTCGGGGTTCAACGCCCATTTCTGCACGCGTGCGGCGAATTCCTCCACCGGCAAGTCCCGCAGCCATTGGCCGTTGAGCCAGGACAGTTTCTCGATGTCGAAGATCGGCCCGCCCAGGGACACACGCGACAGATCGAAGTGCTCGACCATTTCCTGCAGCGAGAACTTCTCGCGCTCGTCCGGCATCGACCAGCCCATGCGGCCCAGATAGTTGAGCATCGCCTCGGGCATGAAGCCCATGCGCTCGTAGAACGTCACCGAGGTCGGGTTCTTGCGCTTGGACAGCTTGCTCTTGTCCGGGTTGCGCAGCAGCGGCATGTAGCACAACTGCGGTTGTTCCCAGCCGAAGTATTCGTAGAGCAGGATCAGTTTCGGTGCCGACGGCAGCCACTCTTCACCGCGCAGTACATGGGTGATGCCCATCAGGTGGTCGTCGACCACGTTCGCCAGGAAGTACGTCGGCAAGCCGTCAGTCTTCATCAGCACCTGCATGTCCATGCGATCCCACGGGATCTCGACATCGCCACGCAGCATATCCGGCACCACGCAAACGCCTTCGCTCGGCACCTTCATGCGGATCACATGGGGCTCGCCCGCGGCCAGGCGACGGGCGACTTCTTCCTTGGACAGCAGCAACGCACGGCCGTCGTAGCGTGGGGTTTCGCCACGGGCCATTTGTTCGGCGCGCATCTGGTCCAGCTCTTCGGCGGTGCAGAAGCATGGGAACGCATGGCCCATGTCCACCAGTTGCTGGCAATACTGCTGGTAGATGTCGCCACGCTCGCTCTGCCGGTACGGGCCGTGCGGGCCGCCAACGTCCGGACCTTCGCTCCAGTCGATCCCGAGCCAGCGCAGGGCGTCGAAAATCTGCTGCTCGGACTCACGTGTCGAACGCAACTGGTCGGTGTCCTCGATCCGCAGGATGAACTCACCGCCGTGCTGCTTGGCAAAGCAATAGTTGAACAAAGCGATGTAGGCGGTGCCGACATGGGGATCGCCAGTGGGCGAAGGCGCGATGCGGGTACGGACGGTGGTCATGGCATGTCTCGGAAAGAATATAAAAGCGAAGATGAAACAGGGGGCGAATGGTAACAGGCGTTGGTGGGCGGGCTCCAGTCAGAGGGGGATTTGAGTGGGCAGCCGTCAGACCGCGTCGCCTTCATCGCGAGCAGGCTCGCTCCCACATTTGATCGCGTCCAGTCAGGACAACTCGGTCAACTGTGGGAGCGAGCCTGCTCGCGATAGGGCCTTCACAGCCGCAGCAAAACACTCAGACGGTTAACAGGCGCTCGCGCAACTTGCCAATCTCATCCCGCAACTGCGCCGCCGCCTCGAATTCCAGATCCCGGGCCAACTGGTACATCTTCTCTTCCAACTGACGGATGCGCTTGGTGATTTCGCTCGGCGAGCGCAGCTCTGCTTCGTAACGGGCGCTCTCTTCGGCGGCCTTGGCCATGCCCTTGCGCTTCTTGCTGCGCGAACCGGGTACGGTGGCACCTTCCATGATGTCGGTAACGTCCTTGAACACCCCTTTAGGCGTGATGCCGTTGGCCAGGTTGAAGGCGATCTGCTTGTCACGACGACGCTCGGTCTCGCCGATGGCCCGCTCCATGGACCCGGTGATGCGGTCGGCATACAGAATCGCCCGGCCGTTGAGGTTACGCGCCGCCCGGCCGATGGTCTGGATCAGCGAGCGTTCGGAGCGCAGGAACCCCTCCTTGTCGGCGTCGAGAATCGCCACCAGCGACACTTCCGGCATGTCCAGGCCTTCGCGCAGCAGGTTGATGCCCACCACCACGTCGAAGGTGCCCAGGCGCAGGTCGCGGATGATCTCGACCCGCTCCACCGTGTCGATGTCCGAGTGCAGGTAACGCACCCGCACGCCATGGTCGGCCAGGTAATCGGTGAGGTCCTCGGCCATGCGCTTGGTCAGCGTGGTCACCAGGACCCGCTCCTCGATGGCCACGCGCTTGTTGATTTCCGAAAGCAGGTCGTCGACCTGGGTCAGCGCCGGGCGCACCTCGACTTGCGGGTCCACCAGCCCGGTCGGCCGCACCACCTGCTCGACCACCCGGCCGGCATGCTCGGCCTCGTAGTTGCCGGGGGTGGCCGAGACGAAGATGGTCTGCGGGCTCACGCCTTCCCATTCATCGAAGCGCATCGGCCGGTTGTCCAGCGCCGACGGGAGGCGGAATCCGTATTCCACCAGGGTCTCCTTACGGGAGCGGTCGCCTTTGTACATCGCACCGACCTGGGGCACGCTGACGTGGGATTCGTCGATCACCAGCAAGGCATCGGCCGGCAGGTAGTCATACAAGGTCGGTGGCGGCGCACCCGCGGGGCGGCCCGACAGGTAGCGCGAGTAGTTTTCGATACCGTTGCAGTAGCCCAGCTCGAGGATCATTTCCAGGTCGAACCGGGTCCGCTGCTCCAGGCGCTGGGCTTCCACCAGCTTGTTGTTCGAGCGCAGGTATTCCAGGCGCTCCTGCAACTCGGCCTTGATCCCGTCGATGGCGTCCAGCAGGGTTTCCCGCGGCGTGACGTAGTGGCTCTTGGGATAGAAGGTAAAGCGTGGCAGCTTGCGGATCACCTCGCCGGTCAGCGGGTCGAACGCCGAAATGCTCTCCACTTCGTCATCGAACAGCTCGATGCGGATCGCTTCCAGGTCGGATTCCGCCGGGTAGATGTCGATCACATCGCCACGCACCCGGAACGTCGCCCGGGCGAAGTCCATGTCGTTGCGGGTGTATTGCAGGTCCGCAAGGCGGCGCAGCAAGGCGCGCTGGTCGAGCTTGTCGCCGCGATCCACGTGCAGCACCATCTTCAGGTAGGTTTCCGGGCTGCCCAGGCCGTAGATGCACGACACCGTGGTGACAATGATCGCGTCCTTGCGCTCGAGCAATGCCTTGGTCGCCGACAGTCGCATCTGTTCGATGTGGTCGTTGATCGAGGCGTCCTTCTCGATAAAGGTGTCCGACGACGGCACGTAGGCTTCCGGCTGGTAGTAATCGTAGTAAGAGACGAAATATTCCACCGCGTTGTTCGGGAAGAACGCCTTGAACTCGCCATACAGTTGCGCCGCCAGGGTCTTGTTCGGCGCCAGCACCAGGGTCGGGCGCTGCACCTGGGCGATCACGTTGGCGATGCTGAAGGTCTTGCCCGAACCGGTCACACCGAGCAGCGTCTGGTGAGCCAGCCCCGCCTCGATGCCTTCGACCATCAGGCGGATGGCTTCCGGCTGATCGCCGGCGGGCTTGAAACGGGTGACTAGCTGGAATTCAGACATGACATGACCTCTGGGTTCACTCCTGTCGACCAGGCGACGGGAACGAGAAAGACCGAAACGACTGATGTCGCCCTAGGAAAAAGCTTGGATGCAGACAATGTGGAGGTGAATGCCTTCGCTTTCAAGACGAACGTCCTACACGCCTTGCAGTCTTTGACGCGGCGAAGGGACTAACGGTCGAAAAAAATCGAAAATACTTACCGTAAAAACCGAATCGCCTGTCGCCGTGTCCGGTGATGGCCTCTATACTAGCTCCCCGTTTGTGCACCGCTCTAGTGCATCCGGCTGGAGCGCCACACGTCCCCCCACACTCCATTCAGAGCCGCGCACTAATGAGCCTGTTTTCCGCTGTCGAATTGGCACCCCGCGACCCAATCCTGGGCCTCAACGAAGCATTCAACGCCGACACCCGTACCGATAAGGTCAACCTGGGCGTAGGTGTTTACTGCAATGAAGAGGGGCGCATTCCGCTTCTGCGCGCCGTGGTCGAAGCCGAGACGATTCGCGTGGCTCAGCACGTTTCCCGTGGCTACCTGCCGATCGACGGCATCGCTGCCTATGACCAGGCGGTCCAGACCCTGCTGTTCGGCAAGGACTCGCCACTGATCGCCTCCGGCCGCGTCATCACCACCCAGGCCGTGGGCGGCACCGGCGCGCTGAAGATCGGCGCCGACTTCCTCAAGCAATTGCTGCCCGACGCTGTCGTGGCCATCAGCGACCCGAGCTGGGAAAACCACCGCGCCCTGTTCGAAACCGCCGGTTTCCCGGTGCAGAACTACCGCTACTACGACGCCGCCACCCACGACGTGAACCGTACCGGCCTGCTGGAAGACCTCAACGCCCTGCCCGATCGCTCGATCGTTGTGCTGCACGCCTGCTGCCACAACCCGACCGGCGTGGACCTGAGCCCCGAGGACTGGAAAAATGTACTGGCCGTGGTCAAGGCCAAGAACCATGTTCCGTTCCTGGACATGGCCTACCAGGGCTTTGGCGACGGCATCGACGAAGACGCGGCGGCCGTGCGCCTGTTCGCCGAGTCGGGCCTGACCTTCTTTGCCTCCAGCTCGTTCTCCAAATCGTTCTCCCTGTACGGCGAGCGCGTCGGCGCCCTGTCGATCGTCAGCGAATCGAAGGAAGAAAGTGCTCGCGTGCTGTCCCAGGTCAAGCGCGTGATCCGTACCAACTACTCCAACCCGCCGACCCATGGCGCCAGCATCGTTGCCGCCGTGCTCAACAGCCCCGAGCTGCGGGCCCAGTGGGAAGCCGAACTGGCGGAAATGCGCCTGCGGATCCGCGGCATGCGCAACCAGATGGTCGACATGCTGGCCAAGGCCGCGCCGCACCGCGATTTCAGCTTCGTCGCACGCCAGCGCGGGATGTTCTCCTACTCCGGCCTGACCGTTGAACAAGTAACGCGCCTGCGCAACGAGTTCGGCATCTATGCCCTGGACACCGGCCGTATCTGCGTGGCCGCGCTGAACCAGAACAATATCGATGCGGTGACCAAGGCGATTGTTCAAGTAATCTGAAAAGCTGCATGAAACCTGATTGGGTGGAGCCTGCTCGCGATAACGGAGGGTCATCCAACATTGATGTTGAAGGGTGTGCCGCCATCGCGAGCAGGCTCGCTCCCACAAGGGTTTTGTGGCTTGAGCATTATCTGTGTGAAGCGGTAACAGGTATTTGAGAAGGCCCCACGGCCAATCAAACCCGCCGCTCACCATCCAAAGCTTGACTTCTCTTTTCCAATCAGTAACATACGCGTCATTCCGCGATAGCTCAGTTGGTAGAGCAAGTGACTGTTAATCACTGGGTCCCTGGTTCGAGTCCAGGTCGTGGAGCCAGACAGCAATATGAAAAGCCCCTGAATCGAAAGATCCAGGGGCTTTTTTGTGGGCGAAAATCGTGCTGATGGCCGTATAAGCCCGCCGGAGGTCGCTACCGGAACAATATTCCGGCGCCAGAAAGGCATTATGGTCTGAATCCTGCTTTCTTTTTCCTCCAACCCAAGCTGTCACGTGAGCGTCATGACTGTGCCGCAAGCTGGCCCTGTCCGCCAACAACAGCTTCATAACAACAAGGACGAAGGTATGCCCACGCAAAACCCCCACCGCATCGTCGGCCTGTGCACCTCCGGCAAGGTGTACAACGTGCTGACCGAGCTCAAGCAGCTGGAAGGCCATCGCACCGCCAAGTTCCTTTCGTTGCTGACGGAGAACCTGGTGCGCAAGGGTGTCCTCAATGAACGGGAAGTGGTGCATATGCTTGATCTGGTCGTCGATTGAGCGGCGTCGATTCCCATTATTGAAGCGGTTGATTTCTCCTCTTGCCGGCTGAGTCTTAAGGTAACCCCATCGATTGATGGAGGTTCCCATGCTCAACATTCAAATCATGTCTGTCATTGGCAGCGCCGTCCCCGCCGCACTCCGGGCACGCGGCCTGTTGGCCTGCTGGTATCTGGTCCAGGACGGGGTGACCATCAGCGGCCCGTTGACTTCACTGCCCGCCGCCCAGGCCTTGTCGCAGCGCATCGGCACTTACATGCTGAATGCCTAAGGCAATTTCACCCGAGGCGCGCTTTCGACAAACAAGGCCCAGCAGGAAATGAACAAGGCGGCGATCAGCGGTCCGATCACGAACCCGTTCAGGCCGAATACCGCCAGGCCGCCCAGGGTCGAGACCAGCACCATGTAGTCGGGCATCTTGGTGTCTTTGCCCACCAGGATCGGGCGCAGGAGATTGTCCACCAGGCCGATCACGAACACGCCGAACAACGTCAGCACGACGCCCTGCCAGATCGCCCCGGACAGCAGGAAATACACCGCCACCGGCGCCCAGACGATACCCGCCCCCACCGCCGGCAACAGCGACAGGAAGGCCATCAGCACAGCCCAGGGCAACACCGTTGAAATGCCCAGGACCCAGAAGATCAGCCCACCCAGCGCCCCTTGGGTGATCGCAACCAACAGGTTGCCCTTGACCGTCGCCCGTACCACCCGATTGAACTTCAACTGCAGGCGACGCTTCTGGTACTCCGCCAGGGGAATGGCCGTGCGCACCTTGCGTGCCAACTCCGCGCCGTCGCGCAGGAAGAAGAACAGCAGGTATAGCATCACAAAGAAACTGACCAGGAACTGAAACGTCCCCTGGCCGAAGCTGAAGGCTTGTGTAGCGAAGAACTCGCTGCCCTGCATGGCACTCTTGACGATCTTGTCCCGCAGCCCGCTCAGGTTGCCCAGGCCGAAACGGTCAAGCAGGTGCTGGAAGTACGGTGGCAAGGCGTCCTTGAACCGCGCCAGGTAATCGGCGATGTCCAGCTCGCCACTTTCCAGGCTCTTGTACAACGCCGCGCCTTCCTGGACCAGCAACGTGCTGATGACAATCACCGGCAGGATCGCGATGACCATGCAGATGCCTAATGTGAACAGCGAAGTGACGTTGCGCGGCCAGCCGAATTTGAGTTGCAGGCGGTGCTGCATCGGCGCGAAGACAATGCCAAGGATGATCGCCCAGAAGACCGCGCCATAGAACGGCAGCAGGATCCAGATGAAAGCGATGCTGACCAGGATCAGCAACAGAATCTGGGATTTGTATTGCAGGCTCTTTCGGTTCATTGGCTTTCCATGTCACTGGCTCGTAAGTGTTAGTCAGCCGGGACTCGCCGGAGTGCCGTTGCGTTCACCTGCCCCTTTGATCCAGGTCAACAACGCCTGGCCGGCCGTGGCGTACCCTCGCCGTTTTTTGCGAGCAGACGCCACCATGCCCCTCGTAGCCCCCGAACTGCTCGCCCCGGCCGGCACCCTGAAAAACATGCGCTATGCCTTTGCCTACGGCGCCGACGCGGTCTACGCCGGCCAGCCGCGCTACAGCCTGCGGGTGCGCAACAATGAATTCGATCATGCCAACCTGGCCCTGGGCATCCGCGAGGCCCAGTCCATGGGCAAGCGCTTCTACGTGGTGGTGAACATTGCGCCGCACAACGCCAAGCTGCGCACCTTCCTCAAGGACCTCGCACCGGTGATTGCCATGGCGCCCGATGCACTGATCATGTCCGACCCGGGGCTGATCATGCTGGTGCGCCGGCACTTCCCGCAGATGCCGATCCATCTGTCGGTGCAGGCCAACACGGTGAACTGGGCGAGCGTCGAGTTCTGGCAGCAACAAGGCCTGAGCCGGATCATTCTTTCCCGGGAACTGTCCCTGGAGGAAATCGCCGAGATCCGCCTGCAGGTGCCGGCCATGGAGCTGGAAGTGTTCGTCCATGGAGCCCTGTGCATGGCCTATTCCGGGCGCTGCCTGTTGTCGGGTTACCTGAATCGGCGCGACGCCAACCAGGGCAGTTGCACCAACGCCTGCCGCTGGAAATACTCGGCCCAGCCGGCGCGGGAAAACGCGACGGGCGACATCGTGCACAGCTATCAACCCGAACCCACCCTGGGTCTCGGCGCGCCCACCGACCAGGTTTTCCTGCTCCAGGAGAACAATCGTCCGGACGAATCCATGCCGGCCTTCGAGGACGAGCACGGCACCTACATCATGAATGCCAAGGATCTGCGGGCGGTGCAGCATGTGGAGCGGCTGACCCGCATGGGCGTGCATTCCCTGAAAATCGAAGGCCGGACCAAGTCGCATTTCTACTGCGCGCGCACCACCCAGGTGTATCGCCGGGCGATCAACGACGCCGTGGCCGGCCGGGAATTCGACCGCAGCCTGATGACCGACCTGGAATCGCTGGCCCAGCGCGGCTACACCGAAGGTTTCCTGCGCCGGCATGTGCACGATGAATATCAGAACTACCAGAACGGCAGCTCAGTGTCGGAGCGCCAGCAGTTCGTCGGCGAACTCACTGGCGAACGCCGCGAACGCCTGGCCGAAGTACGGGTCAAGAACCGCTTCGAACTGGGCGACCACATGGAGCTGATGACGCCCAAGGGCAACTTTCACTTCGACCTGCATCTATTGCACAACGCCAAAGGCCAGGGCATCGACGTCGCACCGGGGGATGGGCATGTGGTGTACGTGTCGATTCCGGATGCGGTGGATCTGCGGTTCGGGTTGTTGATGCGGGATGTGCGCAAGCCGTGAGGTCGCAGGTGCTGCCCCTGTGGGAGCGAGCCTGCTCGCGATAGCGCTGGATCAGTTGGCGATGATGTCGACTGCGAAGCCGCCTTCGCGAGCAGGCTCGCTCCCACAGGGGTTCTGTGTCGACCACCGGATCAAAACAGGAACTGCCGAAGGCTGCGATCCTCCTTTCCCGATATGGCCTGGTATCCCAGGCGAAGACATCTGGATCGGAAGCGGAAGATCGCAGCCTTCGGCAGCTCCTGGCCGTCAGATACGGAACTGCCCTACCAGTTTGCCCAGGCGCTGGCCCAGGTCATTCAGGCTGCGGGAGGTCTGGGCGCCGAGTTGGGTTTCGTCGGCCACGCTGTCCACTGCCACGGCGATCTGATGCACGCTGCGGTTGATTTCCTCGGCCACGGCGGTCTGCTCTTCCGCGGCGCTGGCGATCTGGGCGTTCATCGAGTTGATGGTGCCGATCAACTGCGCCATGGTGTCCAGCGACGCGCCCGCCTCGTTGGCCCGGACCGAGGTGCCGTCGCCGGCTTCACTGGAACGACGCATCGCTTCCACTGCCGCATGGGTGCCCGATTGCAGGCGGTCGATCATGCCCTGGATTTCCTGGGTGCTCTGCTGGGTCCGGCTGGCCAGGGCACGCACCTCATCGGCCACCACGGCGAAACCGCGTCCCGCTTCCCCGGCGCGCGCCGCCTCGATGGCCGCGTTGAGGGCCAGCAGGTTGGTCTGCTCGGCAATCGAACGGATCACCCCGAGTACGCTGACAATCGAGGCCACGTCCTGCTGCAGGCTGTCCAGGGACACGCCACTGCTACGAATGTCGTTCACCAGCGCATGAATCTGCTGGATGCTCCCGGCCACCACGCGCTTGGCGGATTGGCCTTCTTCGTCGGTCTGCTGGGCAGCGACGGCTGCACCCTGGGCGCTGCGAGCCACTTCCTGGGCGGCGGACGACATCTCGTTGATCGCCGTGGCGACCTGGTCGGTTTCGTGGCGCTGACGCTCCATGGCCTGCTCGGAACGCTGGGCCTGCTCGGAAACCTGTGTCACCAGGCCGGTCAGTTGCGAGGTCATGTCGGTGATCTGCCGCACCAGGCCGTGGATCTTGTCGACGAAACGGTTGAACGAACCGGCCAGTTGGCCGAGTTCGTCCTGGCTGGTGATTGCCAGGCGCCGGGTCAGGTCGCCCTCGCCCGCTGCGATGTCGTCGAGGTTTTCTTTCATCAGGTGCAAAGGTCGCAGGATGGTGTTGGCCAGCAGAATCCCCACCACCGCAATCACCAGCAACACCACAGCGGCGATACCGATAATGCTCAGGATCACCCCTTGCACACGCTCATGGACCTTGGCCTCCACCAGCGCCACCTGGGCTTCGATGCCGTCCAGGTTGACCGAGCTGCCGACCGCCATGTCCCACTTGGCCAGGTATTCGGTATAACCGAGCTTGGGCACCAGGTCCTTGCTGTTGGGCAATGGCGAGCTGTATTCGAGGTAGTGGGTCCCGTCCTTGGCGACTTTCACCAGGTCACGGTTGACGTAGACACCGTTCGGGTCGCGGTTTTCCTTGAAACTCTTGCCCACGCCATCGGGGCTGTTGGCCTTGAACAGGCGCACGGTTTCGGAATCGTAGCCGAAGAAGTAACCATCCTTGCCGTAACTGATGTTCGACAGCAGCTTGATGGCCTGGGCTCGCGCCGCGTTATCACCGGGAGCGGCAGCATCGTACAGCGGCTTGATGGCGGTCAAGCCCACCGCCACGTAGCTCTGCAACGTCGCCTTGGCGTCGGCGAGCAGGCGTTCGCGGGTCTGCTGGACCTCTTTACCGGCCTGCTCCTGCAGGATGAAGGCCGTGGTCAGGCTGATGATCACCGCAGACAACAATACCGGCAGTATTGCCAGGGACAGGACTTTAGCCTTCAGGCTCAGGCGCATGCTGGTCACTCTTGTTGGTTTTATGGCGTGGTTAGCTGTGTTAACGGCAAGCCGGGGGAAAACTGTAGGGCAATATCAAAGCAATCGCGAGCAGGCTCGCTCCCACAGGGAAATGCATTCCAATGTGGGAGCGAGCCTGCTCGCGATGGAGGCGACTCGGTCTTCGAACTACAGCACCATCGCCGCCACCCAACCAAACGCCAGCAATGGCAGGTTGTAGTGGATGAAGGTCGGAACCACGGTGTCCCAGATATGGTGGTGCTGGCCGTCGATGTTCAGGCCGGAGGTCGGGCCCAGGGTCGAGTCCGAGGCGGGCGAGCCGGCATCGCCCAGGGCGCCGGCGGTGCCGACGATGCAGACGATCGCCAGCGGGCTGAAGCCCAGTTGCAGGCACAGCGGCACGAAAATCGTCGCCAGGATCGGTACGGTGGAGAACGACGAGCCGATGCCCATGGTCACCAACAGGCCCACCAGCAACATCATCAGCACACCGACGCCCTTGCTGTGGCCGATCCAGGCCGCCGAGGTTTGCACCAGGCTCTGGACTTCACCGGTGGCCTTCATCACCTCGGCAAACCCCGAGGCGGCGATCATGATGAAGCCGATCATTGCCATCATCTTCATGCCTTCGGTGAACAGGTCGTCAGTCTCGCGCCAGCGCACCACCCCCGACAGCGAGAAAATCAGGAAGCCGACCAGGGCACCGATGATCATCGAATCCACCAGCAACTGGATCGCGAACGCCGCTGCCACCGCGAACCCGGCCACCATCAGGCTCATCGGGTTGTAGCGCACCGCCACCTGCTCGACCCGGGCGATTTTCTTCAGGTCGTAGGCGCGCTTCCTGCGGTAGCTGAACAACGACAGCAGCAAGCCGAAGACCATGCCCAACGCCGGGATGCCCATGGCGTGCGTGACGTTGATACCGCTGACGTCCACGCCGCTGCGGGCGATGTTGGCGAGCAGGATTTCATTGAGGAAGATATTGCCGAACCCCACGGGCAGGAACATGTACGGGGTGATCAGGCCGAAGGTCATGACGCAGGCGATCAGCCGGCGATCCAGTTGCAGCTTGGTCAGCACATAAAGCAGCGGTGGCACCAGCAGCGGGATGAAGGCGATGTGGATCGGCAGGACGTTCTGCGAAGCCACAGCGACCGTTCCCAGCAAACCGATCAGCACCCATTTGACGCCCGAGCCACCGGCGGCGTCCTGACGGTCCACCAGGGCCAGGGCCTTGTCGGCCAAGGCGTGGGCCATGCCGGACTTGGCAATCGCCACCGCGAAGGCGCCCAGCAAGGCATAAGACAACGCCACCGTCGCACCACCACCGAGGCCGGCATTGAACGCCTTGAGCGTCGCTTCGATGCCCAGGCCGCCGGTCAGGCCACCCACCAACGCGCCAATAATCAGCGCGATCACCACATGCACGCGGGACAGGCTGAGCACCAGCATGATGCCAACCGCGGCAATTACTGCATTTATCATCGTTACCTCAAGGCACAGCGGTGGAAAAGCCACCGGAAAAAAGGCGGGGACTTTGCAGCAAGCGGCGTCCGGCTGCAAGGGCCGTGCGGCGGGTTTTGAGGGGCTCGCAATATTCAAGACCACCGCAGTCCCCTGTGGGAGCGAGCCTGCTCGCGATGGCGTCGGGTCAGTCACCTTGATGCAAGCTGATACACCGCCATCGCGAGCAGGCTCGCTCCCACAGGGGGATTGGGTGTTTGATCAGCGCCGGGGCAGTTCGATCAGGACTTTCAACCCGCCCCACTCGCTGTCATGCAGGGCCAGCGTACCGCCCCAGGTGTCGACGATATCCCGCACGATACCCAGCCCCAGGCCATGGCCATGGGTTTGCTCGTCCAGGCGCGTGCCCCGGCTGAACACCTGGTCGCGCCGCTCCTCGGGGATGCCCGGGCCGTCGTCTTCCACCGCCAGGATGAACGCTTCGGCCGTCTCGGTCACAGTCAGGCGCACTTCGGCATCCGCCCATTTGCAGGCGTTGTCCAGCAGGTTGCCCAGCAATTCCAGCAGGTCTTCGCGATCCCAGGGCAGGTGCTGGCCCGGCGAGGCCACGTAGCTCAAATGCAGGTGCTCACCGTGGATCATGTTCAACGTCGCCAGCAAACCGGGCAGTTCCGCATCGCAATCCAGTTGCGCGCCGGGCAAGGCATCGCCGGCCAAGCGGGCGCGATTGAGTTCGCGGTTAAGGCGCTGTCGCACTTGCTCCAGTTGTTCGAGCAGCAACTTGCGCAGTTCGGGGTACGGGTCGAGCTTTTCGTTCGAGGCCAGGCTTTGCAGCACCGCCAGCGGGGTTTTCAGGGCATGGCCCAGATTGCCCAGGGCGTTGCGCGAACGCTTGAGGCTGTCTTCGGTATGGGCCAGCAAGTGGTTGATCTGCGCCACCAGCGGCTCCAGCTCCAGGGGCACTTGTTCGTCGAGTTGCGAGCGTTGCCCACGCTGCAGTTGCGCGATCTGCTCCCGGGCCTTTTCCAGCGGACGCAAGGCGCGACGCACGGTGAACCGTTGCAGCAACAGGACCAGCAACAGCCCCGCCAGGCCGAGGCCGAGGCCAATCTGCTGCATGCGCAGGAAACTGTCGCGCACGGGCGTGTAGTCCTGGGCCACGCTGATGGAAATCGCCTGGCCCAGGCGCCGGTAGTCAGTGCGCAATACCAGCAGTTTCTGGCCTTCAGGCCCCAATTGCAGGTTGGCGTGCAGGCCCGGATGGTCGAGCCGGGGCAGTTCTTGGTCCCAGAGGGAACGGGAGCGCCAGTGCACGTCGGCGAAATCGATGCGGAAATAATGCCCCGAGAACGGTCGCAGATAGGCCGGCGACAAGCGCCGCTCATCCAGTTGCAATCCCTGGGGGCCTCGCGCCAGGGCCACCAGCAGACTCTCGCTGTCATTGCGCAACCCGGCTTCCAGATAGCGCTGCAATCCCAGCTCGAACAGCCACAGGCTGGTTTGCGCCAGGACCAGCCCGACCACCACCATCACACCGATCAGGCCCAGGCTCAGCCGTCGCTGGATGGATCTCACCGGGCCTGCCCGCCGAACAGGTAACCCTGGCCGCGACGGGTTTCGATCACGCTGCGTCCCAGCTTGCGTCGCAGGTGATTGACGTGGACTTCCAGCACATTGGAATCACGCTCGGTTTCACCGTCATACAAGTGTTCGGCGAGATGGCTCTTGGAAAGGATCTGCTCGGGGTGAAGCATGAAATAGCGCAGCAGGCGAAATTCAGCGGCGGTCAGTTGGATGTCCGCGCCGTCGCGAACCACACATTGCCGCCCCTCGTCCAGATGCAGCCCGGCGGCCTGGAGCGTCGGCTGGTTGGCCTGGCCATGGGAGCGGCGCAGCAACGCCTGGACCCGCAGGTGCAGTTCCTCGGGATGAAAGGGCTTGGTCAGGTAATCGTCGGCACCGGCCTTGAGGCCCTCGATGCGTTCGGCCCAGGAACCGCGGGCGGTGAGGATCAGCACCGGGGTGCTCAGACCGCCGGCACGCCACTGGGCCAACACCTCGAGCCCCGGCACGCCCGGCAGGCCAAGGTCGAGGATGATCAGGTCATAAGGTTCGCTGCTGCCCTGATACACCGCGTCGCGACCGTCGGCGAGCCAATCGACGGCGTAGCCTTGCCGTGTCAGCCCGGCCATCAGCTCATCGGCCAGGGGAACGTGATCTTCCACCAGAAGCAGGCGCATCAGTCTTCCTTATCTTTGAGTAAGCGGCCGGATGCGGCCTCCAGGTCCAGTTCGCGCACGACGCCGTCGGTATCCAGCAGCTCGACCTCGTAAATATAGACGCCGTGTTTCTCTTCCAGCTCGGCCTCCAGCAACTTGGCGCCGGGGTGCAGGTCCAGCGCCTGTTGCAGCAGTTGCTCCAGCGGCAGTATCACGCCCTGCTGGCGCAGTTGCAGGGCCTCGTCCTGGTCCAGGTCCCGCGCCATGACCACCGAACAAAACGCCAGCAGCACCAGCGGCCATCGACTGCGGGCGCAGAGATTAAGCTTCATTAAATATCCTGATGATTCTTGAGCACCTTGCCAGTAACGGCGTCCAATTCCATATCCCATTCAATACCCTGGGTGTCGCGCAGCTCCACCTGATAGATGAACTTGCCGTACTTTTCTTCCAGCTCGGTATCGGTCACGGCGGCGCCGGGGTGTTTGGCCAGGGCGGCGGCATTGAGTTTTTCAAAGGATTGAATGGTACCAGCGTCTTGCAGTTTTCGGGATTCGTCGGGGCCGAGGTCCCGTGCGTGAGCAAGGCAGGTGCTCAATGCCATGAGGGTTGCGATGAAAAAGGCAGTCAGGCGGTTCAAGGGTTGTCTCCTTTTTATAATCGTCACGGGGCGACTGTAGCCGGGTGAACTTAACTGAAACTGAATTGCCATCATGGAACACAGATCAACGACCGGGCCCTGTGGGAGCGAGCCTGCTCGCGATGGCGGCGTGTCAGTTGAAATTGATGTAACTGATCCGACGCCATCGCGAGCAGGCTCGCTTCCACAAGGGATTCGTGTCGCTATAATCTTTTGCTTGTTCAAATCCAGAGACCGGTATGACCGCCATCCACATCAAGTTCCCCGCCCTCACCCTCAAGGCCGGCCCCCGTGCCCTGGCGCGGATTCGCGCAGCCGGCCTCAAGGCGGCCGACGTCGGCATCCTGCCGGGCGCCGCGGGTGGTCCCAAGGCCCTGGGCATCCAGGGATTGGACCTGGCGCTGTTTGGGGAATGGCTGCCCGCCGCGCCGCGGGAACGGTCGTTGATCGGCGCTTCCGTCGGCTCCTGGCGCTTCGCCAGTGCCTGCCTGCCGGATGCCGCCGAAGGGATCCGGCGCCTGGGCAGCTTGTACAACGGGCAGAGTTTCGCCAAAGGCGTGACCATGGCCGGGGTCAGCCAGAGTTCGCAACGCATGCTCGACGACCTGCTCGAAGGCCGCGACGCGACGATCCTCGCCAACCCGCATTACCGGCTCAACATCATGGTAGTCAAAAGCCACGGTTTGCTTGCGCAGGATCATCGCGGGCGGTTGGGCCTGGGCCTGTCGTCGGTGATCGCCGACAACCTGCGAGGCCGTGCACGGCTGTCGCGGCACTTCGAACGGCTGATCGTCCACGACCCGCGCCTGGCACCGCCACTGCATCCCTTGAATGACTTTCCGTCACGCTTTGTGCCGCTTGCGGCCGACAATCTGCGCCAGGCGCTGCTGGCCTCGGGCTCGATCCCGATGGTGATGGAAGGCGTGCGCGACCTGCCGGGAGCCGGGGCCGGCACCTACCGCGACGGCGGCTTGCTGGACTATCACCTCGACCTGCCCTACAGCGGCGACGACATTGTGCTGTATCCGCACTTCACCGACCGGGTCATTCCCGGCTGGTTCGACAAAGGCCTGCCGTGGCGCCGTGGCAACGCAGGACGCCTGCAGGATGTGCTGTTGCTGGCGCCGTCCCGTGAATACCTGGCTCGCCTGCCCTACGGCAAGCTGCCGGACCGCAACGACTTCAAGCGTTTCATGGGCGATGACGCCAGCCGCCGCAGCTACTGGCGCACGGCGATGGACGAGAGCCGCCGACTGGGTGACGAGTTCCTGGAACTGGCGGCCAACGGTGGGCTGGGCGAGCGTTTGCTGACCCTTTAGTCAGCATGAGCGCGCAACGCCGGGCCCAAACTGATAAACTCCGCCGCCTGCCTCGCGACCGCTACCTTAAAGAGCCTGAACCTGTGGAAATCTTCAAAGAATTCACCTTCGAATCCGCCCACCGCCTGCCCCACGTACCGGACGGCCACAAATGCGGCCGCCTGCACGGCCACTCGTTCAAGGTGGCGATTCACCTGAGCGGCGACATCGATCCGCACACCGGCTGGATTCGTGACTTCTCGGAAATCAAGGCGATCTTCAAGCCACTCTACGAGCGCCTGGACCACAACTACCTCAACGACATTCCTGGCCTGGAGAACCCCACCAGCGAAGTCCTCGCCAAGTGGATCTGGAACGAGCTCAAGCCGTTGCTGCCGGAGCTCAGCGCCATCCGCATCCATGAGACGTGCACCAGCGGTTGCATTTATCACGGCGAGTAAGCCGTAGTCCCAATCTTGAAACAGAGCTTTTGTGGCGAGGGGATTTAGCGAAACGTCGCACCGCCCCGCTGGGCTGCGAAGCAGCCCCAAATTCCCAGCATTAATTCGCTCCGTATCTTTGGGGCGCGCTGCGCACGCCAGCGGGGATAAATCCCCTCGCCACAGATGACCCCCCTCGCAATGGCCTATGCTCTATCCCCTGAACCCTCTTCAGTGGAGCATCGACCATGACCGACTGGCCGCTGGATCAGGCATACAGCTTCAACGGACACACCATTCGCTACGCCATCCACGGTGACGGCCCGCCACTGGTATTCGTCCACGGCACGCCCTTCTCGTCCTATGTGTGGCATCGAATCGCCCCGCTGTTCTTTTCCACCCACCGTGTTCACTACTTCGACCTGCTGGGTTACGGCCAATCCGCACAACCCGATGCCGATGTCTCCCTCGGCGTACAGAACCTACTGTTCGCCAAACTGCTGGAACACTGGGGCCTGGAGCGCCCCGATGTGGTGGCCCACAACTTCGGCGGCGCCACCGCCCTGCGCACGCACCTGCTCAATGGCAAAAACTACCGCAGCCTGACGCTGATCGATCCGGTGGCGCTGTCGCCCTGGGGCTCACCCTTCGTCCAGCATGTGCGCCGGCATGAAGCGGCCTTCAGCGGGCTGCCCGATTACATTCAGCGCGCCATTGTGCCGGCATATATCCGCGGCGCGATCAAGCGGGACATCCCGGAGGCAGAACTGGCGCCCTACGTGCAGCCGTGGCTCGGCGAGACCGGCCAGGCCGCGTTCTATCGGCAGATTGCGCAAATGGACGAGCGTTACACCCGCGAGGCAGAAGGCCTGTATTCGAGCGTGCGCTGCCCGACGCAGATACTGTGGGGCGAGGATGACCAATGGATCCCCATCGAGCGCGGCCGGGCGCTGCACTCACTGATTCCAGGCGCGCAATTCCATCCCGTGCCGAACGCCGGGCATCTGGTCCAGGAAGATGCGCCCGAAGCCATTGTGGCGGCAGTCCTGCGATTCTTGTCACTCCCCCCATCCAACTGAATCCCCCCAACCCTGTGGGAGCGAGCCTGCTCGCGATGGCGCCGGGTCAGCCACATCCATTTCAACTGATACGCCGCCATCGCGAGCAGGCTCGCTCCCACAGGGATATAGGCGATCACAATGAGAAGCGTGTTCCAACTTGAATCATCCCCCGCACCACTTTCACTCCCTGCGCCCACCCAATTGCCTGGATTGTCTATAAATAACCTCGCGATCACTCGTTTACTTCACGGTGGCCGGTTGCAACGTGTTGCGCAGTGGCACCGCTGGTAGGAATCGCCACAGGCGCGCTAACGTATGTGCTATTGATCGGCGTAATGGGCACCCGGACCACTGACGCGCCACTCCAAGACCTATAAAAAGGACTCGCCCGATGCACATCATCAACGCCCGCCTGCGCAACCGCGAAGGCTTGCATGAACTGCACCTGGAAAATGGCCTGATCGCCAGCATCGCCCGTCAGACCGAAGCCCCCAGCCTCGGCCCGCAGGACCTCGACGCCGGCGGCAACCTGGTGGTGCCGCCCTTCGTCGAGCCGCACATTCACCTGGACGCCACCCTCACCGCCGGCGAACCGCGCTGGAACATGAGCGGCACGCTGTTCGAAGGCATCGAGTGCTGGGGTGAACGCAAGGCCACCATCACCGAGGAGGACACCCGGACCCGCGCGACGAAAACCATCCAGGCCCTCGCTGCCCATGGCATCCAGCACGTGCGCACCCACGTCGACGTCACCGACCCCGCACTCACCGCCCTCAAGGCCATGCTGGAAGTGCGCGAGCAAAGTCGTCATCTGATCGACATGCAGATCGTCGCGTTTCCCCAGGAAGGCATCGAGTCCTACCGCAACGGCCGCGAGCTGATGGAAGAAGCGATCCGCATGGGTGCCGACGTGGTGGGCGGCATTCCGCACTTCGAGTACACCCGCGACCAGGGTGTCAGCTCGGTGAAGTTCCTGATGGACCTGGCCGAACGCACCGGCTGCCTGGTGGATGTGCATTGCGACGAAACCGACGATCCGCATTCGCGCTTTCTCGAAGTGCTGGCCGAAGAAGCCCGCAGCCGCGACATGGGCGCCCGGGTCACCGCCAGCCACACCACGGCGATGGGCTCCTACGACAACGCCTACTGCGCCAAGCTGTTTCGCCTGCTCGGGCACTCGGGGATCAGCTTCGTCTCCTGCCCCACCGAAAGCATCCACTTGCAGGGACGCTTCGACACCTTTCCCAAACGCCGTGGGGTCACCCGGGTCAATGAACTGCTCGAAGCCGGGATGAACGTGTGTTTCGGCCAGGACTCCATCGTCGACCCGTGGTATCCCCTGGGCAACGGCAACATCCTGCGGGTACTGGAAGCCGGGTTGCACATCTGCCACATGCTCGGCTACCGCAACCTGCAAAGCGCCCTCGACCTGGTCACCGACAACAGCGCCAAGGCCATGGCCCTGGGCGAGCGCTACGGGCTGGAACCCGGGCGTCCGGCGAACCTGTTGATCCTCTCGGCCGACAGCGACTACGAAGTGATCCGCAGCCAGGGGTTGCCGCTGTGCTCGATTCGCAACGGTGAAGTGCTGATGAAGCGGCAGATGCCGGTGGTGGAGTTCGGGCCGCAGTTGGGCTGAGCGAGCCGACGATAGCGGTCTGTCCGTTGACCGTGAGGTAGCTGGCCCGAAGCTATCGCGAGCAGGCTCGCTCCCACATTGGATCTTCGGCGGGCATACTTTTTGTGTCCGCCGCTGCCCCCTGTGGGAGCGAGCCTGCTCGCGATAGCGTCATCAGCCGCACCGCAGCGCGCTAAAGAAGCCGCGCCGTCCCAAACAAACTGACCCGCACCAACTCCCCACCCACTTCTGTCAGCAGGATCGGCGCCGTCCCCCCCGGCATCACCACACTTACCGGCCCCGCCTTCACCCAGCCCACCCGCCACGCAGCGCTGGCCACGGCACTGGCGCTGGTGCCGGAAGAAGCGGTCGGCCCTTCGCCCCGTTCAAACACCCGGGCAGCGATCCGCCCTTCGGCCTCGCGCCAGGCCCATTGCAGGTTCACTCCCGCCGGGCACGGAATCCCGGCGCCAGCGGGCGCGGTATAAGCGATGCGGGTCAGGCGCTGGGAGAGTGCCGAATCGCGCATCTGGGTATTGCTCGGCAGCGCATCGGCGCTGTCCACCAGCGTCACGCAATGGGGATTGCCCATACTCACGAACTGACTGTTGCCCCAGGCCGGGTTCAATGCCTGAAGCGCTGCCACTCGACTGACTTCGCGCTGATTGAAGCGCACGCTTTGCGTCTCCTGGGCAGCAACGGCTCGAGGCCCGAACAGCGGCTGTCCAAGGTCCAGCCAGAAGCCTTGCGCGCCCTCGAACCCGGCGGCACGCACCGACGTTTGCAGCGGTGACGAACCTGCGTGCTTGGCGTGATGAACCTGCAACACACAATCGCTCTCCCTCGGCATCAAGCCTTGCTCTTGCAGGGCCTGGGAGAAAATCGTCAAGCCGTTGCCACTGCGCTCGGCCAGGGTGCCGTCGGTGTTGACGATCAACACATCGAAGGGTGGTTCGCTCTGGAACGGGCCGATCAGCAGACCATCGCTGCGATGCGCCTTGGCGCCCACTGGCTGCTCACCCGGCGCCCAGGCGCAGAACCCATGCACGGCAGCCGTTGCCCAGGACTCACGGGCTTGTGCGGCCAGCGCGGCCGATGGCGGCAGGTCAATACCCAGGGCACGGACCTGTTGCGGTGAAACGACACCATAGATATTGCCGCGTGCATCATAGAACTGCGTCATGAACCTGATCCGCCATCAACCAGCAAGGGCCGCCACTGTATGCCGTCCAACCCTTTGGGAGCAAAGCCTGCTCGCGGCGCAGACACCGCGGTGGCACCTTGAGGTCGCCTTGAGGTCAGTGGATATGCCAGCATAGGGCTCCCACCCGCATCACCGCATTGCAAAACCAAGGACGATTCATGACCGCCATCACGCCCCCACCCACCTTTGTCCCCGGACGCCTGGAACAAATGTCCACCCGCATCGCCTATCTCATCGCCGGCGTCGGCATCGCCGCCTGGGCGCCGCTGGTGCCTTACGCCAAGGCACGGGCGAACCTGGATGAAGGCTCCCTCGGCCTGCTGTTGTTGTGCCTGGGGGTGGGATCGATCCTGGCGATGCCGATTTCCGGCGCATTGGCGGCGCGGTTCGGCTGCCGGCGGGTGATGAGCGGTGGCACGCTCCTGATCTGCCTGGCATTGCCGCTGCTGGCGACGATGAGCACGTTTTCCTGGTTGGTGGCCGCGCTGTTCCTGTTCGGCGCCGGGCTCGGCACGGTGGACTCGACGGTGAACCTGCAAGCGGTGATCGTCGAGCGGGCCAGTGGCAAGACCATGATGTCGGGCTTCCACGGCATGTTCAGTCTTGGCGGAATCATCGGCGCGGCCGGCGTGAGCGCCCTGCTCGGCCTCGGGCTGTCGCCGCTGGGCGCGACGCTGGTGGTCAATGGGTTGCTGCTGGTGGCGCTGTTCAAGGCGGCGCCGCACTTGTTGCCCTACGGCAGTGAAAGCTCGGGCCCGGCGTTCGCCGTTCCCCACGGCATCGTGTTGTTTATCGGCATCCTGTGTTTCATCGTGTTCCTGGCCGAAGGCGCGGTGCTGGACTGGAGCGCGGTGTTCCTGACCACCGAACGCGGGGTCGAGACGGCCTACGCCGGGCTGGGTTATGCCGCATTCGCACTGACCATGACCGTCGGCCGCCTGACCGGCGATGCCGTGGTGCATCGCCTGGGCGCCCGACGGGTGATCATCTATGGCGGCACCACGGCTGCCGTCGGCTTCCTGCTGGCGACCCTGGCGCCGATGTGGCAAGCGGCACTGCTGGGTTACGCGTTGGTGGGGGCCGGCTGTTCGAACATCGTGCCGGTGCTGTACACCGCCGTCGGCAAACAGACCCTGATGCCCGAAGCGATTGCCGTACCCGCCATCACCACCATCGGCTACGCCGGCATCCTCGCCGGCCCGGCGCTGATCGGGTTCGTGGCCCATGGCAGCAGCCTGAGCGTGGCCTTCGGGCTGCTGGCGTTGTCGCTGGTGGTGGTGGCGATCAGCGGAAAGATCCTGAAAGTCTGAATGCTCCCGGAACCCTTGTGGCGAGGGGATTCTGCAAAACGTCGCCCCCCCCCCCCGCTGGATTGCGGCTGTAGGAGCTGTCGAGCGAAGCGAGGCTGCGATCTCTCCACTGTCAGTTGAATCTCGAGTGGAAGAACAAGATCAAAAGATCGCAGGCTTCGCCAGCTCCTACACAGCCCAGCGGGGATAAATCCCCTCGCCACAAGGGTATGTGTGAAGCATTCAGCTTCGATCAAAACCCCACACTGGCCTGCACAAAGAACGTACGCGGTGCACCAGCATAGATCCCCGAGTTGTTGTCGCTGGAACGGGTGTAGTACTGATGATCGAACAGGTTCTTCACCCCGGCGCCGAGCTTCAGGTTCGACAGTTGCTCACCGAAGTCATAACCGGCGCGCACGTTCCACAGCACGTAACCCGGCATGTCGCCGAACTGCCCGTCGGCACTGCCGTCGGTGATGTAGTTGCCGCTGAAGCTGCCATCGGCGTTCACGCTGTTGCCCGGTGAGCGCTGCTTGGACTGGGCAAAGGCATCGAGGTTGTAGGTCCAGCGATTGACGTCATAGCGCAACCCCACGTTCGCCACCTGACGGGAATAGAACGGCAGGTCACGTCCCTTGAAACTCGGGATCTCACCTTCATAGGTGGCCCGGGTGTAGGTGAAACCGGCAGTGGCGCTCAAGCCTTCGAGGCGCGGGTCCAGCGCGGCCATGTCGTAATGCACCGAAGCTTCCAGGCCCTGGTGCTTGGTGGCGCCCATGTTGGTCCAGCCCACGTCGTTGCTGATGTATTGCAGCTCATCGTCGAAGTCGATGTAGAACAGCGTCACCTCCCCGCCCCATACGTCATCGTTATAGCGCGTACCGATCTCGTAGGTCTTGGCCTTCTCCGGGCTCAGGCCGTTGGCGGTGTTGTTGCCATCGCCGCCCTGGCCGAGTTGGAAATACTGCAGGCTGCCGAACGACGTCTCGTAGTTGGCGAACAGCTTCCAGGCATCGGACAGGTGGTACATCACGCTCAGGGCCGGCAGCGGCTCATTGCTGTCGATGCTGCGACGTTTCTCCTGCACCGGCCGGCCGGCAGTGTCGAGCACCGGGCGGTCGTGCCATTGCGTGCTGATGCTTTCGAAGCGGAGGCCCGGGGTGATGGTCCATCTGCCGACGTCGATCTTGTCATCGACATAGATCGCGTGAGCCTCGGTGCCGCCGGTGCGATCCTGATAGACGTGGCCGTCGGAGCCCGGACGCACCACCGGCTGGTTATCGCGCAGTGCCAGGCGACTGGCTTCTTCGTGCATGCCTTCCTTGAGGTAGCGATAACCCACACTGGCCTCTTGGGTGGTGGCACCCAGGTCGAATACATGGGACACCCGGGGCTCGATGCCGAAGGTGTAATAGGTGCGCGGGTAGGACACCAGGGTGCGCTGGTCCCGGGCGGCAATGGTGCTGCCACGGTAGCTGTCGGAGTAATAGGTCAGCACTTCGGCCTGGGTGCGGTCGCTTATTTCCCGGATCCACTTGAAGGAAATGTCCTTGCGCCGGCCGCTGAAGTTGTCCCAGTCGCGGTCGGACTGGTACGGGTCGGCGTCGTATTGCGCCTGGGTCAGCCCGCCGGGCATGTCGGCCTTGGCGTCGTAGTAATGCAGGTTCAGCGAGAAATCATCCACGTCGGTGGGCGCCCAATGGGTCTTGAGGAGGACGTCATCGATGTCGTTGCCATTGTTGCTCTGGCGATAACCGTTGCCGTTGACGCCTGAATACAACAGCGCGACGCCCAAACCGTTATCCGCGGTGCCACCGAGGAACGCCGTGTCGATGTGCTTCCAGCCGCCGCGCTGGGACGTTTCCAGGGTCGTGCCGATTTCACCGGTGGCTTTTTCCGGGATGGCGCGGGTCACGAAGTTGATCACCCCGCCGACGTTCTGCGGCCCGTAACGCACGGAGCCGGCGCCGCGCACCACGTCGATGCTGTCCAGGTTGCCTGAAGAGATCGGCGCCATGGACAGTTGCGGCTGGCCATAAGGCGCAAACGCCGCGGGCACGCCGTCGATCAGCACCGTGGAGCGGGGCGACAGCCGCGAGGTAAGGCCGCGCACGCCGACGTTCAGGGCGATGTCGCTGCCACCGGTGCCGTTGGCGTCCTGCACCTGCACACCCGGCACCCGACGAAGCACATCGCCAACATTCATGGCGCCCTGCTCCTGCATCGCTTCACGACGGATCACCGTGCGCGCGCCGGGGTGGTTCTGCACCACCTCGGCGTTGGCATCGCCGAGCCAGTCGCCCACCACCTGGATCTCGGTAGCCCCCAGTTCCATCGGGCCAGCGGCGGAGGCCGATGGTGCCGGCAGCACGGTCACCGAACCTTGATCGAGTTGGTACTGCAACCCGCTGCCCTGCAGCAGTTGGCGCAAGGCCGCTTCCGGCGACAGGTTGCCGTCCACGGCCGGGGCCTGCTTGCCAGCCACCAGTTCGGGGCTGAAGAACACCTGTAGCGAGGTCTGCTGCCCGAGCTGGCTCAAGGCCTGGCCCAGCGGCTGCGCCTGGATATGAATGGCGGTGGCGACCTGATCGGCGAAAGCCTGGGGCAACGTGGCGCCGACGGCCAGGGTCAAGGCCAGCGGCAGCCAGTGTGCAGCGATGCGGTTGTTGTTTTTAGCGGGGGTTTTCACGTCGAACCTTGTCCTGTCGAATCGCAAGAATACGCGTCTGTTAATGCAAACCAGTTGCAGTTGGACAAGAAGACGAAGAACTCGGAAAAAACCTGAATCTATCGCGCAATTATTTCCTGGCTGCCGTCGTCCAGGGTTCGAACGGCCACCGGCAGGATGTTCGGCAAGGCCTTGATCAGCGCTTCGGGGTTGTCGGCGCGGAACACGCTGGTCAGCCGCAGGTCACCTATCGCCGCACTGCCGACCCGCAAGGGTTTGGCGCGGTAACGGGAGACTTCTTCAACCACGTCCCGCAGCGGCGCGTTGTTGAACACCAGCTTGCCGTTACGCCAGGCAGTGAGTTCATCGGCGTTGATCGCATAAGGCGCAGCGACCTGGCCTTGGGCATCGATCCGGGTACCAAGACCCGCCGTAAGACTGACAAACTGGGCCCGCGGCGCATCGCGCCCCTGGACCTTGACGCTGCCCCGCTCCACCGCCACCCGGGTGGTGTCGGGATCGCGGCGCACGTCGAAGCGCGTGCCGGTCACCGTCACCTGGCCGTTACCCGCTTCCACGGTGAATGGCCGACCGGCGTCGTGTTCGACGCTGAACAAGGCCTCGCCTTCGACCAGTTCCACCCGCCGTTGATGATGGGCAAATTGAATCCGCACCCGGCTGCGGCTGTTGAGGTCGACCACCGAGCCGTCCGGCAAGGCGATGTGCCGGCGCTCGCCCAGGGCCGTGGCAAATTCCGCCGTGTAATCGGTGGAGGAACCCAGGCCGCTGAACAAGCCCAAGCCGACCGCCACCGCGAGCAGCCCGGCGGCCACTGCATAACGCAGCAGGGGCCGGCGCTTCGGCCGCTCGGCGGGCCGTTCGCACAGCGCTCGCAGGCGTTCTTTGGGCACCAGGTCGGTGGCGCTCCAGATACCCTGCAACAATTGGATTTCGTCGCGATGGGTGGGGTGCTCGTCCAGCCAGAGTTGAAAATGCTGGCGCTCTTCGACATCCATGGCCGGGGCTTGCAAGCGCACGAACCATTGCGCAGCATCGTCGCGAACCCTGTCCCGCCCGCACGGGCATTCACGGCTATCCATCATGGAGGGTCCTGGGGGGTGGCCGGATTCAGGTGGAAGATGACGGGTCATTGATCACCGTCCAGGCGATCACGCAGATGCCGCAGGGTGCGGATCATATACTTTTCCACCATGTTCTTTGACAGGCCCAGGCGCTCGGCGATTTCCGCCTGGGTCAGGCCTTCGATCTTCTGCCAGACGAACACGGTGCGGCAGTTGGCCGGCAGCTCGGCAAGCGCCCGCTCGATGGAGTCCGCCAGCTGGATCGCGTGCATGAAATGCTCCGGGTCGCTGGAAAACGACTGACTGTGGTCGACCGCCTCCTCCATGGCGCCCCGTCGATCTTCGCGCCGATAGCCATCCACTGCAATGTTACGCGCCGTCTGGTGCAGATAGGCCCGTGGCTGCTCGACTCCGGTCGAATTGGCCTCAAGCACCCGCACGAAGGTGTCGTGAGCCAGATCCTCGGCCTGTTCGCGATTGCGCAGGCGCCGGGTCCAGGTCCCGATCAACTCTTCGTAATGCTCGAAAAAGCCGGGTTTGCGGGGCAACTTGAGGGTCATTACGGCGCGCTGCGGGAACGGGATGTGAATAGTAATATTTCCCATTCATGCAAAGCAAACGGCTTGCGGTGTCGGGGGGCCACAGGTTTTGTGGCGAACTTGAGGCTTACGGTCACCGGAAACCCATGTGGGAGCGAGCCTGCTCGCGAAGGCGTAGTGTCAGACGCTATAGAGGTCGTCTGATACACCGCTTCGCGAGCAGGCTCGCTCCCACAGTTTATTCCGAGCGTCTATCTGGACGCTTCACGCCTCAGGCATCTTGCGGAAACCCACCGCCAGGCGGTTCCAGCCATTGATGGCGTTGATGGCGACGGTCAGGTCGACCATTTCCTTGGGGGTGAAATGCTGGTTCAGCACTTCATAGTCGGCGTCCGGCGCATGGGTGTCGCTCAGGCGGGTCAGGGCTTCGGTCCAGGCCAGCGCGGCGCGCTCGCGAGGGGTGAAGAATGGGGCTTCGCGCCAGGCGGTCACGGCGTACAGGCGACGCTCCGTTTCGCCGTCCTTGCGGGCATCGGCGGTGTGCATGTCGATGCAGAAGGCGCAGCCGTTGATTTGCGAGGAGCGCAGCTTGACCAGTTCGAGCAGGGATTTTTCCAGGCCCAGTTTCGTGACGGCGGTTTCCAGGGCCAGCATGGCTTTGAAGGCGTCAGGGGAAGCGGTGTAGAAATCGATACGCGGTTGCATGGTCTGCTCCAGAACATTGGGTGTAGCGCTACGTTAGCCCCAGGCTGGCGCGGTACAAATAGCCAATTATTGAGAAGTTCGAGTGACCAATGGCTACGTTATTCAGGCCCGGTTGCGCAGCCATTGCAGGAAACGCTTCTTGGCCACGGGCTTGGGGGCTTCGCGGATCAGGTTCTGGGCGAGGTTCATCCGCACATCCAACAGGTTTTTCATGGCGTCGTTGATGTCATGCCGGGCATCGAGGCAGGGTTTGAGGTAGTCCTTCTCGATGCGATACAGGGTGCAGAACGTCTTGGCCGAAAAGTTCGCCAGTGCGGCCAGGTCGGAAATGATGCCGGCTTCGCCTATCACTTCCCCCGGCCCCATGCGCCCGCCTTCCAATACCTGGCCGTTGCGCAGCATGGTCACGCTGACCACCCCGGATTCGATGATGAACAGATGATCGCTGACCTCGCCGGCCGGCAGAATCATGTCGCCCGCACGGAATGTCTGCAGGGTCATGTTCTGGCTGAAGGTGTCTTTTTCTTCCTGGCGCAAGGTGGAGAAAATGCTCGAGCTGTCCAGCAACGCACGAGGCCGCGACGAACCGCTGGCGGAGGCGCTTTCGCTGTCGGACAGCAGACTGATCCCCGACGCCCGCAGGTGCCGGAAGGCCAGGTCGAACAGTTGGTTGCGCACCTCGCGTTTCTGGCTCCGGGTGGCGACGAAACCGCTGATTTCGTATTCCGCCCCGGCGCTGCCGGAGCTTTTCAGCGTGACGCAAGGGGCCGGTACGGCGAGCAAGGCGCGACAGCCGATCATGGCGCGCTCCAACGCCTCGATCACCTTTTGAGGCCGGGCGTGTGGACTGATCTGAACGCTGATGGACAACCCGTGGACATCGCTGGGCCGGCTGAAGTTGATGACCTTGGCCTTGGCCGCCAGTGAGTTGGGAATCACCGCCATGCTGCCCTGGGCGGTCTGCAACCGCGTGGCGCGCCAGTCGATGTCGGTGACCCGGCCCTCGGTGCCGTCGATGGAGATCCAGTCATCGAGCTGATAGGGCTTGGTGGTATTGAGCACGATGCCGGAGAACACGTCGCTGAGGGTGCTTTGCAAGGCCAGGCCGACGATGATCGCCATCGCCCCGGACGTCGCCAGCACGCCCTTGACCGGCAGATCCAGAACGTAGGCCAGCGCGGCAATCACGGCGATCAGGAAAATCACCGCGCCGAGCAGATCCTGCAGCAGCCGCCCGGTATGGCCGACCCGCTGCATCATCACCGCGCCGATCAGCACCGTCAGGGTCCGTGCGGCGAACAGCCACCAGGCGATCTGCAAACCGGTGGCCGCCAGGTGCCGCGGCACATCGTCAACCCACTGCGCCGGCTCCATGGGGTTGAGGCCTTCATTGAACAGCAGCATGCTGAACAACGAAAAAATCACCAGTCGCCCGCCGATTTTCCAATAGGTCCGCTGCGCACTGACCAGTCGCCACAACAGCATGTCGAGCACAAGCAGCACCAGGGCGCAGAGCAGCGGGTGATCGATGATCAGAGACAGCATGGGGGACAGCTCCGGGAAGGCTATTGGCGAGAAGATTGGCACACAAATCCCTGTGGGAGCGAGCTTGCTCGCGATGATGGCAGGACAGTCAATGCATTATCGACTGGCAGACCGCTATCGCGAGCAAGCTCGCTCCCACAGGGAACAGGGAACAGGGAACAGGGAACAGGGAACAGCGATCAATCATCCATCCGGCCAAAATGCCCGGAGTGGAAATCGTTGAAGGCCTGGTGGATTTCCTGCTCGCTGTTCATCACGAACGGGCCATGGCCGACGATGGGCTCGTCGATGGGCTCGCCGCTGAGCAGCAACACCACCGCGTCGTTATTGGCCTGCAGGGTCAACTGGTCGCCGGCCCGGTCGAACAGGGCCAGTTGCCCCGCTTCGATTCGCTCGTGACCGTTGGCCTGCACCGTGCCATGCAGCACCACCAATGCCGTGTTGCGGCCTTCGTGCAGGTCGAGGGTCAGGTTCTTGCCGGCGTTCAGGCGGATATCCCAGACATCGATGGGCGTGAAGGTCCTGGCCGGGCCTTGTTGCCCTTCGAAGGTCCCGGCGATCAGGCGCAGACTGCCGGCGTCGTCCTTGAGTTCAATGTTCGGAATGTCTCCCTTGAGCAGCGTCTGGTAGCCGGCCGGGGCCATCTTGTCCTTGGCGGGCAGATTGACCCACAGCTGGACCATTTCCATGAACCCGCCCTGGCGGGCGAAGGCTTCGGAATGGAACTCTTCATGGATGATCCCGGAAGCGGCGGTCATCCATTGCACGTCGCCCGGGCCGATCTTGCCGCCGCTGCCGGTGGAGTCCCGGTGTTCCAGCTCGCCCTGGTAGACGATGGTCACGGTTTCGAAACCCCGATGCGGGTGCTGGCCGACACCGCGACGCTGGCTGGTAGGGGCGAATTCGCTGGGTGCAGCGTGGTCCAGCAGCAGGAACGGGCTGATGTGCTTGCCCAGGTTGTCGTAGGAAAACAGCGTGCGCACCGGGAAGCCGTCGCCGACCCAATGGGGTGATGGGCTGGTGTAGAGGCCAATGATCTTTTTCATGCTGCGTCTCCCGATCAGGTGTTGCGATTCGATGGACACAGCTTAAAACCGAGACCGTTGATGCACTAGACTGCGAAAGTCGGCTTTAGTGTTCTATCTGGAGAACAATCAGGGACCGGAGGATGGCGTTATCGTTCATCGCGAGCAGGCTCGCTCCCACCATTGAAATGCATTCTCCTGTGGGAGCGAGCCTGCTCGCGAAGAGGCCTGTCAGCGCTCACATAACCCCAGGCCCGCCGGAGCTTACAAGTGATTGCGCTTGGCGAAATCCGACAAGCCCACCAGCGTCTTCAGGCCGAGCTTTTCCAGCAGCCGGGTCTTGTAGGTGCTGACGGTCTTCGGGCTCAGGTACAAGGATTCAGCGACATCCTTGCCACGCATGCCCATGGACAGCATTCGCAGAATGGATAGCTCGCGGGTGGAAAGGCTTTCCAATGCCTGCTGTTCGGTGCGCTGCTGGAAATCCAGCCTGACGGGCATCTGGGGGAAATAGGAATAACCGGACTTCAAGGCATGAATAGCCTTGGTCAGCTCCTTCAGGTCGCTTTTCTTGGTCACGAAGCCCCTGGCTCCGGCCGAGATGCAGCGGTTGCAGAAGTGTTGCGCATCCTGGGAGGTGAATACCAGCACACCGCACTCGGGGTACTGGGCCATGATCCAGACCAGCAGATCCAGGCCATCGAAGCCATTCATCACCAGGTCCAGAATTACCAGTTCCGGCGTACTCCCCTTGAGCAGCGCCCTGGCATCGAGCACGCCATTGGCGTCCCTGATCCGGGTAAACCCCTCGCTCTGGCAAATCAGCCGCAATGCCCCCCGTATGACAGGGTGGTCATCCACGATCAACACGTCTTTCAAGGCAACTCCCCAGATGAATACAAACAACGCCGATGCCATGCTGCAGCGGACTCTTGCACAAGCGACAGGCCAGGCCACCTGTCAGGTCTGACAGTGCCGACCAATGGTCAGGATCAGCCGCCGTGGCTGTGCCTGAGGGGACGACTCCACGGATGCACCAGCTCGCAGTCCGCCGGATCGACCCGCGCCATCAGGCGCGCCAGGGACGCGAGATCCGGCAGTTGCGCAGGGTGCAGTTGCACACTTGCCCGACGCGCGACAGGTACCGACAGGAGGCCGGCCTGTTGTGCGTTGTAGATCATTCCATGACGCACCTGCGGGTTATCGAGGAAGAAACCCGGCAGGTCCAGCGCCCCATCTCCCAGGCAGGCATCGACGACCAGCAGGTCGAACGGCTCGATACCGAACTCCATCAGCGTTATCAGCTCCTGCGCACTGCTCACGGGGGCAATCCGGAAATAGCCCTGCTGGTTGAACAGGTACTCAAGCTTCATTCGATGAGAATGGTCTGTATCGGCAATCATGATACGCAGTGCTTTATTCGGCATGACAGGCACCCCAGTGACAACGCGACAGGTATGAACCGCCTCGTAAACGTTAAGGGGCCTCAGGCTAGAGGAAGCTTTTGAGGGGCGCTGTAGGAAGAGTCCTAAAAACCGTCGGAAAAAGCTCTGCTCGACACGCGGTTGTAGGAAGTCATTCGCGCGAGCCGGGGACAGCAAGCGCCCTCGTCGCATGGGTCTCCAGTTGTTCGGTAAGAAAATCCATGGCCTGGCGCAAGTCACCCACCGCGTTGGCAAGCAACACGCCGTCGGCGCTTCGGCAGGCGTCTTCCAATACCTCACAGGCGGCGATCAGGCCTTGCGCCTGAATGATCCGCGCCCCGCCCTTGATCCGGTGCGCCAGGTCCGCGAGCCCAATTACATCGTGCCGGGCGAACAGCTCCATGAGTCGCACCTTGTCGCCGGCATTGCTGCTGACCAATTCCTCCAGCAGCTTTTTGATCGAGACGATGTCGCCTCCGGTCAGTTGCTCCAGGCTGGTCAGATCGAAACTGTCGGTCAACGCAACGAGCCCCTCCTCGTCAGGCGGCGCACTGAGCGAACCCAGGCGCGCCTGCAGTTCCTTGAGGCCGATGGGCTTGAACAGGCAGTCGTCCATCCCGGCATCGATGCAGCGGTCCTTTTCTTCGCGCTGGGCATTGGCCGTGAACCCCAGGATCAACCCCCGCGACAGTCCTCGGGCCTGTTCTTCGTCGCGAATGGCACGGGCCAGCTCATAACCGCTCATCAACGGCATGTTGCAGTCGGTGATGACCGCATCGAAATGTCCGGCGCGCCAGGCCAGCAGACCCTGGACGCCGTCCCCGGCCTCCTGGACCCGGTGCCCCAGGTAGTTCAGTTGTCGAGACAACAGCAGGCGATTGGCCGGGTGGTCATCGATCACCAGGATGTTCAGGGCCTGGGCCGCCACCAGCGCCTCGACCTCGGCCGGCTGTACTTGCACCAGGGAGTCGAGCAAAGGCAGATGCAGCAGGATCTCGATCTGCGTGCCCGTCCCCGGCACGCTGCTCAACGCCAGGCTACCGCCCATCATCTCGCACAGGGTACGGCTGATCATCAGCCCCAGCCCGGAACCGCTGCGGGCGGACTGGCGGTGATTGCCGGCCTGGGTAAAGGGGCTGAACAGGCGTCGCTGGTCCTCCAGGGAAATCCCGCTGCCGGTGTCTTCGACCCGTAGACAGAGGCCCAGGCGCTTGTCGTCTTGATCCGGGTCGGCTCGCGCACTCAGGCGTACCCGGCCTTGCTCGGTGAATTTGATCGCGTTGCTCAGCAGGTTCGACACGATCTGCTTGAAGCGCAAGGGATCGATCAAGACGTCCTTGTCGATCGCGGCGTCCAGATCCAGTTGCAGGTCCAGTTGTTTCTGCCGGGCCAGGCCTTCGAACATCCGCGCCACCGACTCGACCAACCGCGCCAGATTGGCCCGCTCGGGCGCCAGGGACAATCGCCCCGACTCGATGCGTGCGATATCCAGGATGTCGCCGATCAGCCCCAGCAAACCGTGGGCCGCGTCGGAAGCGACTTCGATGGCAACCCGGTCGACGATGCCCTGGTCGGCTTTTTTCAGGGCCAGTTCCAGCATGCCGATCAACGCATTCATCGGCGTGCGGATTTCATGGCTCATGGTCGCCACGAAGGTGGTCTTGGCCCGGTTGGCATCGTCGGCGCTTTGCTTGGCGATACGCAGTTGCTCCAGCAGCCGCCGCAGATAAACGACCCACCCCAGGGCCAGCAACAGCAACAACGCGGCGATGGCAAACCCCTGGAGGATGGTGGTGCGGTTACGCAGCCAATAGCTGTCGTCGATCACCACCTCACTGCGCCAGCGATTGGTCAGTTCGTCCATTTCTTCGGGGGAGATACTCAGCAGTGCCTTGTCGAGGATCGAATGCAGCTCCAGTGCATCCCGCCGAGTCGCCAGGGCTACACGTGCCGGCAGGGTGCCCACGGTGCTGGTGATCTGCAACCTGTCGCGGTACTGCCGGGAGATCAGGTAACGGGCGCTGATCAGCGAGTTGACCGCGCCGTCCACCGTGCCGGCGGCGACCCGGGCCATGGTATCGGCGGAGTCTTGCGCCGGTACCAACTGCACACGGGGAAACTGTTCCAGCAGGTACTCACGCAGCACGTTGCCGCGAGTCAGCGCCAGTCGCTTGCCCTCCATCCGGTCCAGGGTCAGCGGGACCTTGGCGGTACGTGGCGTCACCAACACGAACGGGGTGCTCAAGTACGGTCGGGTGAAGCGCAGCGCATCTTCAAGTTCAGCGGTCACCGGAGCCGCCGCCAGGACATCGGCCTGGCCGCTCCGGACCTGCTCGATCAGGCCGTCAAGCGAACTGCCACGCCGCAGATCGAACTTGAGGCCGGTGCGCAAACTGATCCTGGCCAGCACATCGGCGCCGATACCGCGAATCTGGTCCTGGTCATCGACAAACGTCAGCGGCGGGAAATGTTCGTTGACGGCCACCGTGATCCGCGGATGCGCATCCAGCCAGCGTTGTTCATTGACGCTGAAATGCAGCGCCTGCTGCCCCGGCATGCTGGCGCCACCGGCACTCCAGCGGCGCAGGATGCTCATGCGCTCCCGGGTGGGAATTGCTTGCAGCGCGGCATCGACAATATGCAACAAGCGCCGGTTGTCCCGCCTGATCGCGAAGGCGAACGGCTGCACTTCCAGGCGGGAAAAATCCGCCAGTTGGATATTGTTCAGGTAGTTCTTGCCGATCAGGTAGTTGGCGCTGATCGAATCTCCCAGGTAGACATCGGCCTGACCGAACGCCACCGCGCCAATGGCGCTCAAGGTCGAGGGGTACAACTGCAAGGTGGCATCGGGGTAGAACGCTTCGACCGTGGCCGGCGGCAGATAGTGGTACAACATCGCCAATCGCTTGCCCGCCAGGTCCGGGGGCAAGTCCTGGCTGTCATCAATGCGCGCCACGAGGGTGGGCAGGTCATCGGCGTATGCCTGGGACATGCTCAGTTCCGGGTCGCCGGCCTCGAAGCCGTTGGCGGTACCGAGCAGGTCGATCTCGCCGCTGTGCAGCGCCTGGAGCGATTCGGCCCGGGACGGGTAACGCCGCACCTGCACCTCGACCTGCAGCAACTGCCCGAGCAACTGGGCGTAGTCGGCGGTCAGGCCTTCATAATCGTTGCCATTGCCAGTGATGCTGAACGGCGAGTAATCCGGTGCCGAGACGCCCAGCAACAACCTGCCCTTGCCCCGCAACCAGACCTGGTCGGCCTCGTCCAGGGCCACCGAATAGTCATCCACGTGGGAGCGCCCGAGCACCTGCAGCGATTCGGGGGCTGCGCCAACCTGCGGCGCCACACTCAATGAGCCCAGCAACAGCGCCACCAGGCCCGTGCGTAGAAGCAGCATCATCTGGATCAGGTTTTTCGCCTGGCGAAATCGGTGCGGAAGGTACAGACCAGGGTTCGGCTTCCAGGTTACGTCGGCGCTGGAATCTTGCTCACGCCATCAAGCAATGTATTGCGGGCCGATCGACCTGTCTGCTGTAAGAACTAACAGGTGCGCGCCTCATTCCCCTGGCGCCTTTATACTGCTGCGACCCGATTCGATTTCGACCCAGGAGAACGCCATGAGCTGGTCCGCCAGGCAGTACGTCACGTTTGAACAGGAACGCACCCGCCCGGCCCGGGACCTGCTGGCCGCCATTCCCCCGGTGGAAGCGCGTTCGGTGATCGATCTGGGTTGCGGCCCCGGCAATTCCACGGAGCTGTTGGTGGAGCATTTCAGCGGGGCAACGGTGCGTGGCCTGGACAGCTCCGCCGACATGATCGACGCTGCCCGCCAGCGCTTGCCCGCCGTGGCGTTCGACACCGCCGATATCGGCCAATGGGACGAGCCCGGGCCGTTCGACGTGATCTTCGCCAACGCCGTGCTGCAATGGCTGCCCGACCACGCCACCCTGCTGCCGTCGCTGGTGAGCAAACTCGCGCCGGGCGGCAGCCTGGCGATCCAGATGCCCGACACCCTCCATCAGCCCTCCCACCGCTTGATGCGGGAGATCGCTGCCAGCGGTCCCTGGGCCAGCCAATTGGGCGGAGCGGCCGACACCCGCACGGAAGTGGCCGACGCCAGCACGTACTATTCGATCCTGAAACCCCATTGCAGCCGCGTCGATGTGTGGCGCACCACCTACCACCATCCGTTGGCCGGTGGTGCCGCGGGTGTAGTGGAGTGGTTCAAGGGCAGCGGCTTGCGGCCGTTTCTCGAGCCGTTGGACGAGGCGCAACGCGCGCAGTATCTGGAGCGGTATCTCCACGCGGTCGAACAAGCCTATCCGGCCCTGGACGATGGCACGGTGCTGCTGCCGTTTCCACGGGTGTTCATGGTTGCGACGCGCTAGGAAGCAGCGTCGGGGGATCCAGTCCGGGGGAAGATGAAGACCGCTTCACACAAATGAACTCTCCACGCTTCGCGCCAGTCAGCAGGTAAGGCCCTCCGTTCAAGGTGCTAAGCCCATGCAGATTTCCCTCGCGCAACAAGTTGCCCTCGTCACCGGTGCCAGCTCCGGCATTGGCGCCGGTTCAGCCAGGGCATTGGCCGCCGCCGGTGCCGCCGTGGTGCTCAATTACCATTCCGGCGCGGCCCCGGCCGAAGCGCTGGCCCGCGAGATCAACGACAACGGCGGCCGCGCCATCGCCCTCGGCGCCGATGTGTCCCAGGAACAGGAGGTCGAGCGGTTGTTCGCCCAGACTGTGGATGCCTTCGGCACATTGGACATTCTGGTCGCCAATTCCGGCCTGCAAAAAGACGCCGCTGCCGTCGACATGAGCCTGGACAACTGGAACACCGTGATCGGCGTCAACCTCACCGGCCAGTTCCTCTGCGCCCGCGCCGCGCTACGGATTTTCAATCGCCAGGGTATTCGCCCGGGCGTTTCCCGGGCCGCCGGAAAAATCATCCACATGAGTTCGGTCCACCAGCGCATCCCCTGGGCCGGTCACGTCAACTACGCTGCGTCCAAGGGCGGTATCGACCTGTTGATGCAGAGCCTGGCCCAGGAAACCAGCCACCAGCGCATCCGCATCAACAGCATCGCCCCCGGCGCCATCCGCACCGCCATCAACCGCGAGGTGACCGAGGGCGAACCGGGGCAAAAGCTGCTGGAGCTGATTCCCTATGGTCGCATCGGTGATGTGGAAGACGTCGCCAACGCGGTGGTCTGGCTGGCGTCGGATCTTTCCGATTATGTGGTGGGCACCACGCTGTTCATCGATGGCGGAATGAGCCTTTATCCGGGGTTTCGCGGCAATGGCTGACCATGACGAACCACAAAGTCCCATCGAGAACCACGGCATCATCGGCGACATGCGCAGTGCCGCGCTGGTCAATGACCGGGGCAGCGTCGACTTTTTCTGCTGGCCGGAATTCGACAGCCCCTCGATCTTCTGTTCGCTGCTGGATACCCCGCAAGCGGGCATTTTCCAGCTCGCGCCCGACCTGCCGGACGCCCGGCGCCAGCAGATCTACCTGCCCGACACCAACGTACTGCAAACCCGCTGGCTGAGCGATGGCGTGGTGGTGGAAATCACCGACCTGCTGCCCATCGGTGACACCGAGGATGACCTGCCGGTGCTGATGCGCAAGGTGCACATGGCGGTCGGCCACGCGACGTTTCGCATGCGCTGCGCGGTACGCCATGACTACGCCCGGGCCGCCACCACTGCGCACCTGGAAGGCGCCCACGTCTGTTTCAAAGCGAAGGGACAACCGAGCCTGCGCCTGCGTTCAGACCAGGCCATGACCCTGGACGGCAACGCGGCGCTGGCCGGATTCACCTTGCAAGAAGGCCAGAGCGCGGAGTTCCTGTTGGGAGGCATCGACGATCCCAGGCTTCAGGATGATGTCAGCGCCATATGCCTGGAGCGAACCCTGGCGTTCTGGCGCGGCTGGATCGGCCAATCCAATTACCGCGGACGCTGGCGGGAAACGGTCAACCGCTCTGCCCTCGCGCTCAAATTGCTGACCTCGCGCAAACACGGCGCCATCCTCGCCGCCGCTACCTTCGGCCTGCCGGAAACCCGCGGCGGCGAGCGCAACTGGGATTATCGCTACACCTGGATCCGCGACGCCTCGTTCACCGTCTACGCATTCATGCGCCTGGGCTTCGTCGAAGAGGCCAACGCCTACATGCGCTGGATGCGCGGCCGGGTCAGCGATTGTCGCGGGCAACCGGTCAAACTCAACATCCTGTACGGCCTCGACGGCAGGCAGGCGTTGCCGGAAACCGAACTGCCGCACCTGAGCGGATTCGGCAATGCGCGACCGGTGCGCATCGGCAACCTGGCCTACGAGCAGGTGCAACTGGACATCTTCGGCGAGTTGATGGACGCGGTGTATCTGGTCAACAAGTACGGCGAAGCCATTTCCCATCAGGGCTGGCAACACACTGTCGACGTGATCGACCAGGTGTGCGAAATCTGGCAAGACAAGGACGTGGGCATCTGGGAAATGCGCGGCGATAAACAGGATTTCCTGCATTCGCGCCTCATGTGCTGGGTGGCCGTCGACCGCGCCATCCGCCTCGCCGTCAAACGCTCCCTGCCCGCGCCGTTCACCCGCTGGGACGAAACCCGCCAGGCCATCTACAAAGACATATGGAGCCGTTTCTGGAACGACGAACGCCAGCATTTCGTCCAGCGCCTGGGCAGTACCGCCGTGGACGGCTCGATGTTGCTGATGCCGCTGGTGCGCTTCGTCAGTGCCCGGGACCCGCGCTGGCTGTCCACCCTTGATGCCATCGAAAAGCACCTGGTGCGTGACGGCATGGTGTACCGCTACCGCAACGACGATGACCCGATCGACGGCCTCAACGGCACCGAAGGTTCATTCGTCGCCTGCTCGTTCTGGTACGTTGAATGCCTGGCCCGCGCCGGCCGCGTGGAAAAAGCCCAACTGGAGTTCGAACAACTGCTGCGCTATGCCAACCCGCTGGGGTTATACGCCGAGGAGTTCGACGGCCACGGTTATCATCTGGGCAACACGCCACAGGCCTTGAGCCATCTGGCACTGATCAGCGCGGCGAGTTTCCTGGATCGCAAGTTGAGTGGGGAGAAGAATAGTTGGCAGCCTTAACCCGGGCTGGCGTCATTCTCGAGTGAACACCTCCCTGTGGCGAGGGGATTTATCCCCTCGCCACAGAAGCGATATGTCAGGCCACCGGCTCGATGTCATCCAGCGCACGATTGGCCAGCAACGTACCCAACTCAATCAACTGCTGGATCCCCAACGCAACATGTCGCCGGGAACCCTCCAGCTCGAACGCCAGGTCACTGACCATCGCATTGACCGACGCCAGGGTTTCGCTGAGGCTGGTCAGCACCGATTCGGTATTAATGCCCGGAACCACCGAAAAGACTTGGCCATCGTAAGTGTCGGATTTGGCTGTGGTGGTTGGAGACAGATGCACGCTCAGCGCCCGATCGGCGGCTTCGCGGAGTTTTCTTGAGTCGAGGGAGGTGTAGGCAGAAAGGTTTTCGGCGCTGGGAGGGTTGGGGGTGATCTTGACCATGATGAAACTCCATTCGAATGTGGAGTTCGCCATTTCCGCGACCAAGCAGAGGGTGGCGAACTGTACGCAGGTTGGTCGACCAGGGAATGGAAACCCGGCAGGGCCCGGAGCCCTCCCACGCACAGCCAGCCATAAAGCAGACAGCCGCTTGCGCGGCACCGTGCGCCATTCTAAACCCGGACGACCAAGCCCGGTCGCTGATTTTTGCAGCGACCGGCAAAGCCTATCCCCACCACTTCCTAACCGACAACCGCCACGACTCGTCAGAAAATTCCTGTTCACCAATTTTTCTGTAGGAACACACACCTGTGGCGAGGGAGCTTGCTCCCGCTCGGCTGCGCAGCAGTCGCAAAATCTTCCAGCCTCCGAAAAATCAGGATCTGATAAGGGGGTCGCTTCGCAACCCAGCGGGACCAAGCTCCCTCGCCACAGAAAGCATCAGGGGCATTCGGCCCATTCATCGTCATGGGTCCTTTCAGGTTGCCAGTCCCCCAAACCCCTCCTAAGATCGATGCTCTCACGGGTGCAGCGGAGCTGCCCGATAAAACCCGACTCAAGGACCAGGCATGACCTACGTGAAACGCACCATCGACACCCCGCCCCGTACCGGCCTGACCCGGGAAGACCTCTGGGAAGGCCAGGACAAGGGCTTGATCAAATGCTGGGAAATCGGCCGCGACCGGGCCACGAAATTTCCGGAACTGGCGCAACGTTGCCAGGCCGGTGAGTTGCCGGTGCTGGGCTGGAAAGGCGGGGTCAGCCGCAGCCTGAAGAAAAACGAAAAATTCGGCTGCCTCAAATACCTCGCCCAATGGCAGGGCCTGCGGGGTGAAGACCTGGACATCGACTTGTCCCAGGAACGCACGCTGACCTGCACCAGCACGAAGATGATCGTGACCTTCACGCCGGATCGGGCCAAATACGTGAATCAGGAACCCGCCTGAACGCAACCGGGCGCCGCCGGAGGCCGACATGAATCAGGATCCCAGGATCAGTTTCGCGGTAACACCGCTGTTGCGCATCGCCTACGAAGAACACGGTCCCGCTGGCGGCGACCCGGTCATCCTGCTGCACGGTTTTCCTTACGATCCCAGGGCGTTCGATGACGTCGCACCGGTCCTGGCCCAACACGGCTACCGGGTCATCGTGCCCTACCTGCGCGGCTATGGCCCGACCCGGTTCAACAACCCGGCGATCCTGCGTTCCGGCCAGCAAGCAGCACTGGCCCAGGACCTGTTGGACTTGATGCACGCACTCAACATCCCCCAGGCAGCGTTATGTGGCTATGACTGGGGTGGCCGGGCGGCGTGCATCGTGGCGGCATTGTGGCCCGAGCGCGTTCGCTGCCTGGTCACCGGCGATGGCTACAACCTGCAGGATATTCCTCGCTCAACCCAACCGCTGGACCCGGATACGGAGCATCGGCTGTGGTATCAGTATTATTTCCACACGACCCGCGGCGTGGAAGGCCTGACGCAGAACCGGCGTGAGCTGTGTGAATTGCTCTGGCGCCTGTGGTCGCCGACCTGGAAGCGTGGCACGGAGCTGTTTTCGCTGACCGCACCATCTTTTGAAAACCCCGACTTCGTCGACGTGGTGATTCACTCCTACCGCCATCGATTCATGTACGCACCGGGAGATCCGACCCTTGAATGGATGGAAGAACAGCTCACGGCGCAACCCGGCATCAGCGTGCCCAGCATTTCCCTGTGCGGTGCCGACGACGGCGTGGGGCCAGCACCTGAACACGACGAAGATGCCAGGCATTTCAGTGGTTTCTACGAGCGCCGGGTGCTGAGCGGTGTTGGTCACAATATTCCCCAGGAAGCCCCCGAGGCTACGATCAAAGCCCTGTTGGATCTGCTTGAAGGCTGACAGCGAAGCGCTCGCGATACGCCTGGGGCGTCACCCCCATGGCCCGCAGGAAACTGCGGCGCAGGGTTTCTTCACTGCCGAAGCCGCATTGCACCGCGACCCGCTTGATCGGCACCCCGGTGTCGGACAACAGGCGGCGGGCGGTTTCCACGCGAATCAATTCCACCGCCCGCGCCGGCGTCTGGCCGGTTTCGGTACGGTAATGGCGGACAAAGCTGCGTTCGCTCATGCCCGCCTGGGCGGCCAGGTTGGGCAGGCCCAGGTCCTGGGTGAGGTTTTCGGCGATCCAGGCGTGCAGGTCATCAAAACGGCTGCCCTGGTTCTGCAGCGACAAGGTCACGCTGAACTGTGATTGCCCGCCCGGTCGCTTGAGGAACACCACCAGTTGCCGGGCGACTTCCAGGGCCACGGCGCGGCCCAGGTCGTCTTCCACCAGCGCCAGGGCCAGGTCGATGCCCGCCGTGACTCCGGCCGAGGTCCAGACCGGGCCATCGTTGATGAAAATCGGATTGGGTTCGACCCGCAACTGGGGATGCTGCTCGGCCAGTTGCTCACAACGGGTCCAGTGCGTAACCACCCGGCGCCCGTCCAGCCAACCGCTGGCGGCCAGCAGGAATGCCCCGGTGCACACCGAGGCCACTCGCCGTGAACGCTCGCCATGGTCCTTGACCCAGGCCACCAGCGCCGGGTCCTTCGCCGCCTCGTACACCCCCCAACCGCCAGCGATCAGCAAGGTGTCGCTGCCTTCGGTCGGCAACGGCTCGGCCATCAGCGCCAACCCTGCCGAAGACACCACCGCACCACCACCGGCGGCGATCACCGTCGGTGCATACGGCAACGGCAGACCTCGCTGGCGGGCCATATCATTGGCCGAGGCAAACACCTGCAGAGGCCCGGTGACATCGAGCAGTTGCACATTGGCGAAGGCCAGTACATGAACGGTTTTCGGTGGGTTTGGCATATTGGCGTAATTCGTGGGCTTATTGGCGTATACGCCAAAGCCTACGGACCTACAGTAGAACCGTCCACCCCCCGGGCATTATCCAAAGGAGAGCGTCATGACATTGCAGATCGGTTTGCTGTTATTTCCCCAGGTCCAGCAGTTGGACCTCACCGGCCCCTATGACGTGCTGGCCTCATTGCCAGACGTGAAGGTGCACCTGATCTGGAAAGACCTGGCTCCGGTCACCGCCAGCACCGGACTGGTGCTGTTGCCCACCACGACGTTCGAGGATTGTCCGAAACTCGACGTGATCTGCATCCCCGGTGGCACCGGCGTCGGGCCATTGATGGAAGACCCACTGACCCTGGCGTTCATTCAGCAACAAGCGGCGCACGCGCAATACGTCACGTCGGTGTGCACCGGTGCGCTGGTACTCGGTGCGGCCGGCCTGCTGCGAGGCAAACGCGCCACCACCCATTGGGCTTATCACAGCCTGCTGCAGACGCTCGGCGCGACGCCGATCAAGGACCGCGTAGTGCGTGATGGCAACCTGCTCACCGGTGGCGGCATCACGGCAGGGATCGATTTTGCCTTGACCCTGGCGGCCGAGCTGTTCGACCAGGACACCGCCGAGCTGGTCCAACTGCAACTCGAATACGCCCCTGCCCCGCCGTTCACCTCCGGCAGCCCTGACACCGCCCCCACACGCGTATTGGAGGAAGCCCAGCGGCGCTCGGCGGAATCGTTCCGGGTGCGTTCGCAGATCACCCAACGCGCTGCCGCGCGGTTGGAAATCCCTGCCTAGTGGCCTGTGGCGAGCGGATCAGTCCGCTCGCCGTTCGGTCGTTCCACATCAGTACGGGCTGGCCGTCGGCCGCACCACCAGTTCGCTGACGTCCACATCCGCCGGTTGTTCGATGGCGTAGGCAATCGCCCGGGCAATCGCCTCGGCGGGAATCGAGATTCTGCGGAACTCGCGCATTTCGGCGCGGCCACCCTCATCGGAAATGCTCTCAGCCAGTTCCGATTCGGTCACGCCGGGGGAAATCACCGTCACCCGCACATCACCCCCAACCTCCTGGCGCAAGCCTTCGGAAATGGCCCGCACCGCATATTTAGTGGCGCAATACACAGCGGCGGTAGGGCTGACGGCGTAGGCACCAATGGAAGCGATGTTGATGAACTGGCCGCTACGCTGACGTTGCATCAATGGCAGCCCAGCCGCAATGCCGTGGAGCACACCACGGATGTTGACGTCGATCATCCGATCCCACTCATCGACCTTCAGCGCCTCGAGTTTGGAGAGCGGCATGACGCCGGCGTTGTTGATAATCACATCCACCTTGCCGAAACGTTCGACGGCGAAGTCGATCAGATTCTGGACATCGTCGCGCCGGGTCACGTCCACGGCCCTGCAGATAGCCCGTTGACCGGCGGCCTCGAGTTCCTGGACCAGCGCTTGCAGACGATCGACGCGCCGGGCGCCGAGTACTACGCGGGCACCGCGGGCGGCCAGCAGACGTGCTGCCGCTTCACCAATCCCGCTACTGGCACCGGTAATCACGACTACTTTGTTCTGGATATCGGACATGATGGTTTCCTCGTCTGGGTGTGTTCGCCCCCGGAGGGAGCGTTCTGACAGGTCCAGATTAGGGAGGCAGCCGATGGCAGGGTTAGCCGGATCCTCCTGCGCGCTTGCACGATCCTGTAGCAAACCAGGCGACTCTGGCAGCCGGCCGTGCAATCAGTTTTACTAACGCGGTCTAACCAGGGAGATAGATCGGCATGTCGGTATCCACGTCCATACAGGTTGCGCCAGACGAGGACGTCAACCCGCGTCGCGCTGAACTGGCGGACCTGATGAAACGCTTCGCCCCGCAGAATGGTATTCACCCCACCGCCATCAAGGCCCTGAGCCTGATTCGCAGCGACGAACTGAGCGACGCCCTGCACATCGTGCACAAGCCGGGCCTGTGCGTGATCATCGAGGGGCGCAAGGAGGTTCGGCTCGCAGACGAATGCTACGTTTATGATCCACTCAACTATCTGGTGGTCTCTGTCTCGCTACCGTTGGCCGGCCAGGTAATCGAAGCCAGCCCCGAGCGCCCTTACCTGTGCATTCGCCTGGACATCGACCCGGCGCAGATCTGCAGACTGATTGCCGACGCCAGCCCCATTGCTGTACCGCCTCGGAAGACCGGCCGCGGGCTGTTCCTGGACAGGATCGACACACCACTGCTCGATGCGATGTTGCGCTTGCTGCGGCTATTGGACAGCCCAGACGATATCGCAGCCCTGGCGCCCCTCGCCCAGCAGGAGATTTTCTATCGGCTGCTGCGCGGCGCCCAAGGCCAGCGCTTGCATGAAATTGCCATCCCGGACACCCAGGCCCATCGCATCAGTCGAGCTATCGAGTGGCTCAATACCCATTACGCCGAGCCGCTGAGCATCGACAACCTGGCACAGATGATCAATCTCAGCCCTTCGGCGCTTCATCATCGCTTCAAAGCCGTCACCGCCATGAGTCCGTTGCAGTATCAGAAGCAACTGCGCTTGCAAGAGGCCCGGCGGTTGCTGTTGGCGGAGAGTGGCGATGTTTCGTCGGTCGGCTACAAAATGGGGTATGAAAGCCCTTCACAGTTCAGCCGAGAGTACAGTCGCCTCTTCGGCGCTTCGCCAAGCAAGGATATCGCTCGCCTGCGTGCCCAGGCCTTGCAGACCGAAAGCTTTTGATAGCGACCCGGAACGGGGTCGACGCATAGCCGTCGCACTTTTCTAAAGACGAAAAAAACCCGCCGAAGCGGGTTTTTTGAGGACCAATTTGACTCCCTGTCCGGCATTCCTTGCCTGGTCCCATCATCCATGACCCCGAGCACTCCCTGTACTCAGTGGATGGACACAGATTAAGCCCATCGATGGCGTGGAAAAAGACGAGAACACAGCGCCGACGTGTAAGCTTTTCGCTATACAGCGCTGCTGCCCTTTTTGACAGGCGAAAAAAAACCCGCCGAAGCGGGTTTTTCCAAGACCATCACGACTCCCTGTCGATAGCCATCCTTGCAAGGTCGATCGTCCCTGATCCTGAGCACTCCCTGTGCTTCAGTGGATGAATACAGATTACGCCTCGGATCCAAAGCGCAATAGTCGACAAAGCAGCCATCGCGTGTAAGACATTCGCCATACCGTCCTTCCGGAAACCCTTAGTTTCCTCAGGCGAGAACCATCAGCCATTGATCGCTACCGGCTCAGGACCTGGTCAGGAACTCCTCGATATTGGCCATCTGCTCGTCCCAACCGCGGCTGTCCATGCGAAAAGCCTTGAGTCGGCGCGCCTCGGGAATGCCGTCAAACCCTGACTCCACCACCTTGAGCAAGGTGCCTCCGTCGATATCCTCCAACTCGAACTGAACCCGCGTCTCGGGCTCTTGGGAGTAATCCACCTGGGGTTCGATGGCGTAGGGATGCCAGCGAAACGAGAACACCCGTTCGGGCTCGACCCGCTCCACCGCCACGTCCCAGGTAAGGTGCTCATAACCGGGATAAGTGATCTGTCCCTGGGTCCGTTCACCGGCCACAAACCGTTTGCCTTCCAGGGCCACGCCAAACCATCTGCCAAAGGCTTCGGCATTGGCCAGGGCCCGCCAGACCTGGGAACGCGGCGCCTTGAGCAGGATCTTTCTTTCGATGCGATCGGATAAATGCATGGGTCACCTCCTGTGTTCAACAGTAGGCCTGTAAGACCACAAGGCCAACCGGAAAGTTGTATCAGTCCGTTGTTTGACCATGGGTCGACGCTAGAAACCCTTGGAGCGATGTACACTCCTCCGGCATTTTTCAAGCCTTTCAAGGAGAGATCGACCATGCCCCCACGCTTGCTTCTGGCTCTGACACCGTTGCTCTTTATCGCCGCAGCCCAAGCCGACGACTGCACCAATGCCATCACCCAGAGCGAGATGAACCAATGCGCGGCCCAAGAGAAGAACGCCGCCGACACCGAATTGAACAACCTTTACAAGCAGATCACTGCGCGCCTGAAAGACAATCCCGAGGCCAAGCAGTTGCTGGTCAAGGCACAGCGGGCCTGGATCAGCTTCCGTGATACCGAATGCAATTTCTCTGCGTCTGGCGTTGAAGGTGGCAGTGTTTATCCTCTGATCTACGGCAACTGCATCACGGCGCTCACCAAGGCGCGAGTCGAGACCTTCAAGACCTATCTCAAGTGCAAGGAAGGGGACCTGAGCTGCCCGGTGCCTGAGGCATAAGCGTCATACCCTACGCGGCTAAACGGGTGTCCATCGATGCGGTAGGCACCTAATCCCAGACGCCCGCAGTGACTACGAGCTTTTTTGTGAACCAAAACAAAACCCCTACCTGCGTCAGCAGATAGGGGTTTCGGAATTTAATCTTGACGATGACCTACTCTCACATGGGGAAACCCCACACTACCATCGGCGATGCATCGTTTCACTGCTGAGTTCGGGATGGGATCAGGTGGTTCCAACGCTCTATGGTCGTCAAGAAATTCGGGTACTGAGTCGGGACCGGTTGGCCTCGCTTCAGCAAATTGGGTATGTGACAGTCGGTGTTTTGCGCGTCAGTCGAACTTTCGGTTCACTTCGTCTTCACACACCGCAATCTGGTGCCCTTTCGGGTCAGCAAATTGCTTGGGTGTTATATGGTCAAGCCTCACGGGCAATTAGTACAGGTTAGCTCAACGCCTCACAGCGCTTACACACCCTGCCTATCAACGTCGTAGTCTTCGACGGCCCTTCAGGGAGCTCAAGGCTCCAGTGAGATCTCATCTTGAGGCAAGTTTCCCGCTTAGATGCTTTCAGCGGTTATCTTTTCCGAACATAGCTACCCGGCAATGCCACTGGCGTGACAACCGGAACACCAGAGGTTCGTCCACTCCGGTCCTCTCGTACTAGGAGCAGCCCCTCTCAAATCTCAAACGTCCACGGCAGATAGGGACCGAACTGTCTCACGACGTTCTAAACCCAGCTCGCGTACCACTTTAAATGGCGAACAGCCATACCCTTGGGACCGGCTTCAGCCCCAGGATGTGATGAGCCGACATCGAGGTGCCAAACACCGCCGTCGATATGAACTCTTGGGCGGTATCAGCCTGTTATCCCCGGAGTACCTTTTATCCGTTGAGCGATGGCCCTTCCATACAGAACCACCGGATCACTAAGACCTACTTTCGTACCTGCTCGACGTGTCTGTCTCGCAGTCAAGCGCGCTTTTGCCTTTATACTCTACGACCGATTTCCGACCGGTCTGAGCGCACCTTCGTACTCCTCCGTTACTCTTTAGGAGGAGACCGCCCCAGTCAAACTACCCACCATACACTGTCCTCGATCCGGATAACGGACCTGAGTTAGAACCTCAAAGTTGCCAGGGTGGTATTTCAAGGATGGCTCCACGCAGACTGGCGTCCACGCTTCAAAGCCTCCCACCTATCCTACACAAGCAAATTCAAAGTCCAGTGCAAAGCTATAGTAAAGGTTCACGGGGTCTTTCCGTCTAGCCGCGGATACACTGCATCTTCACAGCGATTTCAATTTCACTGAGTCTCGGGTGGAGACAGCGCCGCCATCGTTACGCCATTCGTGCAGGTCGGAACTTACCCGACAAGGAATTTCGCTACCTTAGGACCGTTATAGTTACGGCCGCCGTTTACCGGGGCTTCGATCAAGAGCTTCGCGTTAGCTAACCCCATCAATTAACCTTCCGGCACCGGGCAGGCGTCACACCCTATACGTCCACTTTCGTGTTTGCAGAGTGCTGTGTTTTTAATAAACAGTCGCAGCGGCCTGGTATCTTCGACCGGCGTGGGCTTACGCAGCAAGTGCTTCACCCTCACCGGCGCACCTTCTCCCGAAGTTACGGTGCCATTTTGCCTAGTTCCTTCACCCGAGTTCTCTCAAGCGCCTTGGTATTCTCTACCCAACCACCTGTGTCGGTTTGGGGTACGGTTCCTGGTTACCTGAAGCTTAGAAGCTTTTCTTGGAAGCATGGCATCAACCACTTCGTCACCCAGAGGGTAACTCGTCATCAGCTCTCGGCCTTGGAATCCCGGATTTACCTAAGATTCCAGCCTACCACCTTAAACTTGGACAACCAACGCCAAGCTGGCCTAGCCTTCTCCGTCCCTCCATCGCAATAACCAGAAGTACAGGAATATTAACCTGTTTTCCATCGACTACGCTTTTCAGCCTCGCCTTAGGGACCGACTAACCCTGCGTCGATTAACGTTGCGCAGGAAACCTTGGTCTTTCGGCGTGGGTGTTTTTCACACCCATTGTCGTTACTCATGTCAGCATTCGCACTTCTGATACCTCCAGCAAGCTTCTCAACTCACCTTCACAGGCTTACAGAACGCTCCTCTACCGCATCACTTACGTGATACCCGTAGCTTCGGTGTATGGTTTGAGCCCCGTTACATCTTCCGCGCAGGCCGACTCGACTAGTGAGCTATTACGCTTTCTTTAAAGGGTGGCTGCTTCTAAGCCAACCTCCTAGCTGTCTAAGCCTTCCCACATCGTTTCCCACTTAACCATAACTTTGGGACCTTAGCTGACGGTCTGGGTTGTTTCCCTTTTCACGACGGACGTTAGCACCCGCCGTGTGTCTCCCATGCTCGGCACTTGTAGGTATTCGGAGTTTGCATCGGTTTGGTAAGTCGGGATGACCCCCTAGCCGAAACAGTGCTCTACCCCCTACAGTGATACATGAGGCGCTACCTAAATAGCTTTCGAGGAGAACCAGCTATCTCCGAGCTTGATTAGCCTTTCACTCCGATCCACAGGTCATCCGCTAACTTTTCAACGGTAGTCGGTTCGGTCCTCCAGTCAGTGTTACCTAACCTTCAACCTGCCCATGGATAGATCGCCCGGTTTCGGGTCTATTCCCAGCGACTAGACGCCCTATTAAGACTCGCTTTCGCTACGCCTCCCCTATTCGGTTAAGCTCGCCACTGAAAATAAGTCGCTGACCCATTATACAAAAGGTACGCAGTCACCCAACAAAGTGGGCTCCCACTGCTTGTACGCATACGGTTTCAGGATCTATTTCACTCCCCTCTCCGGGGTTCTTTTCGCCTTTCCCTCACGGTACTGGTTCACTATCGGTCAGTCAGTAGTATTTAGCCTTGGAGGATGGTCCCCCCATATTCAGACAAAGTTTCTCGTGCTCCGTCCTACTCGATTTCACTTCTAAGATCCTTTCGCGTACAGGGCTATCACCCACTATGGCCGCACTTTCCAGAGCGTTCCGCTAAAATCAAAGAAGCTTAAGGGCTAGTCCCCGTTCGCTCGCCACTACTAAGGGAATCTCGGTTGATTTCTTTTCCTCAGGGTACTTAGATGTTTCAGTTCCCCTGGTTCGCTTCTTGCACCTATGTATTCAGTACAAGATAACCATCTTGTGATGGCTGGGTTCCCCCATTCAGACATCTCCGGATCACAGTCTGTTTGCCGACTCCCCGAAGCTTTTCGCAGGCTACCACGTCTTTCATCGCCTCTGACTGCCAAGGCATCCACCGTATGCGCTTCTTCACTTGACCATATAACCCCAAGCAATCTGGTTATACTGTGAAGACGACATTCGCCGAAAATTCGAATTTCTCAATTACGAGAACTCACAAATTTTACCTTAGCCTGAACAACACCAGTGAAAGTGCCATCCAGTCTATCTTTCTATCACATACCCAAATTTTTAAAGAACGATCTAATCAAAAGACTAGAAATCAACATTCACCATCGTCTCGATGGAATGCTCATTTCTAAGCTTTCAGTCACAGAAGCAGTAGTGGTGGAGCCAAGCGGGATCGAACCGCTGACCTCCTGCGTGCAAGGCAGGCGCTCTCCCAGCTGAGCTATGGCCCCGTATTTCTACAGGCGTTTCCCACACAAAATTGGTGGGTCTGGGCAGATTCGAACTGCCGACCTCACCCTTATCAGGGGTGCGCTCTAACCAACTGAGCTACAGACCCAATTTCGGGCTGCTTCTATCGTCTTCTTCAATGAATCAAGCAATTCGTGTGGGAGCTCATGGAGCAGCTGCTGTCGTCGATTAAGGAGGTGATCCAGCCGCAGGTTCCCCTACGGCTACCTTGTTACGACTTCACCCCAGTCATGAATCACACCGTGGTAACCGTCCCCCCGAAGGTTAGACTAGCTACTTCTGGTGCAACCCACTCCCATGGTGTGACGGGCGGTGTGTACAAGGCCCGGGAACGTATTCACCGCGACATTCTGATTCGCGATTACTAGCGATTCCGACTTCACGCAGTCGAGTTGCAGACTGCGATCCGGACTACGATCGGTTTTATGGGATTAGCTCCACCTCGCGGCTTGGCAACCCTCTGTACCGACCATTGTAGCACGTGTGTAGCCCAGGCCGTAAGGGCCATGATGACTTGACGTCATCCCCACCTTCCTCCGGTTTGTCACCGGCAGTCTCCTTAGAGTGCCCACCTTAACGTGCTGGTAACTAAGGACAAGGGTTGCGCTCGTTACGGGACTTAACCCAACATCTCACGACACGAGCTGACGACAGCCATGCAGCACCTGTCTCAATGCTCCCGAAGGCACCAATCCATCTCTGGAAAGTTCATTGGATGTCAAGGCCTGGTAAGGTTCTTCGCGTTGCTTCGAATTAAACCACATGCTCCACCGCTTGTGCGGGCCCCCGTCAATTCATTTGAGTTTTAACCTTGCGGCCGTACTCCCCAGGCGGTCAACTTAATGCGTTAGCTGCGCCACTAAGAGCTCAAGGCTCCCAACGGCTAGTTGACATCGTTTACGGCGTGGACTACCAGGGTATCTAATCCTGTTTGCTCCCCACGCTTTCGCACCTCAGTGTCAGTATCAGTCCAGGTGGTCGCCTTCGCCACTGGTGTTCCTTCCTATATCTACGCATTTCACCGCTACACAGGAAATTCCACCACCCTCTACCATACTCTAGCTCGACAGTTTTGAATGCAGTTCCCAGGTTGAGCCCGGGGCTTTCACATCCAACTTAACGAACCACCTACGCGCGCTTTACGCCCAGTAATTCCGATTAACGCTTGCACCCTCTGTATTACCGCGGCTGCTGGCACAGAGTTAGCCGGTGCTTATTCTGTCGGTAACGTCAAAACCATCACGTATTAGGGAACGGCCCTTCCTCCCAACTTAAAGTGCTTTACAATCCGAAGACCTTCTTCACACACGCGGCATGGCTGGATCAGGCTTTCGCCCATTGTCCAATATTCCCCACTGCTGCCTCCCGTAGGAGTCTGGACCGTGTCTCAGTTCCAGTGTGACTGATCATCCTCTCAGACCAGTTACGGATCGTCGCCTTGGTGAGCCATTACCTCACCAACTAGCTAATCCGACCTAGGCTCATCTGATAGCGCAAGGCCCGAAGGTCCCCTGCTTTCTCCCGTAGGACGTATGCGGTATTAGCGTCCGTTTCCGAACGTTATCCCCCACTACCAGGCAGATTCCTAGGCATTACTCACCCGTCCGCCGCTCTCAAGAGGTGCAAGCACCTCTCTACCGCTCGACTTGCATGTGTTAGGCCTGCCGCCAGCGTTCAATCTGAGCCATGATCAAACTCTTCAGTTCAAACATCTTTGGGTTTTGAGAAAACCCTAAACTTGGCTCAGCAATCGTTGGTTACATCTTTGATTTCTCGCGGAGTAACTTGTGATGCTGATAATCTGTTGACTAGCAGTCTGACTCCACAAGCACCCACACGAATTGCTTGATTCAGTTGTTAAAGAGCGGTTGGCTGAGTCTTTCGTCTCAACCGAGGCGCGCATTCTACAGCGCCTGGCGTTACTGTCAAGCGGTTATTTTAAGAAGTTTTCCAAGTTTCCTTATCAACTTCAACCACTTGCGCTTCCGATCTCTCGTCAGCGGGAGGCGAATTCTACAGCGTTACTCGCTGCTGTCAACACCTCTTTTTCACCGCTTTCGACCGAGACGATCGAACCGTCGATAGAGCCAAACAACACTGCTCTACCCACTCCTTCCGGACTTCGATGAACTGAAGCCCTGTACCGCCAGAAAACATCTAACTCATTGAAACTCAAGGAGTTTTCCGTTTCGACTGCGCCGGAAGTGGGGCGAATTATAGAGACTCAGAATCTGCCGTCAACCCTTAATTACGCTTTTCTATCCATCCACGTCATCCGGCAATGAAATCCGCCTTATATATAGACGGAACCCTTTCAAGTGAGCAGTATATTGCTCAAATCAAACGCTTCCCCTGCCCTTATCCAGGACGACCCTTCGTAATGAATTCCCCACACCGCAGCCTGGCCTCCACCTTGTACCCGGTTGCCCTGCTGTTGATCGCTATGGCATCCATCCAGTCCGGCGCTTCACTGGCCAAAAGTATGTTCCCGGTAATAGGCGCACAAGGCACTACGACGTTAAGGCTCATTTTTGCCAGCATCATCATGCTGCTACTGCTGCGCCCCTGGCGCGCCAAGCTGACCGCCCAATCCTTGCGTACCGTGGTCGTCTACGGAATGGCATTGGGAGGCATGAACTTCCTGTTCTATATGTCAGTGCGCACGACCCCACTGGGAATCGCCGTGGCGTTGGAGTTTACCGGTCCCCTGGCGGTGGCTATTTATAACTCTCGCCGGGCAATCGACTTTCTCTGGATTGCCCTGGCGGTGATCGGCCTCCTTCTGCTGATACCAACGGGAGCCACCACCGCTGGCATTGACCCGATCGGCGCCGGCTATGCGTTGGGAGCGGGTGTCTGCTGGGCGCTCTATATCCTGTTTGGCCAGAAGGCCGGTGCAGACAATGGCGTACAGACTGCCGCGTTGGGCGTAGTGATCGCCGCCCTGTTCGTTGCCCCTATCGGCATCGTCCATGCCGGAGCCACCCTACTGACACCGAGCCTGATTCCGATCGCCATTGGTGTTGCAATCCTGTCCACTGCCCTGCCTTACACCCTTGAAATGATCGCCTTGACCCGCCTGCCTGCCCGCACCTTTGGCACCCTGATGAGCATCGAACCCGCGGTCGCTGCCCTGTCAGGGTTCGTATTTCTCCAGGAGTACCTGTCATTGGCCCAATGGATGGCGATTGCCTGCATCATTCTTGCGTCAATCGGTGCAACCCTGACCCTGAACAACGCCGTCAAGCCTGCCATCGCGGCGGATTGAAGCAGGATTTAACGAAGGTCTGGCATTTGCCACGTATTTAGGCCATGTTTAGGTCCGTAACCCAATGTCAGTCATGGAGTTTTTCATACAGGACGTCATAAGCGCTTCAAGCGAAAGCGAATGTAGTCATACGTGGACAGAGATTCACGACGGCGTTAAGGACGGGAATGAAACGAATCTTGATATTGGTCGCCGTACTTGCAATTGCGGGCTGCGCGGCGACGACGAAAACTGAAGTCAAACGCGGCAAGAAAGCTCTGCACATCAATTGCTCCGGCCTGACGTCGTCCTGGGACCAGTGCGCCGCCAGTGCCGCCAATTCATGCGCCCCCAAGAATTACAAGGTCATCGCCAAGTCGGGGGACGCGGTTGAGGAACCGGGGGATTATCCTTTCGGACTCAACCCTGCCGGTTACACCAGCCGCAGCATGATCGTCATCTGCAAGTAGCCAACGATCCTCAACCAACCCGCTGCCCGGCCATTCGTTGGCTTATCTCCTCTTGGCTGGACTTGAGGACATTACGCTGGATCTCTGGCGCGACCAGCATGCGCGCAACGACCAGCGCCCCAACGCATTGCGACAGGATGGCCCAGGCCAGGCTGTCGCTTTCCAGTATCCGCGCCCAGTTCTCATGCAAACGACAGATCCACGTTTGCGCAGCCTCCCGCACCTGTACATCCGAGCGCGCAATTTCAGCGCCAAGCACCGGCAGCGCACAACCAGCCTCAGGTTGATCGACGTGGCTCATGCTCAGGTACTGCTTGAGACAACACTCCAACCTGGCCGAGTCCAGCACATGGTCACCGCTCAGGCGCTCCAGGCTTTGAGTGAGCTCCCGCTCGACGATGGCCTTGAACAGTTCGTCCTTGGAGGAAAAATGACTATAAAACGCCCCGCCGCTCAATCCGATCGCCTTCATCAGACCATCGACACCCACTGTCGAAAAGCCGGACTTCTTGGCGGATACGGCACTGCTGGCGAGCAGTTTTTCGCGGGTCTCCATTTTGTGATTGGCTGAATAACGCATGAATCCTGCCTCTGATCGCTCAACTTGACGTGTAGCTGAGCTTAGCATAACGTTCGTTCAGCTAACGATCGTTTACCAATGAGGCGAATCATGGATAACAAGAAGGTCGTACTGGTTGTTGGCGCGGGCGATGCCACAGGTGGCGCGATAGCCAAACGTTTCGCGCAGGAAGGATTTGTAGCGTGCGTAACCCGCCGTAGCGCTGACAAACTCGCTCCGCTGGTCGAGGCGATAGGCGCTCAGGGCGGCGAAGCCCACGGCTTTTCCTGTGATGCACGCAAGGAAGACGACGTGATCGCGCTCATCGAGCAAATCGAGAGTCAGATCGGCCCCATCGAGGCTTTTGTCTTCAACATCGGCGCCAACGTGCCCTGCAGCATTCTCGAAGAGACCGCCCGCAAATACTTCAAGATCTGGGAGATGGCCTGTTTCTCCGGTTTCCTCAACGCCCGGGAAGTGGCTAAACGTATGGTCAAGCGCCAGCGCGGGACCATTCTGTTTACCGGTGCCACGGCGGGCTTGCGGGGCGCCTCGGGGTTCGCCGCGTTCGCGGGAGCCAAACATGGCATTCGTGCACTGGCCCAGAGCATGGCTCGCGAATTGGGTCCCCTGAATATCCATGTGGCTCATGTCGTGGTGGACGGCGCCATCGATACCGACTTCATCCGCGATAACTTTCCAGAAAAATATGCGACCAAGGATGAAGACGGCATCCTCAATCCCGAACACATCGCCGATAACTATTGGTACCTGCATACCCAACCACGCGACGCCTGGACCTTCGAGCTGGACCTGCGCCCCTGGAGCGAACGCTGGTAAGCCCCCCATTACAACAAGAGAGCTGTGATCATGAGCAAATCAGTAGAGTTTTTCTTTGATCTTGGCAGCCCGGCGACCTACCTGGCGTATACCCAACTCCCGCAGCTTTGCGCACACACCGGCAGCGAACTGGTCTACCGGCCCATGTTGCTGGGGGGTGTCTTCAAGGCAACAGGCAATGCATCGCCGATTACCGTACCGGCCAAAGGCGCGCATATGGCCAAGGACCTGGATCGCTTCGCCAAGCGTTACGGCGTGGCTTTCAAGCTCAATCCGCACTTTCCGATCAACACACTGTCATTGATGCGCGCCATAACCGGCATGCAACTGCGTCATCCTGAACGTTTCACAGTGTTCATCGACTGTCTGTTCCGTGCGTTATGGGTGGACGCCCGCGATCTCAGCCATCCGCAGACCGTAGCGGCGGTACTGGATGAAGGCGGTTTCGACCCGGGCCATGTGCTGGCGCTGACAACTGAGGAGCAAGTCAAGGAAGCACTCAAGGCCACCACCGAAGAAGCCATTGCCCGGGGCGTGTTCGGTGCCCCCAGCATGTTCGTCGGCGATGAGTTGTTCTTTGGCCAGGATCGGCTGGACTTCGTCCGTGAAGCCCTCGGCTGATCCCGGCCTCAGATTGCCATCGTTCGCATCTGCAGCCATTGCAGAGCGCTACCTTCCAGCAACGGGCTCAACCGATGCTGAACCTCGGCATGATAGGCGTTGAACCAGTCTTTCTCCTCCCGGGTCAGCAGCGATGGCTCCAGGCAGCGGGTATCAATCGGGCACAAGGTCAGGGTTTCGAACTCAAGGAATTCGCCAAACTCACTGCTACCTGCCTCGCGATTCAACGCCAGGTTCTCGATGCGCACACCCCACCGCCCAGGACGATAAGTACCCGGTTCTATGGACGTGATCATGCCGGGTTGCATCGCGGTTTGCGGTGTGGCGGCCGCCTGATAGGCGATGACCTGCGGGCCTTCATGAACGTTGAGGAAATAACCGACACCGTGGCCGGTGCCGTGACCATAATCCACCTGTTCAGCCCAGATCGGCGCGCGGGCGATGGCGTCCAGCAGAGGCGAGAGGATGCCTCGCGGAAACTTCGCCCTGGACAACGCAATCACACCCTTGAGCACACGGGTGCAATCGCGTTTCTGCTCAGCCGTGGGGGTTCCGACCGGCACCATGCGCGTGATGTCGGTGGTACCTCCAAGGTACTGACCACCCGAATCGATCAACAACAGCCCATCACCCTCGATGACCGCATGGGCCTCTTCCGTGGCGTGATAATGGGGCATCGCACCGTTGGCGTTAAAAGCGGCGATGGTGTTGAAGCTCAGGGAGACAAAATCCGGCCGACGTTTGCGGGCCGCGGTCAGGTGTTCATCGACGGTCAGTTCGGTGATGCGCTCACGACCCCAGGCACTTTCCAACCAGGCGAAGAACTCACAGAGCGCGGCACCATCCTGCTCCATGGCGCGACGGATATGCTCGGCGTCGGCCAGGCTCTTGCAAGACTTGGCCAGCGTCGTGGGATTGAGCCCTTCCACCAGCTTCACGCCACGGTCCAGGTTATCCAGCAAACCGACCGTGACCCGAGCCGGATCGACCTGCAGGCTCGCGCCGCCAGGCACTTCACGTAATGCGCTCGCCGCTTCGCGGTAATCACGCAGGGTTACGCCGTCCTGCTCAAGGACCGCACGCAATGCTCCATCCACCTTGTCCAGGGCCACGAACAAGGTTGCCTGTTGCTGGTTGATCAAGGCAAAGGAAACGAACACGGGATTGAACGACACATCCGCGCCGCGCAGGTTGAACAGCCAGGCGATGTCATCCAACGTAGCGATGAAATGCCAGTCGGCGCCACGCGTCTTGAGGGTTTCACGCAGCCTGGCGAGTTTCTCGACCCGGCTGACGGTCGCCTGGGGTGGCAGGTGCGCATACACCGGCTGATCCGGCAGGCCTGGGCGGTCGGACCACGCCTCATCCAGCAGATCGATGTCGGTGCGCAAGCGCGCGCCTCGCTCTTCAAGCTTGCTCCCCAGGGTTCGGGCTGACGCCACGGCCATCACCGCACCGTCGACCGCGACCACCCCACCTTCGGGAGTCTGTTCGGCCAGCCAATCCAGGGGGCCGGGTTGACCCGCAATGAGCTTGACCAGTTCGATGCCGCTGCCCTTCAGCTCATGGGCGGCCTGCTCCCAATAACGACTGTCGGCCCAGACCCCGGCGAAGTCCTTCGTCACGATCAAGGTACCGACCGAGCCATGGAAGCCCGACAACCATTGCCGCCCCTGCCAATAGCCCGGCAGATATTCCGACAGATGCGGATCAGCCGACGGCACCAGCAGCGCGTGGATGCCCTCCCGGCTCATCAGTTGGCGGACGCGGGCAAGGCGCTGGGGAACCAGTCCATGGGTCAAAGACTCGGTACTCATCGTTTCTCCTGTTTCTCAATATTATTGTTCGGTGCGCAAGCATCCGGCTCAGGGGGTACTGGCCCAGAATGCCGGTGCAGCGATACAGGCCACCTTGATCAGCCGCACGGCCTCGTCGATATCCTGTTCACGGGTGAAGCGCCCCAGGCTCAGGCGAATCGTCCGCCCAGCCGCCCGAGCATCGTGCCCCAAGGCCAGCAGCACATGGGACGGGGTGTTATTCGCCGAATTGCAGGCTGACGTCGCGGAAAATGCAAGCGAAGTACCCAATGCAACCGCGTTGAACTCACCTTCATGGAACGTCAGGCTCAACGTGTGGGGAATGCGTTGAGTCGCGCTGCCGTTGATACACACACCGGGCAGGGCCAGCAGCGGTTCCAGCAAACGATTGCGCAAGCGGACGATTTTGTCGAGCTCGTCGTCGAACGACTGGGCCGCCAGCTCGAACGCCGCGCCCATGGCCGCGATCTGATGAGTGGCCAGGGTTCCGGAGCGAAAACCGCCTTCGTGCCCGCCCCCATGGATCTGCGCAGAAAGACGCGGTCGGGCACGCTCGCCGACGTAGAGCGCGCCGATGCCTTTGGGGCCGTAGATTTTGTGCGCGGAAAAGGACATCAGGTCCACCGGCCAGCGGGCCAGGTCAATCCTGACCTTGCCCGCGCCCTGGGCGGCATCCACATGGAACAGCGCGCCGTGCCCACGGATGAGCTCGCCGATGGCTACCACGTCATTGACGGTGCCCAGCTCGTTGTTCACCAGCATCAGCGACACCAGGAAGGTGTCCTCGCGCAGGGCCTCGCGGACAGCTTGCGGACTGATCAGCCCATCGGCGTCCGGCGCCAGCCAGGTCACCGCGACGCCGCTCTCTTCAAGCTGCCGGGCGGTGTCGAGAATCGCCTTGTGTTCGATCAGGCTGGTGATGACATGACCGCCGCACGCCCCGCGCGCCTGGGTCACTCCCTTGAGCGCCAGGTTGTTGGATTCGGTGGCGCCGGAAGTCCAGACGATCTGCTGCGCCTGCGCCCCCACCAATTGCGCCACCTGCTGACGCGCCCGCTCCACCGAGCGCCGGGCCTCCTGGCCGAAGGCATGGGAGCTGGAGGCCGGGTTGCCGAAGTTGCCATCGAAGCCCAGGCATTCGACCATGACCTGGATGACCCGCTCATCCACCGGCGTGGTGGCGGCGTAATCGAAATACAGAGGACGTTTATTCATGGGGAAACTCGCAGAGCCTGTTCCGGGATCGGGCGCTCTCGTTGGGTTCGAGACTACTACCTGATCAACCTTAAAGAAGTGAGACTTCGTTTAAAAGTGCGTAGGAACGCTCCTGAACAGCGAGCTTAGCAGGCATCCGGTCGAAGCTCAGCCCTCATCTCAGGCTTTCGAGCAACAACGGATACAGCGAGGCCACCAGCAGCAGTGCCATCCCCCAATTGAACAGACGCAGCCAGCGACGATCACGCAGCAAGTTGCGCAACAGGCTGCCGCAGACCACCCACAGGCTGACACTGGGCAGATTGATCAGGGCGAACACCGCGGCGATCACCACCACATTAAAGAAGTAGCCTTGAAGCGGCGTGTAGGTGCTGATGGCACCAATGGCCATGATCCAGGCCTTGGGATTGACCCATTGAAATGCCGCGGCGCCCCAGTAGGTGATCGGCGTGCGCTCCCCGATCCGCTCTCGGAGACCGGGCCGGAGTGAGCAATTTTCCACGCCAGGTACAACAGGTACGCCGCGCCAACGTAGCGCAGCACGGTGTAAAGCAGCGGATACGCCTGGAACACCGCGCCCAGGCCAAAGCCCACCGCCAGCACCAGGACAAAGAAACCACAGCTGATGCCCAGCATATGAGGGATGCTGCGGTTGAAGCCGAAATTCACCCCCGAAGCCAGCAACATGGTGTTGTTGGGACCCGGTGTGATCGAGGTGACAAGGGCAAACAGGGCGAAGCCCAGCAGCAGGTCCAGCGAAAGGGTCATGGCGATCAGTCCGTCGTGTGGTCAGGTGATGACCCTACTCCTGGTTCTGTCGCAAACCCATGGACAGTTGGGTAAAACTTCCGGCGGTACAGTCTCTCAGCTTGGCTTTCCAGATAATTGCACGGGCTGTCCGGCGCTCATTTCGCCGCGATCGTCGAAACCACTGTTTTTCTGCGACGGGCCGAGCAGTTCGGCTTTTTTCGCGTGGTATTCATCGAACGACAGGCCCCGGCGATTCAAGGCTTCAAGGGCCAGCTCGCGGGTTTCTTCGGCGGTGTAAGGGCGCAGTTCAGGTGACGATGATGCGCAGCCACTCAATACAGTGACGGCCAACAGCAGCGAAACGGCAAGGATACGATTCATGATGAGTGTCCGGTGTCTTGGGGCGATGAATGAAGGCTACCCGCCGGCTCTGCTGGGCAGAAATCAACCCTCTTGATAGTGGGTATCGCCCCTCCGTATCGCTCATTGCACTCAATCCACCCACTGGCAATGCAGCGCATTATCCTGGCTGCGCTCAATGCTGTGGATCACCTGGAACGAGCCAAACGTCACGGCTTTGGCCCGGTGAGCCTGGATCAGCCGCCAGAAATCCTGCTCGCCGCTTTCAAACCGTCGAAACGCCGCCTCCCCCGCCTCGCGGGTTTGCCACTGTAGATAATTGAGTACGCGCCTGCCGTCCTCGCTGATCTGGATGCTGGCACTCAGGAAGCCCTGATGCTCCCGCGCCAGATGCTCCGTCTGCTCCGACAGGGCCGTGATCAATGCCTGTTGCCAGTGAGGTTCGATGTCGAATTCGATCAGTTGGGTGAAGCTGCGATTGTTCCTTGGCGACTGCATGAAAGTTCCTCGATACACGTAAGGTGAATCTTGCGATCCGAAGGCGTGCAGCGTAAAACCTCTACTTAAGTCAAGGTCAAGCAATGAATCCGCTATGGCGCAGATAGATATCCACAAAGAACTCACCGTTGGCCAAGTGGCCGCCCGCAGCGGCGTGGCCGTCACCGCCCTGCACTTCTACGAAGCCAAGGGACTGATCAAAAGTACCCGCAACCAGGGCAACCAACGCCGCTACCCGCGGGGGGTGTTGCGGCGCGTGGCGCTGATCAAGGTGGCCCAGCGCCTGGGCATTCCCTTGGCGGAAATCGGCGAGGCGTTGAAAGCCCTGCCGGACAACCGCGCCCCGACGGCTGCCGATTGGCAGGTCCTGTCGGCTCAGTGGAGCCGGGACCTGGATGAACGCATCAACCAATTGATGGCGCTGCGTGACCGGCTGAACGGTTGTATCGGCTGCGGCTGCCTGTCGATGGAGGCCTGCCCGCTGCGTAACCAGGGCGATGTGCTGGGGGAGCGTGGACCGGGTGCGCATCTGCTGGGCCCGTCCTAAGGCGTTCGTCGGGACCTGGGTCGCCTCGAAGTCACTGGCCTATAGTGAATGGGCGCAAATCGACGAAGCCTCTCTTCGCCTGATGCAAAAAGGAGAAACGTCATGGGCGTCAAAGCCATTCCCGAAGGTTTCCACAGCGTTACGCCCTACCTGGGCATCCAGAAAGCCGCCGAAGCCATCGAGTTCTACAAGAAAGCCTTCAATGCCACCGAAGTCATGCGCCTGGCCATGCCCGACGGGGGCATCGGTCATGCCGAACTGCGGATCGGCGGCAGCCCGATCATGCTCGGCACACCGTGCGATCAAGGCCCGCTGCGCAATCCGGACCAATCGCCGTCGGTGGGCCTGCATTTATATGTCGAGGATGTGGACCGCATGTTTGCCCAGGCGATTGCCGCCGGTGGCACGGTGATCGCCGAGGTCAAGGATCAGTTTTATGGTGATCGCTCCGGCAGCCTGAAGGATCCCTATGGACATGTGTGGTTCCTGGCTACGCACAAAGAGGACCTGACTCAGGAACAGATCGAGCAACGGGCCAGGGAGATGTTTCAACAGGGCTGAACTTCCCCGATCAGTCAAACCCCAACCTTGTGGGAGCCTGCTCGCGATGGCGGTGTGTCAGCCAACAATGATGTTGCTGACCCGACGCTATCGCGAGCAGGCTCGCTCCCACAATGATTCGGCGGTGACTGCAAAATCCAGCCCGCCTGTGGTGGATCAGAACGCGCCTGCCGGCACCCGCACCAACCCTTCCATCAACACCCGCGCACTGCGACTCATGATGGCTTTGCTCACCGTCCATTCGCCGTTGACCTGGCTGGCCTCGGCGCCGACGCGCAAGGTGCCGGAAGGATGGCCGAAGCGCACGGCGTTGCGCTCGATACCGCCGGCGGCCAGGTTCACCAGCGTGCCGGAAATGGCGGCGGCGGTGCCGATGGCGACTGCGGCGGTGCCCATCATGGCGTGGTGGAGTTTGCCCATGGACAGCGCCCGCACCAGCAAGTCGACATCCCCTGCAGCTACGGCTTTGCCACTCGATGAAACGTAGTCCGTCGGCGGTGCGACAAACGCCACTTTCGGCGTGTGCTGGCGCTGGGCGGCTTCGTCTAACTGCTTGATCAGGCCCATGCGCAAAGCGCCGTGGGCACGGATGGTTTCGAACATCGCCAGGGCCTTGGGGTCGCCGTTGATGGCGCCCTGCAACTCAGTGCCGGTATAACCGACGTCCCGGGCGTTGATGAAAATCGTCGGGATCCCGGCGTTGATCAGCGTCGCCTTGAGCGTACCGACGCCGGGCACTTCCAGGTCGTCCACCAGGTTGCCGGTGGGAAACATCGAACCGCCACCACCTTCTTCCTCAGCCGCCGGATCCATGAACTCCAGTTGCACTTCTGCCGCCGGAAAAGTCACCCCGTCGAGTTCGAAATCACCGGTTTCCTGCACCGCGCCATCGGTTATCGGCACATGGGCAATGATGGTCTTGCCGATGTTGGCCTGCCAGATCCGCACCACGGCCACACCGTTTTGTGGAATGCGGCTGGATTCCACCAGACCACTGCTGATGGCAAACGAACCCACCGCCGCCGACAGGTTGCCGCAGTTGCCGCTCCAGTCCACGAACGGTTTGTCGATGGACACCTGGCCGAACAGGTAATCGACGTCATGGTCGGCCCGGGTGCTCTTGGACAGGATCACCGTCTTGCTGGTGCTGGACGTTGCACCGCCCATGCCGTCGATCTGCTTCTCATACGGGTCGGGGCTGCCGATAACCCGCAGCAGCAAGGCATCGCGTGCCGCGCCGGGGACACGGGCGGCTTCGGGCAGGTCCGTCAAATTGAAGAACACGCCTTTGCTGGTGCCGCCACGCATGTAGGTGGCGGGTATTCTGATTTGCGGTGCGTGAGCCATGGACGCTCCTACTCCCTATCGTGAGTTTTAAACGGCGACCGCCGATTCAAGAAAGTCCTGGGCAAAGCGCTGCAACACGCCACCCGCTTCATAAATCGACACCTCTTCAGCCGTATCGAGACGGCAGGTCACCGGCACCTCGACGCGCTCGCCGTTCTTGCGGGTGATGACCAGGGTCAGGGTCGCGCGCGGCGTGCGCTCGCCAATCACGTCATAGATTTCGCTGCCATCAATGCCCAGGGTCTTGCGATCCGTGCCGGGCTTGAACTCCAGTGGCAACACGCCCATGCCCACCAGGTTGGTGCGATGGATGCGCTCGAAGCCTTCGGCGGCAATCGCCTCGACACCGGCCAGGCGCACGCCCTTGGCCGCCCAGTCCCGGGACGAGCCCTGGCCGTAGTCGGCGCCAGCGATGATGATCAGCGGCTGCTTGCGCTCCATATAAGTTTCGATGGCTTCCCACATGCGCATGACCTTGCCTTCAGGCTCGACCCGTGCCAGGGAACCCTGCTTGACCTTGCCGTTTTCCTGGACCATTTCGTTGAACAGTTTCGGGTTGGCGAAGGTGGCGCGCTGGGCGGTCAAATGATCGCCCCGGTGCGTGGCGTAGGAGTTGAAGTCTTCTTCCGGCAGGCCCATTTTCGCCAGGTATTCACCGGCGGCGCTGTCCAGCATGATCGCGTTGGATGGCGACAGGTGGTCGGTGGTGATGTTGTCCGGCAGCACCGCCAGCGGGCGCATGCCCTTGAGCGGCCGCGCCCCTGCCAGCGCCCCTTCCCAATAAGGCGGACGGCGGATGTAGGTGCTTTGCGGACGCCAGTCGTACAGCGGCGTGACCTTCGGCCCGGTGTCCTCCTGGATGGCGAACATCGGGATGTACACCTGGCGGAACTGTTCCGGCTTCACCGAAGCCTTGACCACCGCTTCGATTTCCTCGTCGCTCGGCCAGATGTCCTTGAGACGGATTTCCCGACCGTCGACAACGCCCAGCACATCCTTCTCGATGTCGAAGCGGATGGTCCCGGCAATGGCGTAGGCCACCACCAGTGGCGGCGAGGCAAGGAACGCCTGTTTGGCGTATGGATGGATACGCCCGTCGAAGTTGCGGTTACCCGACAGCACGGCAGTGGCGTACAGGTCGCGGTCGATGATTTCCTGCTGGATCACCGGGTCCAGCGCGCCGGACATACCGTTGCAGGTGGTGCAGGCGAAGGCCACCACGCCGAAGCCCAGTTGCTCCAGTTCCTGGGTCAGACCGGCTTCATCCAGGTACAGCGCCACGGTTTTCGAACCGGGCGCCAGGGACGACTTGACCCATGGCTTGCGGACCAGGCCCAGGCGATTGGCGTTGCGCGCCAGCAGGCCTGCGGCGATCACGTTGCGCGGGTTGCTGGTGTTGGTGCAACTGGTGATGGCGGCAATGATCACCGCGCCGTCGGGCATCTGCCCCGGCACTTCGGTCCATTGCCCGGCGATGCCGTTGGCCGCCAGATCGGCGGTCGCGACGCGGGCATGGGGGTTGCTCGGCCCGGCCATGTTGCGCACCACCGAGGACAGGTCGAACGTCAGGCCGCGCTCGTATTGCGCACCCTTGAGGCTGTCGGCCCACAGGCCCACCTGCCGGGCGTAGGTCTCCACCAACTGCACCTGCGCATCTTCGCGACCGGTAAGTTTCAGGTAGTCGATGGTCTGCTGGTCGATGTAGAACATCGCCGCCGTGGCGCCGTATTCCGGGGCCATGTTGGAGATGGTGGCGCGGTCGCCCAGGGTCAGCGCCTGGGCGCCTTCACCGAAAAACTCCAGCCAGGCGCCGACGACTTTTTGCTTGCGCAGGAATTCGGTCAGCGCCAGCACCATGTCGGTGGCGGTGATGCCCGGCTGCAGCTTGCCAGTCAGCTCGACGCCGACGATTTCCGGCAGGCGCATCCACGAGGCGCGGCCGAGCATGACGCTTTCTGCCTCCAGGCCGCCGACGCCGATGGCAATCACACCCAGCGCATCGACATGGGGCGTGTGACTGTCGGTGCCGACGCAGGTGTCGGGGAACGCCACGCCATCCCGTTGCTGGATCACTGGGGACATTTTCTCCAGGTTGATCTGGTGCATGATCCCATTGCCCGGCGGAATCACATCGACGTTCTTGAAGGCCTTCTTGGTCCAGTTGATGAAGTGGAAGCGATCCTCGTTGCGACGGTCTTCGATCGCACGGTTCTTGGCGAATGCCTGAGGATCGAAGCCGGCGCTTTCCACTGCCAGGGAATGGTCGACGATCAGTTGGGTCGGCACCACCGGGTTGACCTGCGCCGGGTCGCCGCCCTGCTGGGCAATGGCGTCGCGCAGGCCGGCGAGGTCCACCAAGGCGGTCTGGCCGAGAATGTCATGGCAGACCACCCGGGCCGGAAACCACGGGAAGTCCAGGTCGCGCTTGCGCTCGATCAGTTGCAGCAGCGATTCGCCCAGGGTGGCCGGGGCGCAGCGACGGACCAGGTTTTCCGCCAGCACGCGGGAAGTGTACGGCAGGCCGTCGTAGGCGCCGGGGCGGATGGCATCCACGGCCCCGCGAACGTCGAAATAATCCAGCGAAGTGCCGGGCAGCGGTTTGCGAAATTCTGTGTTCATGGTCGGGACTCGGGTCACGGTGGGTTCAGGAGGGGCTGGCGCAGCCATTGAAGTGAACCTGTTCCCCTGTGGGAGCGAGCCTGCTCGCGATTGTGGTGGGTCAGTCAACAATGATGTTGCTGACCCGACGCTATCGCGAGCAGGCTCGCTCCCACAGGGTTCCGGGTTTCTTCAGTACCTGCGGTTAGCCCCTCCAGCTCAGCGTTGTTCGATTGGCACGAACTTGCGCTGTTCGACGCCGGTGTATTCGGCGCTCGGGCGGATGATGCGGTTGTTGGCACGCTGTTCGAACACATGGGCGGCCCAGCCGGTCAGGCGCGAGCAGACAAAGATCGGCGTGAACAGCTTGGTCGGGATGCCCATGAAGTGGTACGCCGAGGCATGGTAAAAGTCGGCGTTGGGAAACAGTTTTTTCTGTTCCCACATGGTCTTGTCGATGGCTTCGGAGACAGGGAACAGCACCGTGTCGCCCACTTCGTCGGCGAGTTTTTTCGACCAGCCCTTGATCACCTCGTTGCGCGGGTCGTTGTCCTTATAGATCGCGTGGCCGAAGCCCATGATCTTGTCCTTGCGCTCGAGCATCGCCAGGGTGCCCTTGATCGCCGCTTCCGGCGAATCGAAGCGTTCGATCATTTCCATGGCCGCTTCGTTGGCGCCGCCATGCAACGGGCCACGCAGCGAACCGATGGCGGCGGTGATGCAGGAAAACAGGTCCGACAGGGTCGAAGCACACACCCGGGCGGTGAAGGTCGAGGCGTTGAATTCGTGCTCGGCGTAGAGGATCAGCGACACGTTCATCACCTTGACGTGCAACTCGCTCGGTTTCTTGCCGTGCAGCAAGTGCAGGAAATGGCCGCCAATGGAGGCTTCATCGGTCACGCATTCGATGCGCTGGCCCTGGTGGCTGAAGCGGTACCAGTAGCACATGATCGCCGGGAACGCGGCCAGCAGGCGGTCGGTCTTGTCGTGCTGTGCGGAAAAGCTTTCCTCAGGCTCCAGGTTGCCCAGGAACGAGCAACCGGTGCGCATTACGTCCATCGGATGGGCGTCGGCGGGAATGCGTTCCAGCACTTCTTTAAGGGCTTGGGGCAGGTCCCGCAGTTGGCGCAGTTTGCCGATGTAAGCACCCAGCTGCGCCTGGGTCGGCAGTTCGCCGTACAGCAGCAGGTAGGCCACTTCTTCGAACTGCGCATCCGCCGCCAGGTCGCGAACGTCGTAGCCGCGATAGGTCAGGCCGGCACCGGACTGGCCCACGGTGGACAATGCGGTTTGCCCGGCCACCTGGCCACGGAGCCCGGCACCACTGAGTACTTTTGCTTCGGCCATTTGCTGTCTCCAGTTTTTTAGATTTGTAGAAGGTGGCAAAGATCGCAGCTTCGTTTCACTCAGCAGCTCCTACAGACCTGCTCGATCAATGTAGGAGCTGTCGAGCGAAGCGAGGCTGCGATCTGTTTCATTTCTTCGCAGCGAACAACGCATCGAGCTTCTGCTCGAAGGTGTGGTAGTCGATACGATCGTAAAGCTCCATGCGGGTCTGCATGGTGTCGATGACATTCTGTTGCGTGCCGTCGCGACGGATCGCGGTGTAGACGTTCTCAGCGGCCTTGTTCATGGCGCGGAACGCCGACAACGGGTACAGCACCAGGGACACGTCGGCACCGGCCAGTTGTTCGGTGGTGTAGAGCGGCGTCGCGCCGAACTCGGTGATGTTGGCCAGGATCGGCGCCTTCACGCGGTTGGCGAACAGCTTGTACATTTCGAGTTCGGTTATCGCTTCGGGGAAGATCATGTCGGCGCCGGCCTCGATGCAGGCGGCAGCGCGGTCCAGCGCAGACTCCAGGCCCTCCACTGCCAGGGCATCGGTGCGGGCCATGATCACGAAGCTGTCATCGGTACGGGCATCGACGGCAGCCTTGATGCGGTCGACCATTTCCTGTTGCGAGACAATTTCCTTGTTCGGCCGATGACCGCAGCGCTTGGCGCCGACCTGGTCTTCGATGTGGATCGCCGCCGCGCCGAACTTGCTCATCGACTTGACGGTGCGAGCCACGTTGAACGCCGAGGAACCGAAACCGGTGTCCACGTCCACCAGCAACGGCAGGTCGCAGACGTCGGTGATCCGCCGCACATCGGTCAGCACGTCGTCCAGGCCGGTGATGCCCAGGTCCGGCACGCCGAGGGAACCGGCCGCGACACCGCCGCCCGAGAGGTAAATCGCCTTGAAACCGGCGCGTTTGGCCAGCAGTGCATGGTTGGCATTGATGGTGCCGACCACTTGCAACGGGTGCTCGGAGGCGACCGCATCGCGGAATCGCTGGCCTGGCGTGCTCTTGCTGGAACTCATGACTCACCTCGTTCAGTGGCGGCGCTGTCCTGGAAATGACGCGCGATGTTGCGTTTGGAAGCGCCGATGTGTCGGCGCATCAATAATTCAGCCAGTTCGCCGTCACGGTCGGCGATGGCATCGAGAATCCGGTGATGCTCGGCAAAGGCCTGGCGCGGCCGGTTGGGCGTAGTGGAAAACTGGATGCGGTACATGCGCACCAGTTGATACAGCTCGCCGCAGAGCATCTGCGTCAGGGTGCGGTTGCCGCTGCCCTGGATGATCCGGTAATGAAAGTCGAAATCGCCTTCCTGTTGGTAATAGCCCACGCCGGCCTGGAATGCCGCGTCGCGCTCGTGGGTTTCCAGCACCTGGCGCAGCTCGTCGATTTCTGCCAGGGTCATGCGCTCGGCCGCCAGGCGGCAGGCCATGCCTTCCAGGGACTCGCGGATTTCGTAGAGTTCCAGCAGCTCGGCATGGCTCAGGGAGACTACCCGGGCGCCGACATGAGGCACCCGTACCAGCAGGCGCTGGCCTTCCAGGCGATGGATCGCTTCGCGCAACGGCCCACGGCTGATGCCATAGGTGCGGGCCAGCTCGGGCTCGGAGATCTTGCTGCCGGGGGCGATCTCGCCTTTGACGATGGCGGCCTGGATACGCCGGAAGACGTTTTCGGAAAGGGTCTCCGAGTCGTCCTGGGCCAGCACCGGCGTTTCGAGCTGATCGAGCATATTGTCGACACCTTGAAAATCAATACGGCAAAAACTACCCAATCAAAGCCTATCCGTCAAAACAAAAAACAATATTGTCGACAATCGTCTAATAAAGCTATCCACAATAACCGCCTCTTCGCAGGGTTCGTAGCGTCCGGCCAGCGGTGGCGTCAGAAAACCACCGTGCTAGAATGCCGCCGCTGTTTGCCGCTCTCCTGCTCTTCTAATAGAGAGAGAAGGCTACCGAAGGAGCTTGTGCAGTAATGCCAGGGCCTGAACCGATAAACGGAACGCCGTGCACCAGGATCTATGACATTCAAGCCCTTATCCGCTGTCCTCTGCTTCATGTGCCTGCCGGGGCTTGCTGCGGCGGGTGAAAAAACCGTGTACGGCCTCAACGAATATGCAGCGCTGCAGGGCATCGACCTGGAGGTTGCCGCCAAGCTGGACACCGGCGCCAAGACCGCTTCCCTCAGCGCCCGCGACATCAAGCGCTTCAAGCGCAACGGTGAATCCTGGGTGCGCTTTTACCTGGCCATCGACGCGGCCCATTCGCACCCCATCGAACGCCCGCTGGCCCGGGTCAGCAAGATCAAGCGCCGCGCCGGTGACTACGACCCGGAAGAAGGCAAGAAATACACGGCCCGGCCGGTCATCGAACTGGATATCTGCATGGGCTCGGCCCTGCGCAGTATCGAAGTGAACCTGACCGACCGCAGCGCCTTCCAATACCCGTTGCTGATCGGTTCCGAGGCGCTCAAGCGCTTCGACGCACTGGTCGACCCCAGTCTTAAATACGCTGCCGGCAAACCCGCCTGCACCACTGCCGCTCTTACCGCAGAGTAATTCCAATGCGCGCTCTTACCCTCCATCTGAAAATGCTGATCGCCATCCTGGTGGTGCTGGGCCTGTCGGTGACGGCCTATCAGATTTTCGTGCTCGGCATCCCGGTGACCGAAGACGCCACGGACGATTTGTGGAACATCGATGCCAAGGTCGAATTCGTGCCCAACGCCAAGGATCCGGTGAAGATCCAGATGTTCGTGCCACCGCTGAGCCGCGACTACGTCAGCCTCAACGAAAGTTTCATTTCCAATAACTACGGCGTAGCGGTGAACCGGATCGACGGCAACCGCAAGGTGACGTGGTCGGCCCGCCGGGCCAAGGGCAACCAGACACTTTATTACCGCCTGGTGCTGACCAAGCGCTACAGCGCCGAAAAAACCAAGGTCAAGGGGCCGACCTTCCGCGACAGCATCGCCATCGAAGGCCCGGAGAAGATTGCCGCCGAAGCCCTGCTCGCACCGATCCGCCAGCACTCGGCCGACGTCGAAACCTTCATCAGCGAAGCCATCAAGCGGGTCAACAACCTCAACGACGACAACGTCAAGCTGTTGCTGGCCGGCGATCCGTCGTCGAGCAACAAGGCCAGAATCGTCGAGCTGGTGCTGTCCATCGCCCACGTGCCGGTGGAAAAGGTCCATACCATCCGCCTGGTGGCCGATCAGCCGCAAACCCCGGAACTGTGGCTGCGCAGCTTCAACGGCAATGACTGGCTGTATTTCAACCCGGACACCGGCGAACAGGGCCTGCCCACCGACCGTCTGCTGTGGTGGACCGGCGATGAGAACCTGATCACCGTCGATGGCGGCAAGAAAGCCACCGTCACCTTCAGCATGAACAACAGCGAAATGAACGCCATTCGCCTGGCCAAGCTGACGGACGAGAACACCGACGCCAACTTCCTCGAATACTCGCTCTACGGCCTGCCCCTGCAAACCCAGCAGACCTTCATGATCATGGTGATGATCCCCATCGGCGTGCTGGTGATCCTGATCCTGCGCAACCTGATCGGCCTGCAGACCCTGGGGACCTTTACCCCGGTGCTGATCGCCCTGGCTTTCCGCGAAACCCAGTTGGGGTTCGGGATCGTCCTGTTCACGGTGATCACGGCGCTGGGCCTGTCGCTGCGCTCCTACCTGGAACACCTCAAGTTGCAGATGCTGCCAAGGCTTTCGGTGGTGCTGACGTTCGTGGTGGTGCTGATCGCCGCCATCAGCCTGTTCAGCCATAAGCTGGGCCTGGAGCGTGGCCTGTCGGTGGCGCTGTTCCCGATGGTGATCCTGACCATGACCATCGAACGCCTGTCCATCACCTGGGAAGAGCGCGGCGGCGGTCACGCCATGAAGGTCGCCATCGGCACCCTGTTCGCCGCGTCCCTGGCGCACCTGATCATGAGCGTGCCGGAGCTGGTGTACTTCGTCTTCACCTTCCCGGCGATCCTGCTGATCCTCGTGGGCTTCATGCTGGCCATGGGTCGCTACCGCGGCTACCGCCTGACCGAGCTGGTGCGGTTCAAGGCCTTCCTCAAGGCTGACTCGTAATGTTCGGTTTCTGGAAAACCTGGAAGGCCCTGGAAGCCCGGGGGATCATGGGCATCAACCGGCGCAATGCCGACTACGTGCTCAAGTACAACAAGCGCAGCCTGTACCCCATCGTCGATGACAAGATCATCACCAAGGAACGGGCCATCGCGGCCGGCATCCACGTGCCGGAACTGTACGGGATCATCTCCACCGAGAAGGAAATCGATAAACTCGACGGGATCATCGGCGGGCGCACCGACTTTGTGATCAAGCCGGCCCAGGGCGCCGGCGGCGACGGCATCATCGTGATCGCCGACCGCTTCGAAGGCCGCTATCGCACCGTGTCCGGCAAGATCATCAGCCACGAGGAAATCGAGCACCATATTTCCAGTATCCTCACCGGCCTGTACTCCTTGGGCGGACACCGGGACCGGGCACTGATCGAGTACCGCGTGGTGCCGGACCAGATCTTCAAGAGCATCAGTTATGAAGGCGTGCCGGACATCCGCATCATCGTGCTGATGGGTTATCCGGTGATGGCCATGCTGCGCCTGCCGACCCGTCAGTCCGGCGGCAAGGCCAACCTGCACCAGGGTGCCATCGGCGTCGGCGTGGACCTCGCCACCGGCCTGACCCTGCGCGGCACCTGGCTGAACAACATCATTGCCAAACACCCCGACACCACCAACGCGGTGGACGGTGTGCAACTGCCCTACTGGGACGGCTTCATGAAACTCGCCGCCGGTTGCTATGAGCTGTGCGGACTGGGCTACATCGGCGTGGACATGGTGCTGGACCAGGAAAAAGGCCCGTTGATCCTGGAATTGAACGCCCGGCCGGGACTGAACATCCAGATCGCCAACGACTGCGGCCTGACCCTGCGCACCCACGCCGTGGAAGCCCACCTGGAAGAGCTCAAGGCCCGGGGCGTGGTTGAAACCGTGGAAGAGCGGGTGGCGTTTGCCCAGGAGTTGTTTGGGCATATTCCGCCGGTTGAGGGCTGAGCACCTAACCGACTTGATAGAAAACCTGTGGCGAGGGGATTTATCCCCGCTGGGCTGCGCAGCAGCCCCAACAAAGTTAGCTCAATCTGTCTGATACACCGAGGTGCCAGGATTTAGGGCTGCTTCGCACCCCAGCGGGGATAAATCCCCTCGCCACAAGAGCTCATACTGCAGGTAGCTCAAAACCCCGGACTTGCCCATCTCCGACATCCCTCTAGGAGCAAATCCTACACAGGGATTACAATCCCCACCCCGCCTGAACGGCCGACCCACCCGCCCATGCCTACCTGTTCTGTACACCCGTTACCCTACCGCGCCAACCCCGCCGAGTATTTCGCGGCGATTCGTCATGCCCCGGGCAGCGTGCTGCTCGACAGCGGCCGGCCCAGTGCGGAGCGCGGACGTTATGACCTGCTCAGTGCCTGGCCACTGGAACAATTGGCCGTGCTGCCGGAAGAGAGCGGTGCCGATTTCCTGCAACGGCTGCGCGCTCAACTGACGCAGCTGGGGCATGCTGTACTGCCAGGCAAGGTGCAATTGCCCTTTGCCGGCGGCCTGATCGGCTACTTGAGTTATGACTTCGGCCGACACCTCGAAGCGCTGCCATCCCACGCCAAGGACGACCTGCAACTGCCGGATGCCCGTTTCGGCGTGTACGACTGGGCACTGGTCAGCGACCACCAGGCCGGCACCAGCCAACTGGTATTCCATCCCCATTGCCACGAAAGCGAACGCCAGCGCCTGATCGCGCTGTTCAGCCAGCCGATCCCGGCAACAGAGGCCGGCTTCAGACTTGAAAGCCCGATGGCTCCCGACCTCAGCGCCGATGAATATCGGCAGGCCATCGAGCGTATCCACGGTTATATCCAGGCCGGCGATTGTTACCAGGTCAACTTTGCCCAGCGTTTCCGGGCACCCTGCCAGGGCGATGCCTGGGCCGCCTACCAGGCGCTGCGCGCGGCGTGCCCGACGCCGTTTTCCGGCTTCCAGAGCCTGCCCGATGGCGGCGCCGTGCTGAGCCTGTCGCCCGAACGCTTCGTCAAAGTCAGCGAAAGCCACGTGGAAACCCGCCCGATCAAGGGCACCCGCCCCCGTGGTACGACGCCCGGCGAAGACGCGGCCCACGCCGCCGAGCTGCTGGCCAGCCCCAAGGACCGGGCGGAAAACCTGATGATTGTCGATCTGCTGCGCAACGACCTGGGCCGCACCTGTCGGATCGGCTCGGTGCGCGTGCCGGAACTGTTCAGCCTGGAAAGCTACCCGAACGTGCATCACCTGGTCAGCAGCGTGACCGGCGAGCTGGCCGACGGCAAGGATGCCCTGGACCTGATCGCCGGCAGCTTCCCCGGCGGCTCCATCACCGGCGCACCGAAGATCCGCGCCATGCAGATCATCGACGAACTCGAACCGACCCGACGCGGGCTGTATTGCGGCTCGTTGCTGTACCTGGACGTGCGCGGGGAAATGGACAGCTCCATCGCCATCCGCAGCCTGCTGGTCAAGGACGGACAGGTGTGTTGCTGGGGCGGCGGCGGGATTGTCGCGGACTCGCACTGGCAGGCGGAGTATCAGGAGTCGATTACCAAGGTGAAGGTGCTGCTCGAGACTCTGCAGAGCCTCTGACACCACACAGCCTCCTGTTTTGATCGTTCCCACGCTCTGCGTGGGAACGATCGATCAACAACGTATGGGGTTACAGGCTCAGATTGCGGTTCGAGGCCTTGAGGAACTCCTGTTTCAACTCGGCAAAGCTGTGCACCGCCGGGAATTGCGGAAATTCTCGGATCACATTGTCCGGCGCATGGAACAGAATCCCGGCGTCGGCTTCGCCAAGCATCGTGGTGTCATTGTAGGAATCCCCCGCCGCGATCACCCGGTAGTACAAGCTCTTGAAGGCCAGGACCGACTGCCGCTTGGGATCTTTCTGACGCAATTGATAGCCGGTAACCCGCCCACCTTCATCCGTGATCAGACGATGGCACAGCAACGTCGGGAAGCCCAGTTGGCGCATCAGGGGTTGGGAAAATTCATAGAACGTGTCGGAAAGAATCACCACCTGGAAGCGTTCGCGCAGCCAGTCGACGAACTCGATGGCACCGTCCAGCGGCTTGAGGGTGGCGATGACCTCCTGGATGTCGGAGAGCTTGAGGCCATGTTCGTCGAGGATGCGCAGCCGCTGCTTCATCAGCACGTCGTAGTCGGGAATGTCCCGGGTGGTTGCCCTGAGGGATTCAATCCCGGTTTTTTCGGCAAAGGCGATCCAGATTTCCGGGACCAGCACACCTTCCAGGTCAAGACAGGCAATTTCCACAAGACACTCCCATTTTTGGATGTTTATCGGTTGAGCGAACAAAAGGCCTGCCGACTCTAGCCGCAACGCACAGGAACGCGCCAGCCCCGGCCACTTTTGTTACCATCAGCCTCATATAGAGCGCTCAGCGCCACCGACCTGTAGGAAACCGCCCTGATGAGCCCATCGTTTGACGTCGTGGAACTCGCCACGACCTATGCCAACAAGTCTCCACAAGACATCCTCAAGCTGGCCTTCGCCGAATTCGGCGATGACCTGTGGATATCTTTCAGCGGCGCCGAGGATGTGGTGCTGGTGGACATGGCCTGGAAGCTGAACAAGAACGTCAAGGTGTTCAGCCTCGACACCGGTCGCCTGCACCCGGAAACCTATCGGTTCATCGATCAGGTGCGCGAGCACTACAAGATCGACATCGAACTGGTCTCGCCGGACCATACGAAACTGGAGCCTTTCGTGAAGGAAAAAGGCCTGTTCAGTTTCTACAAGGACGGCCATGGCGAGTGCTGCGGCATCCGCAAGATCGAGCCACTGCGCCGCAAGCTGTCCGACGTCCGCGCCTGGGCCACCGGCCAGCGCCGCGACCAGAGCCCTGGCACCCGCAGCCAGGTGGCCGTGCTGGAAATCGACACGGCGTTTTCCACGCCAGAGCGCACCCTTTACAAGTTCAACCCGCTGTCGCAAATGACCAGCGAGGAAGTCTGGGGCTACATCCGCATGCTGGAGCTGCCTTACAACAGCCTGCATGAACGCGGCTTCATCAGCATCGGCTGCGAGCCCTGCACCCGCCCGGTACTGCCGAACCAGCACGAACGCGAAGGCCGCTGGTGGTGGGAGGAAGCCACGCAGAAGGAATGCGGGTTGCACGCCGGTAACATCATCAGCAAATCCAAGACCTGATCTGTAGCCCGGCCTTCTGTACACAAAAAATGTCACTTCAAGTGGCATTTTTTGTGTGCACTCCATCGAGTAACGCACCGAAAAGTTACATTTTTACGTTTCTTCCCCCGACCTTCGCCTTTCCCTTCCCCACCTCAAAAAATAAATACCTGTTCAAACGGTCAATTTATAAACGCTTGATTTCAGCGACTTACACGCATTAGATAACTAATCGAAATCAACGTGCCTTTTGTTAGATCCAAGGCTGGCATAAATCTGGCTTGAGACGACAAGTGTTTTGTATACAAACCTAATAAAACATACACACACTTTAGATCCGCAAGCCTGAAGCGCCCTATCCCGTACAGGCTGCAGATGCCCCATCACCAATGATGCTTGCCGCGTCGCGACGAAGATTGCCGAGCCCCGCGCTCATGCACAGTCATCGCTGCGCCGAGAATCAGGAGCCTGCCGGAATGCGTACAAGTCTCTCCAATAACATCGCGCTGGATCTACCCTCTTCAACCGCTGCCTTCGATGACCAAACCGCGGCCGCCCTGGCCCTGAGCCCGAGGCTGCACAACAAGGACCTGGCGCCGACCAAGGCCGAAGGCCGACGTTGGGGCCGCTATAGCATCTTTGCCCTGTGGACCAACGACGTACACAACATCGCCAACTATTCCTTCGCCATCGGCCTCTATGCGCTGGGCCTGGGGGGCTGGCAGATCCTGCTGTCCCTGGGGATCGGCGCGGCCCTGGTGTACGGTTTCATGAACCTGTCCGGCTACATGGGGCAGAAGACCGGGGTGCCGTTCCCGGTGATCAGCCGGATCAGCTTCGGCATCCACGGCGCACAGATTCCCGCATTGATCAGGGCCGTGATCGCCATCGCCTGGTTTGGCATCCAGACCTACCTCGCGTCGGTGGTTTTCCGGGTGTTGCTGACGGCGATTCATCCAGGCTTCGCCGAATACGACCACAACTCGATCCTGGGTCTGTCGAGCCTGGGCTGGGTGTGCTTCGTGGCGATCTGGTTCGTGCAACTGATGATCCTGGCCTACGGCATGGAAACGGTGCGCCGTTACGAAGGCTTCGCCGGGCCGGTGATCCTGGTGACCGTCGCGGCCCTGGCCGGATGGATGTACACCCAGGCCGGCGCAACCATTGCCTGGTCGATCCGCGAACCGCTGACCGGCGGCGAAATGTGGCGCAATATCTTCGCCGGCGGTGCGCTGTGGCTGGCGATCTACGGCACGTTGGTGCTCAACTTCTGCGACTTTGCCCGTTCTTCGCCGTGCCGTCGGACCATCATCGTCGGCAACTTCTGGGGCCTGCCGGTGAATATCCTGGTGTTTGCCGCCATCACCGTCCTGTTGTGCGGTGCGCAGTTCCAGATCAACGGACAGATCATCGAGAGCCCGACCCAGGTGATCGCCTCGATTCCCAACACCTTCTTCCTGGTGCTGGGCTGCCTGGCGTTCCTGATCGTCACCGTGGCGGTGAACATCATGGCCAACTTCGTCGCCCCGGCCTTCGTGCTCAGCAACCTGGCGCCCAAGTACCTGAACTTCCGCCGCGCCGGGTTGATCAGCGCCGCCATCGCTGTGTTGATCCTGCCGTGGAACCTCTACAACAGCCCGCTGGTGATCGTGTACTTCCTGTCCGGCCTCGGCGCCCTGCTCGGCCCGCTGTACGGCGTGATCATGGTCGATTACTGGTTGCTGCGAAAAGGCCGCATCAACGTGCCGCAGTTGTACAGCGAAGACCCGAACGGTGCGTACTTCTACAGCAACGGGGTCAACCTGCGGGCCGTGGCGGCGTTCATTCCGGCGGCGTTGATCGCGATCATCCTGGCACTGGTGCCCGGCTTCGATAGCGTCTCACCGTTTTCCTGGCTGATCGGCGCTTCGATTGCGGGGCTGCTGTACCTGATCATCGCCAAGCGCCAAGCGTATTACGAGGACGTCAGCGGTGAATCCATCGCTGTGGATAACGTCAGCCATTGATTGTTCAAGGCGGCCCGCCAGGTGCGGGCCGCTGACTTTTCTGCGTTAAGGGAAACAGCTCATGCGAATTCTTGTGGTCAACGTCAACACCACCGAATCCATCACCGAGGCCATCGCCCGGCAAGCCCAGGCCGTGGCCGCCCCCGGCACCGAGATTGTCGGGCTCACGCCGCATTTCGGTGCCGACTCTATCGAAGGCAATTTCGAAAGTTACCTGGCCGCCATCGCCGTGATGGATCGAGTGATGTCCTACGACCAGCCGTTCGACGCGGTGATCCAGGCCGGCTACGGCGAGCACGGTCGTGAAGGTTTGCAGGAACTACTCAACGTCCCGGTGGTGGACATCACCGACGCGGGCGCCAGCACCGCCATGTTTCTCGGTCATGCCTACTCGGTGGTCACCACCCTGGACCGCACCGTGCCGCTGATCGAAGACCGCCTCAAGCTCTCCGGCCTGTACGACCGCTGCGCCTCCGTGCGGGCCAGTGGCCTGGCGGTGCTGGAGCTGGAGGAAGACCCGCAGCGAGCGGTCGAAGCCATCGTCCACCAGGCTGAACTGGCGGTCAGCCAGGACAAGGCCGAAGTCATCTGCCTGGGCTGCGGCGGCATGGCCGGGCTCGATGAACAGATCCGCCAGCGCACCGGGGTGCCGGTGGTCGATGGGGTGACAGCGGCGGTGACCGTTGCCGAATCGTTGGTGCGGTTGGGGTTGTCGACGTCGAAGGTACGCACCTATGCGACGCCTCGGCCCAAGCACATTGTGGGCTGGCCGGGGCGGTTTGGGCGGTGAGTTCTCCACTCTAGACCGAGTCGACTCCATCGCGAGCAGGCTCCCACAGTTGGATTGTGGTGGACATAAAATTGAAGCCCAACACAAATCCCCTGTGGGAGCGAGCCTGCTCGCGATGGAGCCGACTCGGTCCCAAGCCAAGCTCAAACCGCACTGAACCGCTCCCCCAACCCCTGCGCGGCAAACTGCTCGATGATGAAGTCCACAAACGCCCGGGTCTTGCCCGGCAGCAGTTTGTGCTCGGCGTAATAAATGGAGATGTTGCCATCGTCGACGTACCAGTCCGTCAGCACCCGTTGCAACGCACCGGATTCCAGGTACGGAACAGCCACCGGCATGCTCACCAGCCCGATGCCCAGCCCTTGCGCTGCGGCGGCGCAATCGGCCTCCGAGTCACTCATGGTCATGCGTGCCTTGAGCATGAGCGGACGATGCTGCCCTGTGCGACTGGTCAGTTGCCATGACCGGACACGCCCGGTCTGGGGCGAACGGATCAGGATCCCCTGATGGTGCACCAGATCGTCCGGCTCGATCACCGCCGCATGGCTTTGCAGATAGTCCTTGGAGGCCACCAGCACTCGATGAGCCACCGCCAGCTTGCGCGCCACCACACCAAGGGGCAGTTCGAAACCGCCGCCGATGGCCGCATCGAAGCCCTGGCCGATCAAGTCCACCTGCCGGTTATCGAAGTGCCAGTCCGGATTGATCGCCGGGTACCGCTGTAGAAAAGTGCCCAGCAACGGCACCACATACAACCGGCCGAACGCCGTGCCCATGCTCACCTTAAGCGTACCCGCCGGTTGCCCGCCCGCGCTGGCGAGGTTGGCGACCGCGTTCTGGATGGTATTGAGGCTGCCGCTCACTTCGCTCAGGAACAGCTGACCGGCTTCGGTCAGCGTCAGGCGACGGGTGCTACGCTGGAACAGTCGTACACCCAGCCGCGCCTCGAGCTTGGCCACGCTCTTGCCCACCGCCGCCGGGGTCACGCTCAAGCGGCGAGCCGCTTCGGCAAAACTGCCGACTTCGGCGCTGCGGACGAAGCATTCGATACTACCAAATTTTTCCATGATCACCATTCTAAACTTCTGGTTTACACAGACTATAGCAATGACGGTCTACACAACCAGAGACGCGATCCTGATACTCCCCCCATCGCCGCGGCATCTCGCCCCGGTACATTTTGGAGAACATCATGAGTACTCAAACACTGAAGGGTAAGGTCGCCTTGGTCCAGGGCGGTTCCCGCGGCATCGGCGCCGCCATCGTCAAGCGCCTGGCCGCAGAGGGCGCCGCCGTGGCCTTCACCTATGTCAGCTCAGCCGCCAAGGCTGAAGCACTGCAGAACAGCATCACCGCAACCGGCGGCAAAGCCCTGGCGATCAAAGCCGACAGCGCCGACGCCGATGCCATCCGCAACGCTGTCGAAGCGACCGCCGAGGCTTTCGGCGGGCTGGACATTCTGGTCAACAACGCCGGCGTCCTGGCAATGGCACCGCTGGACGAGTTCAAGCTCGAAGACTTCGACCAGACCCTGGCCGTCAACGTGCGCAGTGTATTCATCGCTACGCAAGCCGCCGCACGCCACATGACCGAAGGCGGTCGGGTGATCAATATCGGCAGCACCAACGCCGACCGCATGCCCTTTGCCGGCGGCGCCCCTTACGCCATGAGCAAAGCCGCACTGGTGGGCCTGACCAAAGGCCTGGCCCGTGACCTTGGCCCCCGGGGCATCACGGTCAACAACGTGCAGCCGGGCCCGGTCGACACCGACATGAACCCGGCCGACAGCGACTTCGCGTCCAGCCTGATGTCGCTGATGGCCATCGGGCGCTACGGCAAGGTCGACGAAATCGCCAGCTTCGTCAGCTACCTGGCAGGCCCGGAAGCGGCCTATATCACCGGGGCCAGCCTGAGCATCGACGGTGGTTTCGGCGCCTGAGCCGGGCATGAAAAAACGCCGGTCATGGGTTCAACCATGACCGGCGTTTCGTTGTGGAACTGCAGGTTGTCAGGCCCGCTCCAGCTCCGGCAGACCACAGAGCCCTGGCTGGAACATTTTCAGCGAACGGATGATCCCGTCGGCGTGGGCATATTTTTCGTCGGCCATGGCCGGATCCGGGATGGCGATGGCGGTCATGCCCGCCGCTTTCGCTGCGGTGACGCCAAACGGAGAATCCTCGAACACTAGGCAATCACGAGGATCGACGCCCAGGCGACGGGCCGCGACGAGGAAGATATCCGGCGCCGGCTTTGCCGCGCCCACTTCCGGATCGTCCGCGGTGACGATGAAGTCGAACAGCGCAAACCAATCCCGGTGCAGGGTGGTTTTCAAGGCGAAGGTATGCCGCGACGAGCTGGTGCCCACCGCAATAGGCACGCCACTGGCCTTGAGGTGCCGCACCAGTTCCTCGGCGCCCGGCATTGCCAGGGCATGGGGAAAACGCTCGCGCATCAACGGCTCGCGGATCACCAGGAATTCCTCCGGGGTGATCGGTAACTCCAGGGCCTGGACCACATAGCGGGCCAGATCCCCGGCGCCGCGGCCGATGATGTTCTGCTTGACGCTCCAGTCGAACGTGCGCCCGTAGCGCTCAGCGATGATGGACGTGACCTCGGTGTAGATGCCCTCGGTGTCCAGCAACAGCCCATCCATGTCGAAAATCACGGCTTTGATCGGGCCAAACTCTTTCAACGGTGCATTCATCGCATCTGATCCGTTATCAACACAACATTCCAGGGGATGGCTCAGGAGCGTCCGGAGCAATGTGTTTGCCTTAAAGGATTCAGCAGAATAGCGAGGGGGGGCTGGGAGAGGCAACGGGAAATCGTACGACATCAGGATGAAGCTGCCCGGTAGGAGCTGTCGAGCGTAGCGAGGCTGCGATCTTTTGATCTTGATGTTCCCAAGACTTGTGAGCATCGGGAAAAGATCGCAGCCTCGCTACGCTCGACAGCTCCTACAGCGCTCCATCACTGCTTGGTCATTGGCTTGAGCTGCTGGAACCGCTCGAGCTACCGCCGCTGTCGCTGCTACCGGCTCCGGTGCCGCTGCTGGAGGAATCGCCGCCCATGGTGCTGCCACCGCTGGTGGAGCCGCTTCCGGTGCCGGGGTTCGTGCTGCTGCCGTTGGCGTCGCCACCGTTACCGCCACTCACGGAACCGGGAGGCAGTGCATTGCCGTTGGCGTCGGTGGTGCCGCCGGCATCCATCTGAGTGGAGGGTGGCATGCCGCCCTTATCCACGGGAGGACTGCCGCCCGAGGACTGGGCGACAGCCACCAGTGGACTGATTGAAAGAATTCCGGCAAGGATCAGTGCCGTCATGTGTGACTTCATCATAGTGAGTCTCCTTTTTCGAGATGCTTACCAGATGTGGGCAACCCTGCTGGGCAGATGGTGCCGAGAAATCGACAGGCGGGCCAGGCCGTCAGCTCGGTTTGCCGGAAGCATCGTCCCCGGCGATATCCGGATCATCCGGGCTCGCCTCGACCTCTTCATCCTCGCTCGGCACCGGCTCCGCGCCATTCTCATCATCCGGTGGTCGTTGGTCGCGGCCCAGGGAGTTGGTTGGCGAGGGTAAAGGGTATTCCGGGGTTTCGTCCTCGGTCTCGATCAGGGGAACCAGGGCATCATCCATCAGCGAGCCTGGGTCTTCATTGCCCGGATCATTGACGAAAGGCACACCCGACGGGCCTTTTTCTTCCTTGCCTTCGGTTTCCGGCGTCATGACACACCTCGCATTTGCAAATGGATGTATCAATTCGAGGCGGGGGGACAGTAAACGTTCCGATAAATCCCGGGAAAGAAAAACCCGGCACAAGGCCGGGTTTCTCAGTCAGGCATCGCTTCAGCGATGCTTTCTTTTATGCTTGTACTTCTTGCCGGAATGACGGTCGTTGTCGTTGGACAGGTTGCTGCCCAGCGCACCACCTGCCGCACCGCCAATGCCTGCACCAATGGTCGACCCGGTGGAGCCGCCCAGGCGGTTACCGACAATCGAACCACCGGCCGACCCCAGGCCGCCGCCAATGGCTGCTTCCGTGCGGCTGCCCTTGCGAGCCCCCACCGCACTGCCCGCCGCGCCGCCGACACCGGCGCCAATCGCTGCGCCTGTGCTGCCGCCCATCTGCTGGCCAACCACATTACCCAATACACCGCCAAGGCCACCGCCGATTGCAGCAGTACCATCACCAGCCGCCATCGCACCTTGAGCAACCACAAGCCCAAGCACCAGGGTGGACAAAGTCAAACGCATGATAAAAACCTCAAGAATGCCGCATCGGGAAAGATGGCCGGTGCGCGCGGGGCGCGAGTTTACGCCAAACGGCATCAACCATGCTGGTTGGACAACGAATGCAGGGGGAGTTTTATGACAGGCAAAAAAAAGCCCGCTGGGGAAACGGGCAGGTACTGCTTTCTAACGGATGAGCTCAGCCTACGTTTCCGAGTGTGAAAGAAACGTGAAAGAAATCGCTCGTAGGAAAAAGAGTAGAAATATCTACACCAACGACAGGAATGCTCTGAAGCGAGGGAGCAAGCCCCTCGCCACAGGCTCATTCCATTGAATGACTTCAGTGGCGGGGTTGTGTTTGAGTTATTTGCTGGCAGGTACCCTGGGCAGGAACTTGGCTTTTTCCCCTCGCTGTACCTTCGCAACCTTCGTCCGGATGGACTTGATCGGCTCGTCGCCAAAGTCCGACCGATACGCCGATTGACCACACTGCAGCCCTTCATTGATCGGGTATACGGCTGCGTTTTCCTCGCTGTACGGTGCTCCCATCGCCTTTCCCCTTTTCATCGAGATCGATACCGGCATCAACCGATTGCCTGAACCATATCGACCTTCACGAGCTTGAGACTAGTCGGTCAGCAACAGACCGCACGGCCATGACAGCACTGCCCGACGAATGGAACTCACTGTTTCAAAAGGGAAACACTCAATCGGTAGCGCGCATTGTCCGGCTCAAAACCCGGGAAACCTGGTCGGCGGAATAGGGTTTGGACAAGAACTCAAACCCCTCATGACCACTATAGGCCAGTTCCTCGCTGTAGCCCGACGTGAGGATCACCGGCAGATCCTTGCGGCGCCGACGCAGCTCCCGGGCCAGGGCAATGCCGCTGATGCCGGGCATGACCACATCGGAAAATATCGCATCGAATGCAGCAGCGTCCGGGCCGACCATCTCCAGCGCCTCCTCGGCGTTGGTTGCCCAGGCGGTTTCGTAGCCCAGGTCTTGCAGGATCTGATTGGCAAAACGCCCTACCTCCAGGTTGTCCTCCACGATCAACACCCGGCGCCTGCCCTTTTCCAGGATCAGGTGCATGGTTTCTTCCCGGGCGGGGTCATGCAGTTTTTCGGCTTCGACTTCCGGAAGGAACAGCGTAAACACGGTGCCCTCGTCAACCACGGTCGAAACGTCGACATTGCCACCGGACTGCTTGGCAAAGCCGAACACCTGGGACAACCCCAACCCCGTGCCCTTGCCCACCTCCTTGGTGGTGAAGAAGGGTTCGAAAATGTGTTCGAGGTCTTCTGAGGCAATGCCAGTACCGGTGTCCGCCAGGGCTACCGCGACAAAGGGCTGGCCGGACCCCGCATGACCACGGATCGGCGGCATGCCTTCACCGCATTTGAGTCGAAGCCACAACGTGCCCTGGCCACTCATGGCATCCCGGGCATTCAAGGCCATATTGATCAGGGCCGTTTCAAACTGGCTCAGGTCCGCGCGGATGTAACACGGTCGGTCGCACACCTCGACCTTGACCTGCATCCGCGCCCCTGTGATGGTTTCCAGCATGTCTCCCAGGTTCTGCACCTGCTTGCCGACATCGATGACTTCCGGTTTCAACGGCTGGCGTCGGGCAAAAGCCAATAGCTGACTGGTCAGCTTGGCGGCACGGTCCACCGTTTCGGAAACCGCCGTCATGTAGCGCTGACGGCGCTCATTGGACAGGTCGGGCATGCGCAGGAAATCGACGGAAGAACGGATGATCGTCAACAGGTTGTTGAAATCATGGGCCACGCCGCCGGTGAGCTGGCCGATGGCCTCGAGCTTTTGCGACTGGCGCAACGCAGCTTCAGTCTGCTTCAGGCGCGTACTGCGTTCCTCGACCCGCTCCTCAAGCGTTGCATTCAACTCGGCCAGGGCCGCCAGGCCTTCACGCACGGCAGCGTCCGCACGGGCGCGCTCGATATGGGCCCAGGATCGCTCGGTGACTTCCTTGAGCAGTGCCAGATCGTATGAAGACCAGCACCGGGGCGTCTTGTCATGGATCGCCATCAGCGCCGTCAACCGCCCACCCTTGATCAACGGGACGCAAATGGTCGCGGCGATGCCGAGGGACTGGAACGCCGCCGCTTCCTGCGGCGCCAGTTCCGCCAGGTTATTGCCCACCACCAAGGCCTTGCCGGCTCGAAGGTTAGTGACCGCCAACCGACCGAAATCCGCCAGCCGATAATGCCCGACAATACTGGGCGAGCCCGCCCTGGCCCAGTCGCCGCGAATCGTGAAGCCGTCTTCGTCCTCATCCATGTCGGCATAAGCGCAATTGGACAGGTTCAGGTGCGCCGCCAGGATGCGCGTGGTGGCCGCCATGATGTCCTGCGGATCAGTGACGTTCGCCACGGCAGTACCGATGGCATCCAGCACAGCCAGGCGCTGGTTCATGAACACCGTCGAGGTGGTTTCGGTGACAGTATCCAGCATGCCCACGACCTTGCCGAACTGGTCACGGATGGGGCTGTAGCAGAATGTGAAATAGGCTTGCTCGGGACCGTCGCCACGTTCGATGACGAGGGGGAAGTTCTCGATATAGGTCGCCTGCCCGTCGAAGGCCGCCTGCACGATCGGGCCGATCTCGTTCCAGGCCTCCTGCCAGACCTCATCGAACCGCCGGCCCAGCGCATCGGGTTTATTGCCGAGGATGGGCACAAACGCATCGTTGTACAGCATGATCAGGTCCGGCCCCCACACAATGGCCTGGGGAAAATGGGAGGCGAAACTGAGCGCCACGGTGGTCTTCAATACATCGGGCCACTGCGTCGGCAACCCAAGGGGTGTGCTCGCCCAATCATGGCGCCGCACCCGTTCGGCCATTTCCCCATAGCTTTGCAGCCAGTCTGTCATTGCGTTAGATCCTTCTGCCGCCCATTCAATCGAGGTCCGAAGCGCTCCTGCTTCGGACCGGTGCGTATTATCCCGCTCGGTGTGGGAATGTGCGACGGATTCTGAAGGACGGAGCGTATTAATTCGTGGGTGAGTGGCGGGGAAGGCTGGTGGGACTACGGTGATGTCCTACAAATCATTGGACATCGGGTGACGCTCTGTCAGGCGCCGCCCTCTGTGGCGAGGGGATTTAGCGAAACGTCGCACCGCCCCGCTGGGCCGCAAAGCGGCCCTGAAACCAGACAAGCCAATGCTTCAGGCAGATTGAAGGGGCTGCCCACGCTGCAACGACAGGCGCTATGAATACGGCGTCTGCGTCTTGATCCCTCGCAAGCGTTTCCCCAGCAACTTGCCGGCGATTTCGACAAAAGGCGTGACAATCAGGCTGTACACCGTCAGGTACCGCTGGTGATCCTGTTCCCCGGTGCCAAAGCGCAGAGGCTCGGGCCGGGCGCTGGTGACATAGAGCGTGCCGAACATCCAGTCCCAGAGCGACAGGTTGGTGCCGAAGTTACGATTGAAGTGACGGGGCGCATCGCTGTGGTGGATCTGGTGCTGGGCGGGGCTGTTCAGCACGTGTTCGAGCGCCGGGCCGAATGACAGCCAGACGTGGGTATGGCGCAAATTAGCCGCCAGGCTATTGAAGATGAACACCACGTAGGTCACACCGAACAACCTGTAGTGGCTGATCTCCCCGCCGCTCAGGTACCAGAAAGTACCAACGTAGAGGCCAAGGCAGGCGGTGATGCCGAGGTTTCCGACGATCCTCTCCACAAAATGAATCCGGCTCGCCGTCGCCGGTACCAGCACCGGTGCTGAATGATGAACCTTGTGAAAAGCCCACAACCAGCGTGAGTGAAACGCCCGATGCACCCAGTAGTGGGCGAAGTCTTTCACCAGGAACACCCCCAGCCCATAGAGCAAAGCCAGCGATAACCCGTCCCCCGGGCGCGGCCGCGCGCCCCAGAGGTTGTTGAAGAATGCCAGGTAGTCTCCGGATCGCAGGATGTACGGATCGACCAGATGAACGATGGGCAATACAAGCGCGAGCTTGAGGATCTTGCGCAACAGGTAGTAGCGACAATCCAGCCACGCAGAGCGATGAAAATACACCCGACTGCCACCGATAAACTGCCAGAACGAATGAGCGTCAGTCAGGCCGCGCTGTTTTCTGAAGCGAAACAGCCCATAGGCCACGCCATAGGAAGCACAGAGGAACAAAACCCCGAGGCGGCCATTGAAGCTGAAGATGCTGTAGAACTGTTCGGTGATAGGCGCGATGACCCACTCAATCAGTTGTTGGTAGATCAGGGAAAACACATCCACGAAAGGCCGGCCTCTGTTGGAGAGAGGCCATTGTAGATCAGCCGGGACGGACCCGGCACTCCAGAACCGACCGCTGCTCCCCGAAGCATCGACGCCTTCACTGAAAGGACATGCTCACACGCCGATGAACTTCACGCCCCACAACGCCACCATCCCCACCACCAATGTCAGCAGCGTACTGCGCCACCGCCAGGCCACCCACGCTGCCACAATCGCCGCCGGTATCTGAGGATTCGCCAACACGAACGCCCCATGCCCATTGGGATACACCACCGCAGGCAGTACCAGGGCCGCCAATACGCTCGCCGGCACGTACATCAAGGCCCGACGGATCAGGGGTGGAATCCGCCAGCGGCCATAAAGCTCGATGAAGGACAGCCGTATGAAGAAGGTTCCCAAGCCGGCCGCCAGAAACAGGCCCCACAAGGCAAGATCGCTCATGAGGGCTCTCCTTCAACGCCTTCAGCGGTTGCACGGTTTGAGCGAATACTTTCAATCAGCAACCCTGCCAGGACGCCGCCGATGGACGCGGTGATCAACCCCAGGTTGTAGGGCAGCTGGACTGCCAGTACGGCAAGCAGCCCCCCAACCGCTGCGGCGCCCCAACTCGCCCCGCTGCGCAGGCCGGGAATGAGCAACGCCAGGAAGGAAAGGGGTATGGCAAAACTCAAGGACCAGGTGTCCGGGATGCTCGCGCCCAGGTATACCCCGGCCAGCACCGATAGTTGCCAGGCCAGCCACATCGCCACCGCGGTCCCGGCATAGAAATGATGGGCGAATGGTCCCAATTCGCCCGACGAGAATTTCAAGCTGCACAGCGCATAGGATTGGTCCGAAAGCAGGTAGGCCATCGGCCAGGTCCAGCGACGGGGAAAATGGTGCAGGTGCGGGGCCAGGGAAGCGCTGTACATGATGAAACGCAGGTTGATCACCAGGGCCGTGGCCACGATCGCCGCCGGCATGACGCCGTTGTGCAGCAACTGGAGTGCAACCATCTGGGCGGAGCCGGAATAGAACAGTATCGTCATGCCCATGCTCATGCCGGGCGACAGGCCCATTTCGATGGCCATGACCCCGGTCACCAGCCCGAATGGGATGACGCCCGGGATCAATGGAAGGAGCATCCGAACGCCTTGCATGAAAGCTTCTTTTCCACTTTGGTAGGGCATCTCGTTTCCTTGTTCGCTGTACGCGCCGAAGCGTCGCCAACCCGCGACAAAACGTCGCTTGTGCCAGCATCACCCAGGGCAGGGTGCGATAGAGTGTAGGCATCGGAAACCGATGGGCAGAACCAACTTTTTTTCCGGGTAAACAGGTAGTTTTTGTTATGGCAAGAAACGCCCAGCCTGATCAGGCGCTGATGAAGATGCCCTCGTTCAAGGCCATGAGGTCCTTTGTCGCGGCAGCCAGGTATCGCAACTTTACCCGGGCGGCGGAGGCGTTATGCGTCACTCAGGCGGCGATCAGCCGCCAGATCCGCGATCTGGAAATCTACCTGGGCACAGAGCTGCTTATTCGCACGGGAAGAGAACTCAAGCTGACGCCTTCGGGGGCAGCGCTCTTCGATGCCGCGCAGCTGTCGTTGCTCAATATTTTCCAGGCCACGGAAAGAATCCGCCGGAAAAAAAGCGAAAAGCACATCCTCACCCTGTGCTGTACCCCCGCAATGTCGACACTCTGGCTATCCCACAAGCTGAAGGACTTCTTCAGCGCCAACCCCGACATTGACCTGAATGTCATCACCACCCAGCACTTCCTGACCCTGGAGCCAGGCATCAATCCGGACATCTTCATCGCCAAAAGCAGCGATCATTACCCCGGCTACCTGCGTCAAGCGCTGTTTCACGAAGTCATCTATCCAGTGTGCACTCCCCGCTATCTGGAGATGCATCCTCAATTGCGAACATTGGAAGGCCTGCGTAACAGCACCCTGCTGGACCTGAACCCTTATGGTCGCTCCCAACAGTCGGAGCAGATCGACTGGAATGTATGGTTCGCCTACCAGTCCCACGACTTGCAACTGCCTGTATCGGAAAGTCCCCATTACTTCAGTAGCAACGACTACAGCCTCCTCCTGCAAATGACCCTGGATGATCAAGGCGTCGCACTGGGCTGGGATCATCTGGTCAGGCATCTCGTGCAACAGGGCCGCCTGCTCCGGCCAGTCGCGCAGGAACTGGCGCTCAGGGAGTCGGTGCAGTACCTGATGATCAATGAGGATAAAAAGGATGATCCTGCGTGCGTGCGCTTGAAGGGGTGGTTGCTCGATCAGTTTCACGGATAGAGCCGTGTTTAGCGGCCGTATCTGCTTAATTGATCGACGGTGCCGGGGGCATCATCCAGCACTCTTGATACCGCCCCACCGCTATCGCGAGCAGGCTCGCTCCCACATTGGATCTGCGTGGCGCTGACATCTGTGTACGACGCAAAACCTGTGGGAGCGAGCACGCTCGCGATGACGCCGGCACATTCAACACCTGCGTGACAGCCTCAACCCGTCACACACCCCTGCGGCACTTTCCCGGCAAAACTGTCCACCAGGCTCGCCACCACCATCTCCCCCATTCGTGTGCGGGTCTGCAGCGTTGCGCTGGCGCGGTGGGGTTGCAGGACCACTTGCTCGTTGCCAAACAAGGCCTCGGGAACATTGGGCTCATCGACGAACACATCCAGCCCCGCCCCCGCGATGTCGCCAGCGGCCAATGCCGCCACCAGATCGGCTTCGTTGACCAGTTTGCCGCGAGCCACGTTGATCAGGTAACCGCCCTTGCCCAAGGCGTTCAGTACCTGGGCATCGATAATGGCTTCGGCCTGGTCGGCGGCGGCTGCGAGGATCAGGGCATCGCTGGCGCTGGCCAGTTGCTTGAGATCGGCGATGAAGGTGTGAGTCACATCGCTCATGGGTTGCAGATCGGTGTAGCTGATCGTGCAACCGAACGCCGCGAGTCGCGTTGCCACGGCCCGGCCGACGCGCCCCATGCCGACGATGCCGACGCGCATGCCGGACACCTGGCGGGCCAGTGGCAACGGTGCCAACGGCGTCGGGCTGTGGGGCCATTGGCCCGAGCGCGCATAGCGATCACCGGTGCACAGGCCGCGGCACACGGCGATCAACAGGCCGACGGCCAGATCGGCAACGTCTTCGGTCAGCGCGCCGATGGTGGCGGTTACGCGGATCCCGCGATCCCGGGCGTAGGCCAGGTCCACCGCATCGGTGCCCACGCCGTTGACCGCAACCACCTCCAGCTTGGGCAGTTGCGCCATGAGCGCCTGGCTGATGCCGGTATGCCCGCCGGTGATCACGCCACGGATATGGGCGCCGTGCGCCTGCAGATAGGCTGGTTTGTCGGCCTGTTCAAAGTAGCGCCTGACGGTAAACAACTCATTGAGCCGGGTGTTGATTTCAGGAATCAGGATCGGGCTGAGCTGCAAGACTTCTGGTTTCATGGATACCTCAAACAAATAAAAAAGCCGGCTCAACCGCGACCGGCAAAAGGCATGGCCGTGGCCATGACTGTCATGTTCAGGACGTTGGCCGACAGCGGCAGGCCAGCGATGTAGCGCACGGCATCGGCCACGTGCTTGACGTCCACCATCGGCTCTACGGCGATGGTGCCGTTGGCCTGGCGCACGCCCTGGGTCATGCGCACGGACATTTCGGTCAGGGCATTGCCGATGTCGATCTGGCTGCAGGCGATGTTGAAATCCCGGCCGTCCAGGGCCAGGGATTTGGTCAGCCCCAGCACCGCGTGTTTACTGGCGGTGTAGGCGCTGCTGAACGGACGCGGGGTATGGGCAGAGATCGAACCGTTGTTGATGATCCGTCCGCCCTGTGGCTGTTGCCGGCGCATCAATCCGAAGGCCCCACGGGCACAAAGGAAAACTCCGTTGAGGTTGGTGTCGATCACGTTGCGCCATTGCTCGAACGTCAGCTCATCCAACGGCACGGCGGGCGCATTGACCCCGGCATTGTTGAACACCACGTCCAGGCGGCCGAACGTCACGGTGATGGTTGCAAACAGCGCGTCGACACTCGCCTGATCGCGCACATCGGTGGGCACCGCCAACGCTTCCCGCCCCTCGCTGGCCGCCAGCTCGACCAATGCCTGCAACGGCTCGGGACGGCGTCCGGCCAACACCAATGTGTATCCGTCTTCCATCAAGCCCAGGGCCACGGCGCGGCCGATGCCACTGCCGGCGCCGGTGACCAGGGCCACTTTCAATGGGTTGGACATGCTGCTGTTTCCTTTCTCGAATCAGTGGATAAGTACCGCGCTCAAGGCCGTTGGCCGACACGCATTTCCAGTTGGCCGATGCCGTCGATCCCGGCGCTGATAATGTCGCCGGGCCGCAGCTCGTCAACGCCTGATGGGCTGCCGGTCATGATCAGATCCCCGGCCCTGAGCGGCACCGATTGCGAGATTCGGCTGATCATTTCACTGACCGACCAGATCTGGCTGTCGAGGCTGTCGCGCTGGCGCTCCTGGCCGTTCACGTTCAGCCACAAATCACCCTCGGGGTGACCCGCCTTGGAGACCGGCACGATGGCGGTCATCGGCGCGGCGCCGTCAAACACCTTGGCGCCCTCCCACGGCAAACCGTTGCGCTTGGCCAGGCGCTGGACATCTCGGCGCGTCAGGTCAAGCCCCACGGCGTAGCCCCACACATAAGCCAGCGCCTGGCTCTCGGGGATATTCGCGCCGCCTTCACCGATGGCCACGACCAATTCGATTTCATGCACAAACTCTTCAGTCACCGACGGAAACGGCACCACACCGACCGCATCCATCACGCTGCTGGCCGGCTTCATGAAGAACACCGGCGGCAAGCGGTTCTGCCCCTGGGCATCGGGCCACGGGTAATTGCGACCGACACAAAACACCCGACCGACGGGAAAACGCTGCGGGGTGCCGACAACCGGCAAGGTCACTGGCAGGTCCGGGGTAAAGACATATTCGGTCATGTTCATCCTGATAAAAGTCCTGGTAGAAGCGTCAGCGTACGGCGGCAATCTTTGTCAAAGTTGGACAAAAGCCGCCTCGTCTTGGAGAAAAACGGGGTTCAGGCGCGGGTCTTGAGTTCGATGCGATACAACCGCCCCAGCAGGAACGAATAGGACAAGGTGCCGATCAGCGCCACGCCGCCAATGAACCAGAAGGCCAAGGCAAACGAGCCGGTCTTGTGGACAATCGCGCCGATCACGATGGGGGTGACGATGCCACCGATGTTGGCGGCCAGACTGGTGATCCCGCCGGTGAGCCCGATGAGTTCCTTGGGTGCAACTTCCGACACCGCAGCCCATGAGGACGAGGCAATGCCCTGGGCGAAGAAGGCGATGGTCAGGATGGCAATGCAGATGGCGTTCGAGTCGGTGAAGTTCACCAGGACGATGGACATGCCCAGCATCGAGCCCACCACCAGCGGCAACTTGCGGGCAAAGGACAACGAACAGCCACGGCGGATCAGCAGGTCGGAAATGATCCCGGCCAGCAGAATACCCACCGTCGCGCCCACGAACGGCAGCACGGCGAAGATCCCGGCCTTGATCATGGTCAGTTGACGCTCTTCGATCAGGTACGTCGGGAACCAGGTGAGAAAGAAGTACAGTGCCGACGTGCTGGCGAACTTACCGATGCAGATCGCCCAGACCTGCCGATAGCTGAACAGCTCGGCGATCTGCCGCCAGTTGAAACGGGTACGCTCCTGACTGCTCTTGACCAGGCCTCCTCCGGCCTCGATGTACTTCAGTTCTTCCTTGCTGACTTTCTTGCAGTTCATCGGATCGCGGTACAGGTACAACCAGAGCACGCCGAAAACAATGCCCAATGCACCGGTGCTGTAGAACACATGTCGCCAGTCGTAGGTGGTTGCCAGCCATAGCAGCGCACCGGTAAACAACGCCGTGCCCAGGTATTGGCCGCAGACGTAGATGCTGCTCGCCATGCCCCGCTCCCGCGCCGGAAACCACACTGTGACCGCCCGACTGTTGGCCGGAAACGCCGGCGCTTCCATCGCACCGACGGCCAGGCGCAGGCCAAACAGCGAAGCGAATCCGGTGGCGAACCCCTGGCACACGGTGACCGTCGACCAACTGATCAGCGACACCCCGTAAGTGAACCGCGAACCGAAGCGATCGGCGATGAACCCGGCGGGCACCAATGCGATGGCGTAGGTCCAGGCGAAGGCGGAAAAGATCAGGCCCATTTCGATCTTGTCCAGGCCCAGGTCCTTGGCCAGGAAGGGGGCCGCAATCGAGATGTTCACCCGATCGATGTAGTTGATGATCGTCGCAATCAACAGCAACGACAGCATGAACCAACGTCGGCGGGAAGGCAGCCGGGCGGACCCGGCAGCGTCCCGGGCGCTGGCCGTCAGCGGCGGCGCGGTGGTCTGGGAGGTGTGGGAATTCGACATGGATGGACCTTCATTATTGTTAGACGAATCGAAATACTTGCCAGCAGCGCACCTTGATTGTTGGAGATAAGCAGGCGGCTGCATGGCCGCCAATGTGGTCGTACAACCATGTGAAATCAATTGAGGCGTTAGATCATTTTTTCTCTGGGAGACCGCGATTGGTGAGCCTGTCCAAAAAAATCCGCGCTGAATTTTTTGCGGATAATTTCCATAAATTTAACTAATAGCTTGTTTTAAAAAGAAAATATACATAACTGGCACCTATCATTTTTTGGACAAGCTTCCCTCTTCCCTTGAGTAGATAAATTCAGTACCGGATGGACGTCATCGTATGAGATGTTGAAATTCAGCTGAGTACGCCCTCACAATCACGTCGCCCAAGCCGTTGTCGAGGATCCCCAGGCGATGTCATCACCGAGCCAAGTCCCCACCTATTTCATGCAGCAACGCAGCGAACTGACGGACTTTTACATCCGCGACAAGAAGGGACGGCGCGCCGAAACCAGCCCCCATCGTCACGAGTATTTCCAGATCCAGATCAACCTGGGTGGCGACACCGTGCAGCACATCGGTCATGTCGAGCGCCCGTTCCCGCGCAACACCCTGGCGTTCATCCTGCCCCATCGCGTGCATGTGATTCCGCACCCGGCGGACAGCAATTTCATGGTGATCAACTTCTCCCAGACCTTCCTGCTGCCACACCTGCAGTGCGACCCGATGGACCTGGAAGAAGTCTCGATTCTGCTGGCACCCGAGTTGTCACCGTTCCGTTTCCAGGAGCATCTGGATTTCATTCTGGGCCAAGAGGATTTCACTCAAGTCTGTGGGCTGATCGAGCAGATGCGTGTCCTGGACAAGCACCGTCAGTTCGGCACCCGGGAGATCCTCAAGGGGTTGTTGCTGCAACTGATCGGCAGCGTCTGTGCCTTGTATGCCGAGCCGCTCAAGCAGTTGGCCGAAGAGAACGCGGCCGAAATCAGCCGGCGCGATGCACTGGGCAGAATGTCCGAATACCTGCGCAGGAATATTGCCGACCCCGACCTCAACCTGATCAAGGTGGCCGCCGCGACCTATCTGTCGCCGACCTACTTGACCCACTGGCTGCGCAAGGAAATCGGCAAGACCTTCACCGAGCTGGTGCTCGAGCGCAGGATGCACGCGGCGCGCAACTACCTGCTCAATGGAACGCGCCCCGTGGGTGAAGTGGCGCGGTTGTGCGGGTTCGCCGACGAGGCTTATTTTTCACGGCGCTTTCGTCAGATCCACGGCCAGCCGCCGGGGCAGTTCAGAAAGCAGCAGTTGAATCCGGATACGCCGCAGTCGGCGTTGAATACGTGACCGCTGCTGAGGGCCGCTACCGATTTGACGACAGCAGCGGGCAAACGCGGTTTCAAACCGCACGACTGTTGGCTTAGTCCCGGATCAACCCAGGTGTCCTGGTGGGTACGTCACGCCTGCGGTCGGGATGGTCGCGCTCCAGGAAACGGCGTAGGCCTTCACGGGTTTCCTGCTGGTGTATCGAGCGGTTGAAACATTCCGCCTCGATGCGCAAGCCTTCCGCCAAAGGCTGGCCATAGCCTCGGACCGCGGCCTCCTTGTCCGAGCGCATGGCAGGTTGCGGCAGGGTGCAGAGAAAGTGCGCCAACTCCATGGCTCGTGCCAGTGACTGTCCGCTAGGCACGACTTCATTGGCCAGACCGATGTTGAGTGCCTCTGCGGCGCCGATGACCTTGCCGGTGAGGATCATCTCCATCGCCCGGCCCATCCCCACAATCCTGGGCAGGCGCTGGCTGCCACCATCGGCGAGACCGATGTTCCAACGCCGGCAGGTCACGCCAAAGGACGCGTGTTCTTCGGCAATGCGCATGTCGGCAAAGCAGGCCCACTCCAGGCCACCGGCGTAGGCAACACCGTTCACTGCGGCGATCACCGGTTTATAGATGTTGGTCCAGCGACTGGGCCCAAGAATGCCCGGGCGCTCCCCCCTGTCGTGCGCAGCAATTTCCTCCGCTGTGGAGGGCGCGAGGGCGAAACCTGCTTCAAGGTCTCCACCGGCACAGAAAGCCTTTTCACCGGCACCAGTGATGATGGCAACCAGCGCCTCTGGATCGTCCCGAAAGCGTGTCCAGGCTTCCACCAGCTCCAGGTGCGTGGTGGGGCCGATGCAATTGCGCTTTTCCGGGCGGTTGAAGCGAATGATCCTGACCGGACCATGGGTTTCATATTCGATTTCTGTGAAGGTCATGAGGGATTCCTGTGGTTGTTATCGACCGGACACGGCTTCGGCAACAAAGGCATCGGCTCGCCCCACGGCCTGCCGCTTCTGTGTAACGAGCCAATTGAGCACTTCATCCCAGAGGGGCTCTGCCGACGGCCGGAAATACCCCATGTGGCCGATGGGCTGTTTTTTCGTCTCGGGATGGAGGTCACGTACCCGAAACGGAGCATTGCGATAGCCCTTGATGAATGCGTCCCGCGAGACAGGCGGCGCCCAGGGATCGTCCACCGCATTGGCAAACACGCAGGGCGTGCGCACCTGTGCATAAAGTGCGGCGACATGGGTCATTGACGGGTCGTCGAAGAAGTAATGGGGGTAGACGCACCAGCGCCGCCAGTCCTTGTAGACACCCAGCGGCAGGTCGTCGCCCATGCCCAGCACGCTCCAGGCCATGTAGCCCTTGTACGCGACGATCAGCGGCAGGACGCACCGCCACAGCAAGCGAACCTTGAACGCCTCCAGCCTGGGCATCCACCCAGCCCACCCAGCGCCGGTACCGAAGCAATAGGCCGCGGTGACCTTGTGGTGATTGGGCAGTAATCCCAATGCATGCCCGCCAAAAGAGTGGCCGACCCAATACAGCGGGGTCACGCCATCGTCCATGTACTCGACGGCCGCTGCCAGGTCGCGCAGTCCCCAATCGAGATAGGACATTTCGAAGCCTTTCAAGGAATCTGGCCCGGACGCCCCGACGCCCCGGTAATCCATCGTCAGGACATTGAAACCCTGTTTGCTGGCATGCTCGGCGAAGCGGCGGTAGAAGCGCTGTTGCACGCCGGTCGCACCGGCCATGATGAGATTGCCCTGCAATCGTCCCCGAGCCGAATATCGGGTAGCGGCCAGCCGATAGCCATCGTCAGCCACCAACGTCAATGGCTCGATCATGGCCAGATCCAGTACGGATGCATGGGGTAAATTGCGCGCCGCCAACGGCGCCTGGTATTGCTGCATCGTTTGCCCTGCCCTTTGAGTTAACGGCCTTTGAACACCGGTTCACGCTTCTGCATCATGGCCATGACGCCTTCACGCACGTCTTCGCTCTTGATCAGGGTGAACAACAATTCGTTGAGCTGGGAGAGTGCCGCATCGTCACCCTCGTCGCGGGCGTGGAAGGCCGATTGCAAGGTGGCCTTGATCGCCAAAGGGGCCGCCTTGGCAATGCGCTCGGCGTATTCAATGGCGCGAGCCAGCTCCTGGCCCGGCTCCACGACCTCGGCCAGCAGGCGCATGCGCAGCGCATCGTCGGCGTCGAACGCTTCGCCGGTCAGCATGTAGCGCATGGCATCGGTCCAACCGGCAGCCTGGGTGAAACGCACGGTGGAACCACCAGACGGTGAAATGCCGCGCAGCACTTCCAGGTGAGCGAAGCGCGCGTCACGGGCGGCGATCGCAATGTCGGCGTTGAGCACCAATTCAATGCCCGCGGTCCAGCAGGTGCCTTGCACCGCAACGACCACCGGTTTGCTACGACGCGGCTTCGATACGCCCCATGGATCAATGCCTTCATCCGGGTATTTGAAAGCCCCCGACGCCAGCTTCGGTGTCAGTTCCATCAGATCGAGGCCGGCGGTGAAATGCTCGCCATGGGCAAACACGACGGCGCAACGCATCTCACCGTCGCGCTCGTATTCACCCAGGGCCAGGGCAAGGTCGGTCAACATCGCGCTGTCGAAAGCATTGCGCTTGCCGGCCCGATCCAGGCCGATCAGGAACAGGTGCCCGCGCTGCTCCCGGGTGACGCGACCCGGACCGCTGTTTGCTTCGCTCATGGAAAAACTCTCCTGGCTTCATGAGGGTGAGCCTGAATGATCCAGGCAGCCTTTCATTACTTACCGAACGTTCGGTTTATACAAATTAAACAAACATTCGGTAACCGTCAAATTGAGGGCCCCAGGCTTATGACGTAGAATCAATTTGCATGATTGATAGCAGGAGTAACCCGTGCGCCCACCGAAAATTCCACGCGATGAGCTGCTGCTGCGCTGCGCCAATACCTTCAAGCGCCTTGGCTATCACGGCACCACCATGGACGAATTGTCGTCCGCCTGCGGCCTGACCAAGGCGTCCTTCTACCACCACTACCCCAACAAGGAAGCGCTCTTGCGGGATGTGCTGGACTGGACGCATGAGTGCTTGAAACAGTCGCTGTTCAGCATTGCCTTCGATGAGAACCTGTCTGCGCAGGAACGCCTCGCCCGCATGGGGCGCAAGGCCAAGCGGCTTTTCCAGGATGATTCGATTGGTTGCCTGATGGGCGTCATTGCCGTCGATGCCACGTATGGAAAGGTGGAGCTGATGGCACCGATCCGGCGCTTCCTGGATGATTGGACTGCCGCGTTCGCCGAGCTCTATCGCGTTACCTGCAGCCAGGCCGAAGCGCAAAGCCTGGCGCGGCAATTGGTGGCTGATTTCGAGGGGGCGATCCTGCTGGCCCGGATCTACGGCGATCCAAGTTATATCGATGCCGTGACCGAGCGTGGTTTGCGTCAGCTGGAGCTCACCAGGATTGGTGCCTAGATCTGGTCGGACACATACTGCTCAACCGACACGGCCAAAACCGCGCAGCCCGCCTGGAAATCAGACTCCTCGAGGGTCTTGCGCCATTGCGCGACGAATGTGTGAAGTGCTGGAGTTCAGCCGCAAGTTCACGGTGGTCACCAGCGGCAGCGTTGAGTGATAAACCCATTGCGTCGCCAACGGCTCGTTACTCAACGAGCCGTTTTCATGAGTGTCCCCAGACTGCATTCCACCCGCATCAGCGCAGAATCAACACCGCCGCCACCGCAGTCACCAGCACCACGCCGAATACCATGCGGGCAATCCACGGTGCTGTCAGCCAGATGCCGGTCACCCCGGCAATCTGCCCGACGTTTTTCTCCGTCAGGCGGAAACTCGGCTCGCGAAAAGGGTTGCCGCATTGAGGGCAAGCGTAGGCCTTGTCGGAAATACGGGAAGAGCATTCAGGACAATCGATCAGACTCATTGCGCTACCTCAGGTGGGTTGGACTTCGGCCACTCAACAGACCACTCATCAGCTTTTTTGTTCTGAACCAAGCGTAGCCGTTTGGATAGAACTTTCATGAGACGTCGAGTAGCTCTCATTCCGGAAGGATTCGCGGTTTCCAGAGTTGCCAGGCCAACCAACGGCCAGTACTCAAGGCCCAGGCAATTAATGCGATCAATCCCACACCTAACAACATTCCGTGTACGCCGACATTGCTGATGAGCTTGCCAGCGATGAAGGGAAACCCGAACACTCCTATGAAGTACGCCAGACTGAAAAGCAGGAGCGCCTGTGCCGTCAATCCCGGTGGCGCTTCGTTGGCAGCCAGCCCGTTAATCACCGAATAGTTAAGACCATAGCCGACGCCAAGCAAGGCAGCAGTCAATGCATAGCTGAGACTGTCGTGAACCCACGAACCGAAACCCATCACAGCGATCGACATCAATGTGGTCAATGCGCAGGAAGTCGCGAATGGATTACGTTTGACGACCCAACCGGCAATCAACAACCGACAAGCGATAGCGGCACCCATGAACCCAAGAAAAAACAGGGAGTAGTCCAATCCTTGACTGGCGGCATAACTGGTCTGAAAACTGCCCAGTCCGCCGAAGATCGCGCCTCCCAAACCCACCATGAGGATGGACAACGCCGAACGTGAGCGCAGTACCTGCACAGCCGATTTCAGGCCAAGTTGTACCTTATTGCCAGACCGACGCTGCGACTCAGCGAAGTCCCTTCCGATCCACCAAAAATACAAGCCACCCAGCACAGCCGAGGCCGCCGCACAGAAAAAGGCTGTCTGGACAGGTAACCCCCAGTGGCTTGCCAGCTTGCCTGCGAAAGGTCCGCTGCCGATTCCGGACAACATGCTGCCTGAAAGAAGCGCGAAACAATGAGTTCGCCTGGACGGCTCGATCATGGCCGCGACCATGATTGGCCCCACCGTATAGAACAGCCCCCATCCGATCCCCAACAACAAACCGCAAGCCAACAACGCGTTGCCAAGCCCTGGTAGCAGGGCAAAACCCAACGATGCAAGGACCAGAAAGACGGCAGCCAGGGCCATGCACCGTGCCATGCCGATGCGCTGCATCAAATGCCCCGAGCCCACCACCGCCGCGAGCGTACTCACCATGGCAACGGCAAAGACTTGCCCGGCGTCGCGCTCAGTTCCCCCCAAGGTAGACACGAGCAACGAGACCAGAAAGGTGGCGCCGTAAGCAATGGACAGCAGGAAACTGGCTACGCAAAACAGGCCGAATCGATGGGCGGGTTTGTTATCTGAGAGAAGCGGCATCGGTATTTCTCACGCGTGGGCCAGACCTCTATGTAGCATGGCCGCGCGCGAGAATAGACATCGTGATAACGGAGTCAAGATTAGGAAAGTTGCACCTTTTGGGAACTGCGCAGTAGCAGGACACTAGCGACAGGGCATGCCTACCCACTCCACCTTGTTTGCCAGATGCCCTCTGGCAAACTCGCAGGGAACCCTGGATCCCCTGCGTTGCCTCGCAGCCTATTGCTGAACATGCTTGGACAAGGTCGCCTTAAGCGCATCGGAGACAAGAGCAACCAGGATCGGCTGGGCATTGGCCTGCATGTAGCGCCCGATTCCGGCTTGCCGTTCTTTCACTTCCGCTGCGTACTTCGAAGCGCGGCCCTGGGCAACGAGCGACGACAACTCTTCCCCGGAGAAGGACTTCTCATAAGCTACGGCAAGGCTCTCATCCCATTTGGGCTGGTATTGCGGCAACAACGCATTGATCTCGTCGGATAGCGCACTGTTCGCGCTGGCATTGCCAAGCTTATCGGCGATCATTGCGTAGGTTGTCGTGCTTTTCGCCGTCAGCAGTGCAAGGGAAGAGAGTTTCTTGCCCAGTCCAGTCTGGGCAACGAGCACGCGAGCCTCATTAAGCGAAGCTGCATCAGCTTGAACGGTAGTTGAGCAAGTGATGAGCAGCGTCAATGCGACCGCTGCCGATGAAATCCTTTTCATTTTTTCCATTTCCAATCGGGGAGCAATGGGGTCTAGGGTAGTTTCATACCTCGAGCCATGCCACCGGGATTCCCCTTGCGGTCGGTTTTTTACAACGCAGACGGCCGAAGGCACGAGACCATGAATCGCTTACATGAACATGGTTTCACCAATGATCCGATAAACAAATTGATTTGGTTGATGGCGAAAGGGCTGGAGCTAGGTAGGCAGATAGCCAACCGATTATTTGGGCGGGGCTCAAGTGGGGCAGCTCGGCCTTCCCAACAGCTAGCAGCGAGGATCGATTGACGAGCATGCCAATTTTCTCTAGATTTCGCCCCGTCGAAGCGACTGACCAGATGAGATTGAGCGCTTCCCAGCGGCAAAAGCCGTAACCGCGCAAGGCGGTTCGTAAGTGGTGTCTGGATCTGCGTTACCAAAAAAGAGACGCCTACGGCGTCTTTTTACGTTTTTGCCATCAACGCTTGGTCGATGAAAGCTTTGCTCCTGATCAAAAAGGTTGACCTTTACATAAGTGGCGTTATCCGCAGAGCATCAGCTGCGCTTGTGCGCACGGGCGATGTCCGCTCCGGTAAGGGTAGGCTGGGGTTTCTTAATCCTGCGGCCCATAACATAGCAAGCAACCGGCGCCGATTCGCCAGTTGCCAGCTCAGCCGAGGATGTCACAGCGACAATCCGCCAACCGTCGGCCAGTGCTTCGTTGACATCCTTAACGCTGAATAGCTCCTGAATCACGTCCACTTCATGCAACTGCATCGTTCTTGCTCCTACGATTGGCCCAATAAGGATAGTCGTCCGGGCAGAGTCGTTCAGTAATTCGGTCGGCCCTACTTCGTCGGCACCAACGTAAAACGTGTTTCAGGCGCACCTGGGGGATCGAGTCGCACTAACGTTAATCCCTCCACTCGGCCAGCCAGTGCGCCGTCGTAGTAGAACTGTTTATCTTTAATACCGCCAGCGTGCCAGCCGCCTTCGAAATACTCACCGTGGTTGATTTCACCAATTTTTATGCCTTCCGGATCAATCACCTCATACCGCCCTTGTGGATCGAACTGGTCACTCATGCTCAGCTCCCTATATTGATGAATGCTTCGTTGCCTACAAAAAGGTTCATATTCGGACGACCGCAACTATTGAACTGACGGCTTATGGCTGACTATTCCCTTTACGACTGGCATAAACCGACCAGGCGTTACAGCCTAAACTCGTGGGAGTAGTAACCGCGCCAGAAATGAAAAGCATCGCCCACAGCGATGCAAAGATCCTCCGAATCGGTCTTGTTAGGGTATTTCATGAAAAAACAGAAAACATCATGCTCGCCCGGGTCGTCATAGTCAGGCTTACGAGGTCTTGAGTCGAAAGAATGAAGTTTATTAGCTACGTGCTTCAAGTCATTTGAAAAATGACGGCATGCATCTAACTTCAGCAAAGCAACCGGCGAGACAGCTTTGATTAGCGGCTCCAACTTTTTCAGACGATCTTGGCCATTTTTTACTATGGGCCAGAGTTCTGCCGCTACCTTGTCCGAAACGTGGTTCAGCAGAATGGACGCAGCGATTAAGCGCCTGTATACCAGTGAGAAATTACTCCGATTAAGTGGCCTATCCGCTTGGTAAGCACACCAAAAGTCGTCGTAAGCCGGATTAGCTAGATCACCGAAATATCCGCGAGATCCATTCAGGTTCAGATCACCCATAACCAATCTCCCTCGGCCCTATGTCGGATTCCCCGCCCGACCGCCGTTCAAGCCCGATGCTCGGTCGGATGGTAGGCTGATCAAATCCGACCAGCGATGTCAGCGATTACGGTGCAAGCTGCAGATTTGTGCTGCGTGCCACCGCCGAACTCGTCGACTTGCCCGCCGAGAATTACGGCGTTTGCTCGTTGAATCAGATCATCTTTATGCGGCCCCGCCGCCTTCAACAGTCCAGCCAATGCAAGCTCCATTGCAACCTCACGCTTCACGTCCATTCGATTCTCCTCAACCCGACCCTATGTCGTCTGTGGGAAGCTAGCCGATCCATTAGAGTTACGCCACTCGGCTCTCCCGCTTGCCAATTTTGAGCGGTCAATAGCCGCCAATTGAGCACAGCGATCTGAGGCTAAAAAATTGCCCTCCAGTCCCATATGGCCCTTTTCCAGACGCCAAAAACCACAAACCCCCGACTTTCTCTAGGAAAATCAGGGGTTTGTGTTTGCAGAATGTGGCGGTGAAGGAGAGATTCGAACTCTCGATACAGTTTCCTGTATACACACTTTCCAGGCGTGCTCCTTAAGCCACTCGGACACTTCACCGTGTCTCGGCAAACTGTTCAGTCTGTCGAGGCGCGCTAATGTAGTCGAAAGCTTTTCCGATGGCAAAGGTTTTTTTCAGAATTTTCATGCGGTTAAGGTGTTCGGGCATTTCAAACGCGACGGGACAGGGCAAACCGGCCAATCTCCGGGTTGGCGCGGACACCGCCCCATGGATGCAGACACGGCCGACTGGGCGGTACAGACTGTTTATACGGCCCGAGGCTGACCGGTGAGTCAGTCACGGCGCTTTACCTGATCTGCGGCGGTGGGTAACGTCTGCGTCACTTCTCTTACAAGGAACGCGTCATGAGCGACCTGATTGCCTACCATCTCGAAGACGGTATCGCGACCCTGACCTTGAACAACGGCAAGGTCAATGCCATCTCACCGGACGTCATTGCCGCGTTTAACGCTGCGCTGGATCAGGCGACGGAGGATCGGGCGATCGTGATCATCACCGGGCAACCGGGGATCTTGTCGGGTGGTTATGATCTGAAGGTGATGACCGCCGGCCCCAAGGAGGCGGTGGGCCTGGTCACCGCCGGCTCGACCCTGGCCCGTCGCCTGTTGTCACACCCCTTCCCCGTCATTGTCGCTTGCCCTGGCCATGCGGTGGCCAAAGGCGCGTTCCTGCTGCTCTCGGCGGACTACCGCATCGGCGTGGACGGGCCATTCAGCATTGGTCTGAATGAAGTACAGATCGGCATGACCATGCATCACGCTGGCATCGAGCTGGCCCGTGATCGCTTGCGCAAGTCTGCGTTCCATCGCTCGGTCATCAATGGCGAGATGTTCAATCCGCAGAGCGCCGTGGATGCCGGTTTCCTCGATAAGGTGGTGCCGGCGCAGGAGTTGCAGGAGGCGGCGCTGGAAGCGGCGCGTCAGTTGAAGAAAATCAACATGAAGGCCCACAAGAACACCAAGTTGAAAGTGCGCAAGGCACTGCTGGAAACCCTGGACACCGCGATCCTGCTGGACCAGGAATACCAGGGGTAACCCTGTGGGAGCGAGCCTGCTCGCGATAGCGGTACATCAGCTTGCATCATGACTGAATGTACCGCCGTCATCGCGAGCAGGCTCGCTGCTACAAGACCGGTAATCGCTCTAGCCTGCTGTTCTCCCGCCTTTGCAAACATGCCCATGAACATCGCCCATCTCCGAGTTCTATAGGGGCAATTGCCGAAAACAGTGCACATCCGTACACTGCGCCACCTTTTGTCCCGGTGGGCCTGTAGATGTTGTTCGTATTGCGTATGTCGTTGATGGGCCTGCATTTTGTCCTGGCGGGGGTGCTCGGTGTGATCCTGGGCGTGTGCCGACCGTTCAACCCGGACAACAGCCGTTTATGCGCAAGGTTGTATGCGTGGCCCGCCATGCGGATTCTGGGTCTACGGGTCAGGTCCGACGTCGATACGTTGGTAGATAAACCCCAGAGCTGTGTAATCGTCGCCAACCACCAATCCAACTATGACCTGTTCGTGTTCGGCAACGTGGTGCCCCACCGCACCGTGTGCATTGGTAAAAAGAGCCTGAAGTGGGTGCCGCTGTTCGGGCAGTTGTTCTGGCTGGCGGGCAACGTGCTGATCGACCGTGGCAACGCGATCAAGGCGCGCCGCTCCATGCTGATCACCACCCATACGTTGCAGCATGAAAAAACCTCCATCTGGGTGTTCCCGGAAGGCACGCGCAATCTGGGCGGAGATTTGCTGCCGTTCAAGAAAGGTGCCTTTCAGATGGCGATCGCCGCCGGGGTGCCGATTGTGCCGGTGTGCGTCAGCCGCTACATCAAGCACATGCACCTGAATCGTTGGCGCAGTGGTGACATTCTCATACGTTCACTGCCGGCAATTCCTACGCAAGGGCTGACCCTGGATGACATGCCCCGGCTCATCGCCCAGTGCCGCGAGCAAATGCAGGCGTGCGTCGCAGCGATGGACAGCCAATTGCAGTCAGGTTGAGCACAGCCTCCCCTCCCAGGACGGTTTTTTGTTGGAGAACTCGGCGGATTTTGCTGACTCTCAAGCAACAGGGCGCGCTAAGCTGCACAGTGCCTGCTATTGCCATTTTCCAATAAGAAGTGAACCACGATCATGGGTAGAGTCGTTGCTGCTGCGGTTTACAGCGCCGGTAAGAAAATCACCAATATCACCCTCGACGAAGGCAGCGCCTGGGCTGCAAAACCAGGTCATTTTGTGTGGATCGGCCTTGAAGAGCCCACTGCCCAGGAGCTGACCAATCTGCAGCGTCAGTTCAACCTGCACGAACTGGCGATTGAAGACGCCATGGAGAAGCACAGCCGCCCCAAGCTGGAGACCTTCGGCGATGCGCTGTTCATCGTCACGTATTCGCCGATACGCAAGGACGGCAAGCTGCAATTCATCGAAACCCATATCTTCGCCGGCAAGGGCTACATCATCACCGCCCGCAATGGACACTCGGCTTCCTACGCCCATGTCCGACAACGCTGTGAGGCGCGTCCACTTCTGCTGGAGCATGGGGAAGATTTCGTACTCTATGCCATCCTCGATTTCGTGATTGAAAACTATCAGCCGATGGGCGAAGCCATTCATAACGAAATCGATGAGCTGGAACACCACGTGCTGTGCAGCGCCTTGAACGAACGGGACATCCAGAACCTGCACAGCTTGCGCCGCGACGTGCTGCGCCTGCGTCGCTACGCAGCGCCGATGGTGGAAATCAGCGAAGAACTGCAGAAGCTGAACTTTCCTTTTATCGACAAGAACATGCGTCCGTATTTCCGCGATGTGCAGATCCATGTCACGCGGCAGATGGAAGACCTGACGACCCTGGCGGACATTGCCAGCCAGACCATCGAAGTCGGCGTACTGCTCGAAGCCTCACGCCAGAGCGTGGTACAGCGCAAGTTCGCGGCATGGGCGGCGATCCTGGCGTTTCCGACGGCAGTGGCCGGGATCTACGGGATGAACTTCCAGGACATGCCGGAGTTGAGTTGGCACTACGGCTATTTCACGGTGCTGGGGGTGATTACCGTGGGATGCACCGCGCTGTGGGCCAGCTTCAAGCGGTCGGGGTGGTTGTAACCAAGCAGAGGGTCAGCCAATGTTGATGTCGGCTGACCCTTCGTCATCGCGAGCAAGCTCGCTCCCACATTTGACCGGTGTGTGCAAAACCCTGTGGGAGCGAGCCTGCTCGCGAAGCGGTGGGTCTGAGCTGGTCTAATGGCCCCGGACACCTCAATGGGTGAAACTACACCCATTGAGGAATATTCCATGACTAAGAAATACAGAAAATTCGACGCCGAGTTCAAGCTGAAGGTCTGCAAGATGATTGTTGATCAAGGTCTGAGCGTGAACTCGGTTTGTACCGATTTAGGCCTGAGCGACACCGCCGTGCGCCGCTGGGTTCAGCAGTATCAAACCGAGCAGTCGGGCGGTACGGGGATTGGCAAACCATTGACCAGCGACCAGCAGCGTATTCGCCAGCTTGAACAGCAAGTCCGCGAACTGAAGACGGATAATGACATATTAAAAAAAGCTACGGCCTTCTTTGCCCGCGAGTTGAAGTGATCCACCAGTTGGTTCACCAAATTCAATGCAAGGCCTACCCGGTGGCGCGTATCTGCCGGGTGTTGCGGATCAGTCGTTCGGGGTTTTACGAAGCTCGTCAGAGGCGTTTGAAGCCAAAACCTGTGTGCTCGGTTGCCGCTCAGCTCAAGGCTGCCTTCGTGTCCAATGAACACTGTTATGGCAGTCGTCGTTTGGTGAAAGCGCTGCGTGACACTGGCGTCTCCGTTGGACGGAACAAGGTCCGCCGCCTGATGAAACAACAGGATTTGCGCCCGATCTGGAAGCGCAAGTTCGTTCATACCACTGACAGCAATCACAATTTTCCGGTGGCTGAGAACCTGCTCAATCGCCAGTTCAATCCCGAGCGCATCAACCAGTCGTGGGTCGCTGACATCACCTACATCCGTACCCGCAGCGGCTGGTTGTACCTGGCGGCCGTCATGGACCTGTACTCACGCAAAATCGTGGGCTGGGCCATGGCACCCCACATGCGGGCAGAGTTGGTATGCAGTGCGATGCAACTGGCCATCGCGCAGAGGCAACCTGAACCGGGCCTGATCGCACACTCGGATCGAGGCAGCCAGTATGCCGGTACGGATTACCAGGACTTGCTGACGCGACATGGAATGCGTTGCAGCATGAGTCGCAAGGGCAACTGCTGGGACAATGCGGTCATGGAGCGCTTCTTCTTGAATCTGAAGATGGAGCGTGTTTGGCGCAAGGATTACGCCAACCATGGCGAAGCGATCAAGGACATCACGGACTACATCGTGCGGTTCTACAACGGAAGGCGAATCCATTCATCCTTGGGCTATTTACCGCCCAATCAGTATGAGCGGCAAGCAGCCTGAAAAACACCGATTGAGGTGTCCGGAAAAAGTTGACCACCTCAGGTCAGCAACAACAGGGGTGGCGGATAAATCGCTATCGCGAGCAGGCTCGCTCCCACATTGACCCCGCTCCCACAGCAGAGTCTTCAGCCCTGGGTTGTTTCGGCCTGTGGTTTATGAGCGACGAAACGCATCATCCACTCGGCCACGGTCGTGCCGTGATGTTCCTGCTCAAGGCTCGCCATGCCCTGGCTGTAGACCTGCTCGCCCAGATGCTGCTGGCGGATCTCCAGCAACGCCCGGGAGTAATCGTGGATGAATTCGGGGTGGCCCTGGAAGCACAGCACCTGATCATTGATGTGGTAGGCAGCGTACGGGCAGAAATCGCTGGAGGCGATGACCGTGGCGTTTTCGGGCAGTTGAGTGACCTGGTCCTGATGGCTGATCAGCAGGGTCAGTTCCTCCCTCACCGGGCTCATCCACGGTGCCTTGGCCGCGAGCTTGTAGCGGTGGGTGCCGACGCCCCAACCCTGGGTGGCGCGTTCGGTCTTGCCGCCCAGTAACAGCGCCAGCAATTGGTGTCCGAAGCAAACGCCCAGCAGTTTGTCGCCCCGCTGGTAGCGGCCCAGCAGGTACTTCTTGAGGGTTTGAATCCACGGGTCGGTCCCAAACGAGTCGGCCTTGCTACCGGTCACCAGGTAGGCGTCGAACACTTCATCATCGCTCGGGTACTGGCCTTCCATGACGTTGTATACGACGAAATCGGCCGCGACAGGCTGTTGTGAAAACAGCCGCTGGAACATCTGCCCGTAACCCTGATATTGATCGACCAGCTCCGGGCGCAGGATATCGGTTTCGAGAATGCAGATGCGTAGCGACATAAAAAATACCTGACACGGTGATGGGAATATTGCACACCCCAGAGCCTGCCTTGAAACACCCTCTCAAGGCAAGCCCCCTGCTGTCAGAACAGTGTCTGTCCGACAGCTTTTTCCAACAACAGGGCCGGTGGTGAGAAACGTTCGCCATACTGCTCGGACAGGTACTGGGCCCGGGCGACAAAATCCTGTAGGCCGTACTGGTTGATGAACTGCAACGCACCGCCGGTCCAGGTCGCGAAGCCAATTCCGAAGACCGAACCAACGTTGGCATCGGCCGTCGACGTGAGCACGCCCTCCTCCATACAGCGTACGGTTTCCAGGGCCTGGATAAACAACAGCCGATCACGGATGTCCTGGGGTGGAATCTGCCGGTCGGCATCCTCGAAACGACGTTTGAGCTCCGGCCACAGATGTTTTTGCCCACCGACCGGGTATTCATAGAAACCGGCCCCGGCAGCTTTGCCCGGTCGCTGGTATTCCTTGAGCAGCAAGTCAATCACGGAGAACGCCGGATGCTCAATCGGGGTTTTCCCTTCTGCTTGAAGGTCCTTGGCGGTTTCGGCACGGATATGGCTGATCAGGCTGAGGGAAACTTCGTCAGATACCGCCAGAGGCCCGACCGGCATCCCGGCCTTGCGGGCCTCGGTCTCGATCATCGGCGCGCTCACTCCCTCACCGAGCATGGCGATGCCTTCGTGGATAAAGGTGCCGAATACCCGCGACGTGAAAAAACCGCGACTGTCATTGACCACTATGGGCGTCTTGTTGATCTGCCGGACGAAATCGAAACCACGGGCCAGAGTTGCATCGCTGGTGTGGGCACCCTTGATGATTTCCACCAGGGGCATTTTTTCCACCGGGCTGAAGAAATGCAGGCCGATGAACTTCGTCGGGTCCGCAATCGCGGTAGCCAGGCCGGTGATGGGTAAAGTCGAGGTGTTGGAGGCGATCACCGCGTCCGGCCCCACCACCGCGTGGGCGGCCGCCAACACCTTGGCTTTCAGGGCACGATCCTCAAATACCGCCTCGATGATCAGGTCGCAACCGGACAGGTCCGCATCGTTGTCAGTAATGTGGATCCGCGCCAGCGTGGCGTCGCGTTGCTGCACGGTGATCTGCTCGCGGGCGACCTGCTTGTCCAGCAGCGCGGCCAGACGGGCCTTGCCCTGCTCAGCGGCGGCCAGGTCGATGTCCTTGAGGACCACCTCGATGTCGGCCAGGGCGCTGACACAGGCAATGCCGGCCCCCATCATGCCGGCGCCGAGCACCCCGACTTTTTTTGTCAGATAAGGTGCAATCCCTTGTGGGCGCGAGCCGCCGGCCTTGATCTCGTTGAGCTGGAACCAGAAGGTGCCGATCAGGTTCTTGGCGATCTGGCCCGTGGTCAATTCGGTGAAATAGCGGGTTTCGATCAGGTGCGCCGCGTCAAACCCCACCTGGGCGCTTTCCACTGCGGCACATAGGATTTTCTCCGGCGCCGGCAGGCAACCCTGGGTCCTGTTGCGCAGGATCGAAGGGGCAATCGCCAGGGTCTGCGCGACGCTCGGATCGGACGGCGTGCCCCCGGGGATCCGATACCCCTTTACGTCCCAAGGTTGGACCGCGTTCGGGTTGGCATGAATCCAGTCCCGAGCCTTGGCCATCAGTTCGTCACGATCGACCGCCAGTTCATCGATCAACCCGGCCTGCAGGGCTTGTCGAGGGCTAACCCGCTTGCCTTCGAGCAGATACGGCAAGGCTTTCTCCAGGCCGAGCAGGCGCACCATCCGCACCACCCCGCCGCCGCCCGGCAGCAGGCCCAGGGTGACTTCCGGCAGCCCGATTTGCACCGACGGATGATCCAGCGCCACGCGATGATGGCAAGCCAGGCAGAGCTCCCAACCGCCGCCGAGCGCTGCACCGTTGATAGCGGCCACCACCGGTTTGCCTAGCGTCTCGAGGGCGCGCAGTTGCGCCTTGAGCCCCAGGATCATCTCGTAGAAAGCCTTGGCCTCGGGCTTGCCGACCGCGACCAGCTCATTGAGATCGCCACCGGCGAAAAAGGTCTGCTTGGCCGAGGTGATGATCACGCCGGCGATCGAATCTCTTTCGGCAAGCAGGCGGGCCACGCAGGCGGCCATGGCCTCCCGGTACACAGCGTTCATGGTGTTGGCGCTCTGGCCAGGCAAGTCCATCGTCAGGACGACGATCCGGTCCTGGCCGGTTTCATAACGAATGGCAGCGGTCATTGAAATGGTTCCTTGAAGTCGGCTCAGAGGCGTTCGATGACAGTGGCGATGCCCATGCCGCCGCCCACACACAGGGTCGCCAGCCCGTAGCGCAGGCGACGGACCTCCAACTCGTCGAGCAGGGTACCGAGGATGGCGCACCCCGTTGCTCCCAAAGGGTGCCCCATGGCGATGGAACCGCCGTTGACGTTGACCCTGGCGGGGTCGATGGCCATGTCCTTGATGAACTTGAGCACCACCGAGGCGAAGGCTTCGTTGACCTCGAACAGGTCGATGTCCTCCACCCGCAACCCGGCCTTGGCCAAGGCTTTGCGAGTGGCCGGCGCCGGGCCGGTGAGCATGATGGTCGGATCGGTGCTGGTGACAGCCGTGGCGACGATCCGCGCCCGGGGCTGCAGGCCCAGGGCCCGCCCCTTGGCTTCGGAACCGACCAGCATCAGCGCTGCACCATCGACGATCCCGGAACTGTTGCCGGGGGTGTGCACATGATCGATCCGCTCGACATGGCTGTAGACCCGCAGCGCCGTGGCGTCGAAACCCATCTGGCCCACGGCTTCGAAACTCGGCTTGAGCCTGCCCAGGCCTTCAAGGGTCGAATCGGCGCGGATGAATTCATCATGGTCCAGCAACACGATGCCGTTCTGGTCCCGTACCGCCACCAGGGACTTATCGAAAGAGCCATCGGCCCGGGCCCGCGCGGCTTTTTGCTGGGAGTACAGCGCGTAGGCATCGACGTCTTCGCGACTGAAGCCTTCCAGCGTGGCGATCAGGTCGGCACCGATACCCTGGGGGACGAAGTGACCGTGCAGGTTGGATTGCGGGTCCAGCGCCCAGGCCCCGCCGTCGCTTCCCATGGGCACCCGGGACATCGACTCGACGCCACCGGCCACCACCAGGTCCTCGAACCCGGAGCGCACTTTCATGGCCGCCAGGTTCACCGCTTCAAGACCGGAGGCGCAGAACCGGTTGAGCTGGACACCCGCGACACTGACGTCCCAGTCAGCCATCAAGGCGGCGGTCTTGGCAATATCGGCCCCCTGCTCGCCTACCGGCGTCACGCAACCGAGCACGATGTCGTCGACCTGGCAGGTGTCCAGGTCCATGCGCTGCGCCAGGGCGCGGAGCAACCCGCCCACCAGGCTCACCGGCTTGACGCTGTGCAGGGCACCATCGGCCTTGCCCTTGCCACGGGGGGTGCGCAAGGCATCGAAAATCAAAGCTTGGGTCATGACATCCTCGAACCACTGTGGATCACGCAATGCCTCCAACCATAAGCCCAGCGGCGCCGGATTCAATGACCCGAGTGCTCAAGCGCATTGACGAACAACGGTCAGACGAACGGTAGCGTGCTATCGGGTTAACCGATTCAGGAACGCGAGCTGTCTAGCCAGAGGACCCGCAAGAAGGTGGCAATGGGCCTCATGCCGTTTTTGTAGCGACTGGTTGAACACTGATACGAATTGGATCTAAGCCAAAGCGGCTGCGGCCCCTAATGTAATCCTTGTACAAGAGAGTCGTCGGGTTTTGCCGAGGCGCTTGTCAGACAGGAAGTGCAATGCCAGCCGTCATGGAGTTATGCAGGCTGGCCTCAGGAAATAACAAAAAAGGCGGGTCAGCCATGTTCAAACATTCGAAAGTTCGCCAAGCCGGACTCATTCTCTTCGCCACGACGCTGCTGTTGATTTTGCCGAATATTCCCAAAGTGATCGGCTGAGCATTGCGCCTAGTGGTCTGCATCATCAGTGAGTGGTATCGCTCTCCACTGTGTCGTCAAAAAATGTGACGGGCTCGTTGTTCGAGCGGCGTTGGCTGTGCCAACCTTTGCGCCACTCTCTCGACATGGAAGGCGATTCATTGAAAGCTCTCATCCTGCTCGGGGCGTTGCTGCTCAGCACGCCCCTGTATGCCGCCCAACTGGTGCTGGAGTTGGGCGCGGCTGCGCGTACCTGGCAAACCGAAGAACTGCTCAAGCATCCTGAAGCCAGAACGGTCCAGATACCCGACGACGTTTCCTACAAGAAGCCGATGAGCTATCGTGCGGTGCCATTGACGGCGCTGCTGGCCGGTGTCCAGCCGGATGACCATTTGCAGGCCGTGGCCCTGGACGGCTTCGCCGCCGAAATGTCCGCCGCCCCCTTACTCAACAAGAACGGCGCCCGCGCCTGGTTGGCCATCGAGGATCCGGCCGCCCCTTGGCCATCCCTCGGCGATGGCAAGCCCAGCGCAGGGCCTTTCTACCTGGTCTGGACCGATCCCCAGGCGGGTCATATCAGCCCGGAACAATGGCCATACGCGGTGGCGAGCATCAAGCGCCTGTCAGCCGTGGCCGAGCGCTTCCCGGCCCTGCTGCCGGCGCCTACCCTGGCCAAGGACGATCCGGTCAACAAGGGCTTCGAACTGTTCCAGAAGAACTGCCTGGCGTGCCATCGGCTCAATGGTGCAGGCGACGCCCAGTTTGGCCCGGACCTGAATATCCCCTTCAATCCCACGGAATATTTCTCGGGGGATTTCCTCAAGCGCTATATCCGGGATCCGCAGGGCCTGCGTCATTGGCCGCAGGGCAAGATGCCGGCGTTTTCGGCGGCGGTGTTGCCAGACACAGAGCTGGATTTGTTGGTGGGGTATCTGAAGCATATGGCGGGGCGTAAGCAGCCGTTGAGTCAGTAGGATCATCCCTGTGGCGAGGGCGCTTGCTCCCTCGCCACGGTAAATTCCAAGCCGGTTTCTGCGTTATTGCTGCTGCACCGTGATCACCGGCGCCGGCGTCACGGCCACCCTAGCCCGCATCTGCTCACCGCCGCCACGCCGCAGGCCACGCACCGGGCAGGCATCCAGGTAATCCAGGCCAACGGCCAGTTTCAAGTGCCGCTCCGGACGAGACAATTGGTGAGTCACGTCGAAGCTGTACCAGGCGTCCTCGAGCCAGGCTTCGGCCCAGGCGTGGCTGGCCAGGTGTTCGCTGTCCCCGCTGTACACGTAGCCGGACACATAGCGTGCCGGTATGCCCAGGCTGCGGGCGCAAGCCAGGAATACGTGGGTGTGGTCCTGGCACACCCCGCTGCGGCCGGCGAACGCCTGGGCCGCGCTGGTTTCCACCTCGGTGGAACCGGGGGTGTACGCCATATGCTGGTTCACCCCATGCATCAGGTCGATCAGCGCCGTACGATCGCGACGCTGCCTGCATTGCTCCCGCGCGAAATCGCGAAGGGCCTCGTCCGCTTCGGTCAGCCGGGTGAAGCGCAGGAACGGCAAGGCTGATTGCTCCTCATGCTCGGCCTCGCGCAATGGGTCGATGTCCACCTGGCCGCGCGCACCGATGATGATCGTTTCGTGAGGCTCGTCCAGGGTCAGGACGTGGAGGACGTTGCCGAACGGGTCCAACTGCGCACGCACCGGCCGAGGCAAATCGAGCTGCCAGCTCAGCACATGCTGGCGTTCGCTGTCGTGGGGCGTCAGGCGCAGGTACTGGATACTGGCGCGAACCTGGTGCTCGTAGTGGTAGGCCGTTTCGTGGCGGATCGAAAGTCTCATATGACCTCCAGATAGGAAGTGTGGATCGCGTTGCCCAACTGCCTGTGCTCGGCGACAGGCTTGCACAGATAAAAACGGCCAACCCGAAGATCAGCCGTCGTTCTCGTGACAGGGTCTGGATATCAGGCCTGGAGACGCCGGATCTCCTGCTTCACCCCCCAACCCTCAATGATGCCGCCCAAAGGCTCCACCACCGCTTCGAAGTCCTGCTCGAAATCTCCAATGTCATCGTAGGTGGCATACATCACCCGGCTCAGTTCCAATGACCAGGCTCCGTCGTCCCGTGCGCTGATCTGTGCATTCAACGACTCACCCCGAAAATGACCCGCCGCCCTGCGCGCCCGCTCCTCGTCCGGGAAAATGGCGTAGAACTCGATAGGATGGAATTGTGAGAAGTCGAACCCGCCTTCTTTCATGCGGCGCAGCACGCTGGTGCTGATGTCTTCTTGATAGGCTGTGCTCATGAAACGTCCTCCTCAGATCGATGGATAGACTTTCCGTCTTCCCGTGCGGGCAACCAGTCGGTTGCAAGCGATACGGCATCAAATGACCGTCGGGACACAAGCATGTAGCTGACAAGACCGGACCTTGGCGATCCTTTCGCTGATCTCCATTGCAGAGTAGCCGTAAGTGATGGCCACTGCCAAGCGGGGCCAGGCCACGAACTTCATGAAATCGGTGTAATGCTGATGATTTCAATGCTGTGCTGGGATTTGAGGTTCTTGACCGTCGGCTCGGCGGTTCGCCCTTCCAGGTCATTGAGATCCAGCTTGGCGGGCACCGGAAGCAGTCTTTCGCGAATCAGCTGAGCTGCCTGCTCCATGGTGGGCTCCTGGTCATAGTCGAACTGCTCGGCGATCGCTTCGCCATGGTCATCAACGAACGTGATTTCCCACTTTTGCATTGGTGTCTCCTCGATCAATTCATGGCCGGGCTTACCTCTATCTCGACATTTGAGGGTGAATAATCGTTCCGCTGAGCCACCGGACGGCACCTATGAAAAGACCGCCTCGCGGGCGGTCTCGGTGTGGACATCCATCAGGCCTGCCGATTACTTCTCGGCACGTTCCCTCAGGGCTTTCAAGGTGTTGAACGGCGCATCCACCACGAATTTGTTGGCCAGCCAGGACGGCACATCACCACCGGGTTCGGTGTGGACCTGATACGTCACCTCGATCTGGTCCGCGCCCTTGGGCGTGAACTTCCAGAAACCATCGACCTGGGCCACCCGCACAAATCCCTTCTCTTCCGGCAGGTAGGTCGGCACGCCCTTGAGGTTACGGGTCAGGCTGCCATCGGCGCCTTCAACCGTGGTGACCTGCAGCACCGAATCCCGGGACGTGACCGGCCATGGCGTATTGAACTGGGTATAGGTCCAGCTCTGGTTGCCTTCGTGCTTGAGCAGCTTCTGGGTGTTGCACTCGTGAATCCAGGCACAGGCACCCGAGACATCCTCCTGCAGGGCCCGCAGCTTGGTCATGGTGGTCTTCATGACGGTCACGCCGCGGTAGGCCTTGTACTTGGAACCGGCCACTTCACTGAGTGAAACCTTGATACCGTCCTGCTCCTTGGCGACCTGCCAGTCTTCCGCCTGCGCAGTTGCGGTTGCCAACAATGCGGTCAAGCCACACAACACAGCCATACGATGCAGCGAACCCATAATTTTTTTCCTTATTGTCGAAGTCCGGTCATTTGAGTTTCGTCATCGGGCCTCAGCACCCAGCCCTGTCCATTGACCCATCACACCGCCGTGGCCTGCTCCCACCACCCGAGCAGCCGGAGAGCTTGCTCACTGCTGTTGCCGCAGACCTCAATGTCGGCCGCGAACCCCGAGCACACCGCTGGACGCTCCGGCTGGCCGAAAATCCGGCACAGGTTATCGACCGACAATTGCACGCAACGTTCTCCCGCCGGCTTGCCGTGGGGCATGCCTGGGATCGGCGAACTGATGGAAGGAGCAATGCAGCAAGCGCCACAGCCTTCACGGCATTTCATGACGACAACATCCTCACGGGTAATGGCTCAATAACGGAACACAGAGTAACGGCTTAAACACTCGTTTTAAATTACCGCCTGCGTGTTTTTTCGCCCAATGGAAGGATGACCGAACAGTCAGCGACGAACTGCATTTATCTTTCGAAGACCTACTGCTTGAACTCGAAATCCAGGGCCGCACCTTCCACTTCCCGGCGTTCCGAATTACGCAGGGGCAGCTGCATTTCGTTATTCAGCAGACGCCCATTGAGCTGGAATGGGTCAGGTTTCGTCCCGAACATGGAGGGCAGCAACGGCTCACGCTTGGGCAGTGGCACCGTGCCGGGTGGCTGCAGCTTCTGAACCATGTCATGGGGCAGGCTCAGATCCAGGTCGGCTGGTGGTAACGGCGTCTTGGCAACCTCATGGGCCGATTTGCTCTTTGAGGCGATAGGCGCCCGTTTCTTCTGCATGGGAGCCGCTTTTTTAGCGGGGGCTTTTTTCACTGTCGGTGGCTTTTTCGACGCATTTTTCGTGGCGCTGGCGGCCGGTTTTTCTTGCACTGAAGCCGCCACGACACCTCCGGCGTGGAAGGCAGTCAGCAGGCCGATCAAAACCCAGGTAGCAGGAGCAATGGCTTTCATAGAGACAACGGCACTTACGACAGAGAAGTACATGCTCGCCTGATAATCAGGCGCTGACAAGCCCGCTGACACCTACAAGAAACCGCTGGCGGTCTCCTGGCACAGTTGAGTGGCCAACAGCCCCAATGTCATCAAGGCCCGTTCCGCCTCGCGATTCCAGGGGATGCCGCAGTTCAGGCGAATGCAGTGGTTGAACTGCTCGGTGTTACTGAAGATCAACCCCGGCGCAATGCTGATCCCTTGCTGCAAGGCCCGGACGTGCAGCTCCTGGGTATTGACCCGCCCCGGCAGGCTGACCCACAGGATAAAGCCACCGGTGGGACGGCTCATTTGCGTACCTTCGGGGAAGTACTGCTGCACCGCCAACTGAAAGGCGCTGAGGTTCTTGCGGTACTCCTGGCGGATATAGCGCAGGTGCCGGTCGTAGCCGCCATTCTCCAGATAGGCCGCGATGCCCATCTGCGTGACGCTGCACGCCGAATGGGTACTGAACGTCTGCAGCCGCTGGATCTCCTGCTGGAATTTCCCGGCGATCATCCAGCCGATGCGCACACCCGGCGACAACGTCTTGGAAAAGCTCGAACAGTAGATGACCCGATCCAGCCGGTCGTAGGCCTTGAGCGCCTTGGTGCGACCCTGCTCGAACATCAGCTCGCCGTAGATGTCATCCTCGACAACCTGAATGTCGAAATCCGACGCCAGGCGCAATAGTTGCTTCTGCCGCTCTTCAGGCATGGTCCCGCCGAGGGGGTTGCTCAGCCGCGTGGTCAGCACCAGCGCCTTGATCGACCATTGGTTGGCCGCCAGTTGCAGGGCCTCCAGGCTCATGCCGGTGACCGGGTCGCTGGGGATCTCGATGACCTTGAGGCCCAACAGATCCGCCAGTTGCAGCAAACCATAGTAGGTAGGCGATTCGGCGGCGATCAGGTCCCCGGGCCGGGTCAGTACCCGCAGCGACATCTGCAACGCGTCGACGCAGCCGTGGGTAATCACCACTTCGGATGGGTCCACCACGACACCGGCATCGCGCATGCGAATCGCCACCTGACGACGCAACGGTTCGAAGCCCGGGCTGAACATGTAGCTGAACGCCCGCGGGCTGTGGAAGCGCGTGACCTTGGCCAATTGCTGATGCAATGCCCGTACAGGCAGGTAATCCACACTCGGCACCGCCGCCCCCAACGGAAACACCCCTTCGCGACGGGACTCGACCAATACCTGCTGGATGATGCTGCTGCGAGTCACCAGCCCCGGACGCTCGACCCGGGCAATATCCGGCGTCGGCGCCGTAAGCGCTGGCGTCTGGTGCACGTAATAACCCGATTGCGGCCGCGCACGAATCAGCCCCTGGTCCTCAAGGTTGGCATAGGCCTGCAACACCGTCGCATGGCTGACGTTGAGCTGCGAGCTCATCTTGCGCACCGACGGCACGCGTTCACCGGGTTGATACACACCACGGCGGATATCTTCGGCCAGTTGCTGAGCAATACGTTGGTAGAGCAGGAGGTTGGTCATGACGCAGCACTCGATTTCACGGGCATGTTGTTCTTGTAGGAAACGATACCGGAACAGTTTAGAAGTGTACGGGGACAGTTGCCAGATTACTCGACCGTACAGTGCAGTGACAGCCCCAACTGTGCGCTGGTGGGTAATCCACAGGCACAAAAAAACCCGACGCCACTGAGGGGCCGGGTTTTCCAGTGACGCAGCCCTTAGCGGGCAGCGCCGAGCTGGCCTTTTTCGTCGGAGAACACAATTTCCACCCGACGGTTCTGCGCCCGGCCACGCTCGGTGGCGTTGACGTCCACCGGGAACTCGTCGCCGTAGCCTTCGACCTGGATGCGCTTGTCATCGATCCCCAGGTCCACCAGTACATCCGCCACCGCCTGCGCGCGGTCCCGGGACAGCTTGAGGTTTTCCTGCTTGCCGCCAGTGCTGTCGGTATAGCCTTCGATGCGCACCACTCGCTTGGGGTTGAGCTGCAGGAACTGCACGATCTTGAGCACGACCCGGTTGGCCGAGTTCTTCAGTTCAGCCTCGCCGGTGTCGAACAGGACATCACCGAGGGTCATCACCAGGCCGCGATTGGTCTGGGTGGTGGTCATTTCCATGATCTGCTCTTCCAGCCACTTGCCCTGCTGCTGGACACTCAACAACTTGGACTCGCGCAGGGCCAACTGCAGACGCTGGCGCTCCAGTTCGAGCTTCGTCGCGCGCTCTTCGTTGAGCACCTGGTTGCTGTGTTCCCGGGCGATCTCACTGTAGCGCTGGCTGAGGTAGGCGTAATGCAAGACATCCTCACCGCTGCCCCAGTAGGTGGACAAGCGATCGGCACGCGCCAGCGACTCACCGGCACGGATCACGTCCCTGGGCGCTGCGCGTAAAACGTTGGCGTCTTCCTTCACCTTCTGGAAATCGGTACTGGCTTTTTCCAGTGCTGCTTCGCTGCGCTGACCCGCGCAACCGTACAAACTGGCCAGGCCCACCAGGATCAAACCGCCAAACACATGGGAGTGCTTCATTGGGCATCCTCCCGCAACTGTTTACGCAAGCGCTTGATGCGGGTGTCGAGCACGTTCAGTTGCTCCTGGCTCTTGAGGGTCAGCACCTTCGCTTCGGCCAGACGTGCGTCCAGCTCGGCCTGCTCGGCCCGCATGCGTGCCTTCTTGTACGACGCATCGGCCATGTTGGATTGTGCCCGGGCGAATTTTTCTTCGGCGAGCTTCAATTCGGGCACTTCGTCGGCGTTGGCGCCCACGGCCCGGGCTTGCTCCAAGGCCTGTTCAGTCAGGCGGATCTGTTCATTCGGCGCCGGATCGGCTGCGCAGCCCGCCAGAGCCAGAACGGCCAGGGCAGCGAAAAGAGGTCGAATAGTCACTAATGTTCCCTACTGTTTTGGGGCGCTGACGGGTGGCTGCAACTGTGTGTTCCAACGTTCGAGATTGCGCTGCAACACAGCTTCCGTCAGGCCGGACGCGGCCAATTCTGTCATCTTTTGCGCCAGCTGTCCGCGCAACCATGGGTCATTGCAGGCGGAGTCATGGGAAACCGCGAGGAACAGGCCGGGTTTATCCACCGGTTGCGGCGCGGCCTGCAAATCGTTCGCCATGCCCAGTGTCTGCGCCATCGCCAAGCCCGAGTAGCGCCCGGCGAGGACATACTCCACCTCCCCCAGCAGCAATTTCTGAAAGGCCTGGGTCAGGTTTGCGGTGCGGACCAGGGACAGTTTCTGCTCGGCAAAAAGGCCAAATTCCTGGGTCATACGAGCCTTTTCCGACAAGGCACCGGGATGACCGTGCAGATCCTCAGGCCGATTGACGACCAGTGTCGAATCCTTGCGGGTCCAGACCAGGTAATCGTTCTGCAGCACGGGGGGATGAACGTAATCCAGGAAATCGAGCCCGGTCGGCGTCAGCTGGGCGTCGGCGAGCAGATCCATGCGCCCGCTGCGCACCTCGTCCAGTGCCTGGGCGCGCTTGCCGGCGTAGAGCAATTCGACCTTGATGCCCAACTCCCCCGCCACCTGGGTCAGCAAGTCGGCACTGGCGCCGATCAGGTGCTTGGGATCCTGAGGGTCTTGCCAGAGATAAGGCGGCGCATCCGGGCTGCCGGTGGCGATCAGTCGCTCGCACTTGCCGGCAGCGACAGACAGGCCCGGCACACCCGCCAGCGCCCACAGCAACGACCAGCCAGCCAATCGACGAAACTCCATGGCGACATGCTCCCCTTCGAACAAACAACGCATAAATAAAAAGCCCGGCCAAAAGGCCGGGCTCTTTATAAGTGAAGACGCCGGATTAGACCAGCTTCTCCAACTCAGGGACCGCTTCGAACAAGTCCGCGACCAGGCCGTAATCAGCCACCTGGAAGATCGGCGCTTCTTCGTCCTTGTTGATCGCGACGATCACCTTGGAGTCCTTCATGCCGGCCAGGTGCTGGATCGCGCCGGAGATACCGACGGCGATGTACAGCTGTGGCGCAACGATCTTGCCGGTCTGGCCGACCTGCATGTCGTTGGGCACGAAACCGGCGTCGACCGCTGCGCGGGAAGCGCCGACGGCAGCACCCAGCTTGTCGGCCAGGGCGTACAAGTGCTTGAAGTTGTCACCGTTCTGCATGCCGCGACCGCCGGAAACGACGATCTTGGCGGCAGTCAGCTCAGGACGATCGGACTTGGCCAGTTCTTCGTTGACGAAGCTGGAAATGCCGGCGTCGTGGGCAGCGCCTACGGCTTCAACGGCAGCGGAACCACCTTCGGCGGCAACCGGATCGAAACCGGTGGCACGCACGGTGATGACCTTGACCGAAGCGGTCGATTGCACGGTGGCAATGGCGTTACCGGCGTAGATCGGACGCTGGAAGGTGTCGGCACTTTCCACCGAGATGATCTCGGAGATTTGGTCGACGTCCAGGGCAGCGGCAACCCGCGGCAGGATGTTCTTGCCGTTGGATGTAGCGGCAGCCAGGATGTGGCTGTAGCCCTTGCCAAGCTCGGCTACCAACGGCGCAACGTTTTCCGGCAACTGGTGTGCGTAGGCGGCGTTGTCGGCCGACAGCACTTTGGCCACGCCGGCGATTTTCGCGGCGGCTTCGGCAACGGCGCCAGCGCCCTGCCCGGCTACCAGGACGTGGATGTCGCCACCGATCTTGGCAGCGGCAGCAACGGTGTTCAGCGTGGCCGGGGCCAGCGCCTTGTTATCGTGTTCGGCGATTACGAGGATAGTCATGATCAGATCACCTTCGCTTCGTTTTTCAGTTTCTCGACCAGTTCAGCCACCGACTTGACCTTGATGCCCGCGCTGCGTGCAGCCGGCGCTTCGACTTTCAGGGTCTTGTTGGTGGAGGCGGTGGAAACGCCCAAAGCGTCAGGCGTCAGCACTTCAAGCGGCTTCTTCTTGGCTTTCATGATGTTTGGCAGGGACGCGTAGCGCGGCTCGTTCAAACGCAGGTCGGTGGTAACGATGGCCGGCAGTTTCAGGGAAACGGTCTGCGCGCCGCCGTCGATTTCGCGGGTCACGGCAACGCTGTCGCCGGACACTTCGACTTTCGACGCGAAGGTGCCCTGGCCGTAGCCGCTCAATGCCGCGAGCATCTGGCCGGTCTGGTTGTTGTCGCTGTCGATGGCTTGTTTGCCGAGGATCACCAACTGAGGCTGTTCCTTGTCGACAACAGCTTTCAACAGTTTGGCAACGGCCAGGGAAGTCAGCTCTTCGGCGGACTCGACGAGGATGGCGCGGTCGGCACCCAGAGCCAGCGCGGTGCGCAGTTGCTCTTGAGCGGTGGTCGGGCCGATGGAGACGACGACGATTTCAGTCGCAACACCTTTCTCTTTCAGGCGTACGGCTTCTTCCACGGCGATTTCGCAGAAAGGGTTCATCGACATCTTGACGTTGGCGAGGTCGACGCCGGAGTTGTCCGCCTTGACGCGAACCTTGACGTTATAGTCGACCACTCGTTTGACAGCTACAAGAACCTTCATGGATTCCTCGTTACTCTCCGGTGAAAAGAAAGTCGCCTAGGCGAACCTGGCGGTTGATGCTCATGGGCGCAAGGGCACCTCTAAAAACGCCGGCATGAACCACACATGACCTTGCTCACGGGAGTGAAGACCGTTCGTCAGTGATGACCGATGAGTCATTCATTATCGCGGCGTGTAAACTGCGCGTCCGAACACGCAATACGTCACTTTGTGCTGCCTTCGCCCTGTCTTTAGAGGTGCTCTTGAAACCAACAGTCAGCCTACGGCGAGCGCAAAACCGCCCGTATCTTGACCGGAACGCCTATTCCGGTCAATACGGCAAAATGGCCAGTCATAAGCCGCACGTCGGTGATTTATCTGGCCTGCGGCTATTTCAAACAAACGTTTGTATTGGACCCTGAGAGTGGTGTAGATATAATGCGCCGCCAAGAGAGAACCGCGGATCATCCATTGTCGCTTTCGTCGTCTTCTCGAAGGAAACAATGGATGCAACGCCCAACCTCCAATTAGAAAAACCGTGAGCCTTGAGAGTAGGAGATAGCCTGTGGAACGCGAATACATGGAATTCGACGTGGTCATCGTCGGTGCCGGCCCCGCTGGCCTGTCTGCCGCCTGCCGCCTGAAGCAGAAGGCCGCCGAAGCCGGTAAGGAAATCAGCGTCTGCGTGGTGGAAAAAGGCTCCGAAGTCGGTGCGCACATCCTCTCTGGTGCGGTGTTCGAACCCCGCGCCCTGAATGAACTGTTCCCGGACTGGAAAGAACTCGGCGCGCCGCTGAACACGCCAGTTGTGCGCGATGACATTTATGTCCTGAGAAACGCCGAGACTGCGAACAAAATCCCTGACTTCTTCGTGCCCAAGACCATGCACAACGAAGGCAACTACATTATTTCCCTCGGCAATCTCTGCCGTTGGCTGGCCCAGCAGGCCGAGAACCTGGGCGTGGAAATCTACCCGGGCTTCGCCGCCCAGGAAGCCCTGTTCGACGAAAACGGCGTGGTTCGCGGGATCATCACCGGCGATCTGGGTGTCGACCGCGAAGGCCACCCGAAGGAAGGCCTCTACACGCCAGGCATGGAACTGCGCGGTAAGTACACGCTGTTCGCCGAAGGCTGCCGTGGCCATATCGGCAAGCAACTGATCAAGCGCTTCAACCTGGACAGCGACGCCGACGCCCAGCACTACGGCATCGGCTTGAAGGAAATCTGGGAAATCGACCCGGCCAAGCATCAACCCGGCCTGGTGGTGCACACCGCCGGCTGGCCGCTGGACATCATGGGCACCGAGAACACCGGCGGCTCCTTCCTTTATCACCTGGAAAACAACCAGGTGGTGGTCGGCCTGATCGTCGATCTGTCCTACAGCAACACCTACCTGTCGCCGTTCGACGAGTTCCAACGCCTCAAGCATCACCCGGTGCTCAAGCAGTACCTGGAAGGCGGCAAGCGCGTCAGCTACGGCGCCCGCGCCATCTGCAAGGGCGGCCTGAACTCGCTGCCGAAAATGATCTTCAAGGGTGGCGCGCTGATCGGTTGCGACCTCGGCACCCTGAACTTCGCCAAGATCAAGGGCAGCCACACCGCCATGAAATCCGGCATGCTCGCCGCCGATGCCGTGGCCGATCGCCTGTTCGCCGAGTCCGAAGGCGGTGATGAACTGACCGCTTACGTTGAAAGCTTCAAGAACAGCTGGCTGTACGAAGAGCTGTTCGCCAGCCGCAACTTCGGCGCAGCCATCCACAAGTACGGCGCAATCATCGGTGGCGGCTTCAACTGGCTCGACCAGAACATCTTTGGCGGCAAGCTGCCGTTCACCCTGCATGACAACAAGCCCGACTATGCCTGCCTGAAGTTGGCGGCCGATTGCAAGAAGATCGACTACCCGAAACCGGACGGCAAGATCAGCTTCGACAAACTCAGCTCGGTGTTCATCTCCGGAACCAACCATGAAGAAGAACAACCCTGCCACCTGAAGCTGACCGATCCGAGCATCCCACTGGCCAAGAACCTGCCGCTGTACGACGAACCGGCCCAACGCTACTGCCCGGCCGGCGTGTATGAGGTGGTGACCAAGGAAGACGGCGAGAAACGCTTCCAGATCAACGCCCAGAACTGTGTTCACTGCAAGACCTGTGACATCAAGGACCCTGCACAGAACATCACCTGGGTATCGCCGGAAGGCGCCGGTGGGCCGACTTACCCGAACATGTAAGCCGATTCGCTGAACATCAAGGCTCCCGCAATGGGGGCCTTTTTGTTGCCTGCGATTCTAACAACCACCTAGAACCAATGTGGGAGCGGGCCTGCTCGCGATAGCGTTTGATCATTCAACATCAGCGTCGACTGACACACCGCTATCGCGAGCAGGCTCGCTCCCACAGTAGTTCATCATCAACTCAGGCGGCGCGCTCTTCCCCGGGATTGCGCTCGAAATAGCGCTTGTACTCCCGGCTGAACTGCGACGAGCTCTGGTACCCCACCTCATGGGCAACCTGGGCCACGCCCATGCCCTCGCTGAGCAACAGCCGCTGCGCCTTGAGCAGGCGCAATCGCTTGAGGTACTGCACCGGCGACAGCAACGTACTGCGCTTGAAATGCTCATGAAAGGTCGAAGCGCTCATGTTCGCGCAGTTCGCCAGTGTCTCGACGTTCAGCGGCTCGGTGAAGTGCGCGTGCAGATGACTCAGGGCCGCGGCAATCCGGGCGAACTGCCCGTGCTGCTCCACCAGCGCCCGGAGCACATCGGTCTGGGGCCCGCGCAACGCGGCGAAGAGCAATTCGCGCAATCGCGCCTGGCCCATGACCTGGCATTCCAGAGGGTCGTGCAAGCATTGCAACAGACGCTCGACGCATCCGCGCATGGCGCCATCGAGCACGGCGCTGGTCATGGATTCCGGCGTCTGGGCCGCGAGGCTTCGCCCCGGTATCAACCCCATGGCCAGCACCAGCTCGCCCAACAGCGCCCGATCGATCGCAACGGAAATCCCGAGCAGCGGAGCATCGGGCATGGCGTAGGTTTCGCACTCGAACGGCACCGGCAGCGCCTGGATCAGGTAATGCCCGGCGCCGTACTCCAGTGTGCGCGGCCCCAGGTAAGCCAGTTTGCTGCCCTGGGCAATGATCACCAGGCTCGGCTCGTAGAGCTGCGGACCACGGGCGATGTCCTGGCTGCATCGCAGCACCTGCACGCCAGGCAGCGGCGTAGGAATAAAGCCGTCACGGATCGCCAGGGGTTCGATCAGCGAAACCAGCGCCGCGTTGGCATCGAGATAGCGGGTTAGCAACATGGGAAAAATTTCACGGAAAAAGGGATAGGAACATCATCGCAGGTCTGCCGCTCCATAGGATCAATCCACGGCCAAGGTCGGAGGATTAGGCATGACACCCGTAGGAATCGCCATCGCGGGACGCCGCCATGGCTCCCAGAATAGATCGCCTGACTGTTCATTGCTTAGCGAGGTTCAATATGTACACTGCCATCGGATACGCCGCCCAATCGCCCACCGCGCCCCTCGCCCCCATGAAGTTCGAGCGGCGCAGCCCGCAGGCCGACGACGTGGCCATCGAGATTCTTTACTGTGGCGTCTGCCACTCCGATATCCACCAGGCTCGCAACGAATGGGGCATCGCTGTCTACCCGCTGATGCCCGGCCACGAGATCGTAGGCAAGGTTACCGCCGTCGGTGCGAATGTCACCCGCTATAAGATCGGCGACCTGGTGGGCGTTGGCTGCATGGTCGACTCCTGCCGCGAGTGCGAAGCCTGCCATGCTGACCTGGAGCAATACTGCTACCAAGGCATGACCCAGACCTATGCCAGCCCGGACCGTATCAGCGGCGGCCACACCATGGGCGGATACTCCGACAGCATCGTGGTCAATGAGCATTTCGTGCTGCGCATCCCCGCCGCGCTCGACCCGGCCAGCGCCGCACCGATACTCTGCGCCGGCATCACCACCTACTCGCCCCTCAAGCACTATGGCGTAAAGGCCGGTGACAAAGTCGGCGTGCTCGGCATGGGCGGCCTCGGCCACATGGGCATCAAGTTCGCCAAGGCCATGGGCGCCGAAGTGACGTTGTTCACCCGCTCGGCGAGCAAGGCGGAAGAAGCCCGTCGCCAGGGCGCGGACCATGTGATCGTGTCCACCGATGCCGAACAGATGGCCGCCGCGGCCGGACGCTTCCACTTCCTGCTCGACACCATTCCGGTGCAGCACGACCTCAACCCCTACCTCGGCACACTGCGGTTCGACGGCGTACACATCCTGGTGGGCCTCGTCGAGCCGATTGATCCACCGGTCCATGCAGCCAATTTGATCCTGGGTCGTCGTGTCCTGGCCGGTTCGTTGATCGGTGGCATCGCAGAAACCCAGGAAGTGCTGGATTTCTGCGCCGAACACAACATCAGCTGCGACGTTGAAATGCTCGACATCCGCCAGATCAACGAGGCCTACAGCCGTATGATCGCCGGCGACGTGAAGTACCGCTTTGTCATCGACATGGCGACGCTCAAGGCCTGACGTCCGCCTTGGCACCCAGTTCCGCCGACAACCGGGCTGTGACCCCCTTGACCAGGGGAATCAGCTCGGCCATTTTTTCCAGCGGCATGTACGGCACGGTGCTGGCGATGCTGATACCGGCGACAATCCGCTTGCCCGCGTCACGAATCGGCGCCGCGACACAGCGGATCGACGGTTCGTTGTCCTCCAGGTCGAAGGCATAACCTCCCGCTACATATTCCACCATCCGCTGCTGGAACTGCTCCCAGGATTGCTCCTGATGCTGGGGCCAGAACTGACTCTTCCCGGCGGCCGGCAGACTGATTTCGTACAACCGCCGCCAATTCTCCTCGGGATCATCGAGCATCAACGCCTTGCCGATCCCGGTGCGCGCCAACGGCATGCGATGGCCTACGCGTGAGCGCATCTCCGGACCGTTGCGTCCAGGATTCTTCAGCAGGTACAGGACCTCGTCGCCCTCGCGGATCGCCAGGTGCACGGTGTCGCCGGTCAATGCCGACAACTCGTCCAGATACGGCCCCGCCAGGCTCACCAACGGCAGCTCTTCCCGGGCCTGGAAACCCAGCTCGATCAACTTCGGCCCCAGCAGATAACCCACTTGCGGCACCACGCGCAGGTAGCGCTCGTCCACCAGGCAACTGGCCAGGCGATGGGTGGTGCTGCGGGTCGTGCCGATCAGCCGGGCGATTTCCTTCAGGTCACGGGCACCGCTGGCGACCGCCTGAACCACACCCAGGCCACGCAGCAATGTCTGGGTGCCTGTGGGCGCTGCGTCCTTGGTGATTTTTGGATCGTCTTGCTGCATATCCGGCCTTCAACAATGAGCGGGGAACGGGCGGCATTATGGTCGCCCGCCCCGTCGGACTACAACTCGATGCGCTCGACCTTCCCGACCAGCAGGATGTAGGACAGCGCGCCAGCCAGTGCCAGAACGGCGATGTAGGTGATGGCCGGGGCAAACGAATCGCCGTTGGCGAGGAAACCGATGACAATCGGCGTGGCGATGGCCGCCAGGTTACCGATGAAGTTGAACACCCCACCCGTCAGCCCGAGCAACCGCGCTGGGGCCAGGGTCGACACCAGCGACCAGGTGATCGACGCCAGGCCATTGCCGAAGAAGGCCAGCGCCAGGAACGCGATCACCAATGGCGTCGATTCGACGAAGTTGGCGCCGATGATCGAGGTCGAAATCAGCAACCCGCCAATGATCGGCAGCTTTCGGGCGAAGCCTACCGTGGCGCCGCGACGGATCAACCAGTCGGAGAAGAACCCGGAACACAACACGCCAACGAACGCCGCGAGAAAGGGCAACGACGCCAACAGACCGGACTTGATGAAGTCCATGCCGCGGTACTTCACCAGATAAGTCGGGAACCACGTCAGGAAAAACCACAGCGTGGAGTTCAGGCAGAACTGCCCCAGATAAATGCCCCACAGCTTGCGCTGGGTCAGGACGATACCGAGGTCGGTCCAGCTGAACTTCGTCTTGGCCTTGGTGGTTTCGGCCTGGATGTCCACCAGCCCGCCGCCCTCGCGAATCAAATCGATTTCAGCGGCATTGGCGCCTTTGAAATCCCGAGGCTCGCGATACACCGCGTACCAGATCACCGCCCAGATGATGCCTACCGCACCGGTTACCACGAACACCATGTGCCAGCCGAACGCGTGCTGCAGCCAGGCCAGCACCGGCGTCAGGAAAGCCAGGCCAACGAACTGCCCGGAGGTGTAGAAGCCAATGGCGGTGGCGCGCTCGCGCTCGGGGAACCAAGTGGTGACCACCCGACTGTTGATGGGATAGGCCGGCGCCTCCAGGGCGCCGACCGCCATGCGCAACACAAACAAGGCGATGAAACTGGCGGCGAAACCGAGCATCACCGTGGCCGCCGACCACAACAGCAGCGCGACGCTATACAGGATCCGCGGCGGCACCCGGTCCACCAGCCAGCCACCGGGGATCTGCATGGCGGCGTAGGTCCAGCCGAATGCCGAGAAGATCAGCCCGACATGGATCGGATCGATGCCCAGTTCACTGGTCAGTGCGGGGGCGGCAATCGACAGGTTGCTGCGGTCCAGGTAGTTGATCACCACGGTGATGAACAGCAGGACCATGATGAAAAAACGCTTGCGGCTGGGCGTCACCAACGACGCCTGCGCGCTCAGGGTGTGCGCTTGCATGTGAGGTGCCTCTTGTTATGTTTATTGAGGAAACGGGCGCGTGAACGAGGATCTCCTTACCTAAGGAGATCCCCTGTGGGAGCGAGCCCGCTCGCGATGGCGGTGGGTCAGATGGCCCACCGCTATCGCGAGCAGGCTCGCTCCCACAAGGTTCAGTGGTGAGCCTGGGAACTCACCACTCGGCAAAACTGCCATCGGCATGGCGCCAGATCGGATTACGCCAGCGGTGGCCGACGGCGGCGCGTTCGATGACGTATTCCTCGTTGATCTCGATGCCCAGGCCCGGGCCGTTGGGAATCTTCACGAAGCCTTTGTCGTAGTCGAACACCCGCGCATCCTTGACGTAATCCAGCAGGTCATTGCTCTCGTTGTAGTGGATGCCCAGGCTCTGCTCCTGGATGAACGCGTTGTAGCAAGCCGCATCCAGTTGCAGGCACGCCGCCAGGGCAATCGGGCCCAGCGGGCAGTGCAGCGCCAGCGCCACGTCGTAGGCCTCGGCCATGTTGGCGATCTTGCGGGTTTCGGTGATACCACCGGCGTGGGACGCATCCGGCTGGATGATGTCCACATAGCCTTCACTGAGCACCCGTTTGAAATCCCAACGGGAAAACAGCCGCTCGCCCAAGGCAATCGGGGTGCTGGTCAGCGGCGCCAGCTCCTTGAGCGCTTCGTAGTTTTCGCTGAGCACCGGTTCTTCGATGAACATCAGTTTGTACGGGTCGAGTTCCTTCATCAGCACCTTGGCCATCGGCTTGTGGACCCGGCCGTGGAAGTCCACGCCAATGCCAACGTTCGGCCCGACCGCGTCCCGCACCGCTGCCACGTTGGCGAGTGCCAGGTCGACTTTTTCAAAGGTATCGAGGAACTGCAGCTCTTCGGTGCCGTTCATCTTCACCGCGGTGAAGCCCCGTCCTACAGCTTCTTTCGCGGCGCGAGCAGTGTCCGCCGGCCGGTCGCCGCCGATCCAGGAGTAGACGCGAATCTTGTCGCGAACCTGACCGCCCAGCAGGTCGCTGACCGACACGCCCAGGGCCTTGCCCTTGATGTCCCACAGTGCCTGGTCGATACCGGCCAGGGCGCTCATGTGCACGGCGCCGCCACGATAGAAACCGCCGCGATAGAGCACGGTCCAGATGTCTTCGATGTTGCGTGGGTCTTTGCCGATCAGGTAGTCGGACAATTCCTCAACGGCGGCCGCCACCGTATGGGCACGGCCCTCGACCACAGGCTCACCCCAACCGGTGACGCCCTCGTCGGTTTCGACCTTGAGGAAGCACCAGCGCGGCGGGACGATAAAAGTGGTCAGTTTGGTGATTTTCATCTTGTTGTCTCTCTTGTCAGATGCAGCGCACGGGCGCTGGAAAAGTCTTCAGTTCAAGGCATTCCACGCGGCCACGTAGGCCTTGGCGCGCACCGCCACTTCGGCAGCCGTCAGGCCCGGCTTGAACAGCCCGGAGCCCAGGCCGAAACCCTTGACGCCCGCCTCGAGGAACATCGCCATGTTGTCCGGTGTGATCCCACCCACCGGCACCAGCACGGTCCCGGCCGGCAACACCGCGAGCCAGGCCTTGACCACCGCCGGGCCCATTTGCTCGGCGGGAAACAGTTTCAACACATGGGCGCCTTCGGCCAGCGCGGCAAAAGCCTCGGTCGGCGTGGCGACGCCGGGCGACAGATAGAGTCCCGCCGCTTTCGCCGCCCGCAGCACTTTTGGATCGCTGTGGGGCATGACGATCACCTGGCCACCGGCGGCCTTCACCTGCTCCACCTGCTCCGGCGTGAGCACGGTGCCGGCACCGATCAGGCAATCGGCGGGCAAGGTATTGCGCAGGATGCGGATACTTTCGTACGGCTCGGGGGAATTGAGCGGTACTTCGATGACGCGAAATCCGGCGCTGTACAGGACTTCGCCAATGGCTGCCGCCTCTTCGGGACGCAGACCGCGCAGGATCGCGATCAGCCCGTTGTGCGCCAGTGCTTGTGTGAGCATGTCAGACCTCCAGTCAGGTTTAGCGCGATGCGCTGGATTCGAGCAGCCCGGCCGCTACAGCCAGTTGCCACAAACCCCGTTCGGTGGCCTGTTCGGCCAGGGTCACCCGGGCAAAGCCGCAGGCGTCGAGGGCCCGCTGGTAGCGAGCACAGAGTTGGGAGTTGCCGATCAGCACCACCGTCGGCAAGTGCACGCTGTTGCGCCGATGGCGTTGTGTGGTGGCCAATGCCGTCAGTTCATGGCCAATCAACAAACCAGAGAGATAGTCAGCCTGGGCGCTCGCGCCGAGCTCACCGGTCAGCCCCAGGCTGCGAGCGCTGAACACGGTGGACAGCGGACCGATCTGCCCGTCCGTCGACAGCGCCACCTGCACACCGCGATCGAAGGCCACGCCGTCGAACGCCGTACCGCGCTGCTGGGTACGGCCGAGAATGCTGTGGTCGCTGAGCACGGCGAAGATTTCGCCAGTCATGAAAGTATCGAAGTGCACGATGCAGCCGTCGGCCACTTCCACCCATTTCGAGTGGCTGCCGGGCAGGCCGATCAGCACCGCTTCGTTCGGCAGGCTGTGCAAGGCGCCGAGCACCTGGGTTTCTTCGCCGCGCATCACATTGGGCAACCGCGAGCGCTGGATCACCCCTGGCACGATGTGCACATCGACACCGCGAAGGCTCCGAACGGTTTGTAGGGAATGTCCGAGATTGGCGACGTTCGCCGGTGTGTCGCAGTAAGGCGCTTCGCACCAGCCCTGGGCGCTGCCGACCATGCCGCAGGCAATGACGGGCAGGCCCGGCTGTGCGTCCAGCCAGTCACCACAGGCCTCGTCGAACGCCAGCTCGAAACCATCGGTGCAAACCCGGCCGGCCACGATCCGCGGCCCGGCGGGCAACTGCATGATCCCCGATGACAGCGAGCGCTGTTCGAGCACCTCGCCTCCCGCGGCGAGTTTGTAAGCCCGTAGTGAGGTAGTCCCCCAATCGAGCGCGATCAATTGCGCCTGCATCCGCTTCACCTGTTCTGTTTTTTGGCAGTGAGTGGGACGGACTATAAACCCGGGCGCAGCCATATCTCAATATATAAATATCACTCCCACATATTGGGATATAACAAAGACGTCCGAAACCATCGCTATCCACCCATGACCCTGCTACGTTTTCCGTCCGGATGCCTTAACTCTCAGGGAAAACGAAATGGGACAACTGCTGAAAATCCTTGGCCGCACTTCCTCGATCAACGTCAGGAAAGTGCTGTGGACTTGCCAGGAATTGGATATTTCCTACGAACGCGAAGACTGGGGCATCGGCTTCCATTCAACCCACGATCCTGCGTTCCTGGCGCTTAACCCAAATGCCCAGGTCCCGGTGATCATCGATGAGAACGGTGTGCTCTGGGAGTCGAACACCATCTGCCGTTATTTGGTGGGCAAACATGGCCCCAGCGATCTGCTGCCGCTCGAGCCGGCGGCCAGGGCCCGGATCGAGCAGTGGATGGATTGGCAGGCGACGGAACTCAACCCGTCATGGGGCTACGCGTTTCACGCGCTGGTGCGCAAGAATCCGGCTATGCAGGACCCACAATCCATCGCCGCCGGAATCAAAGGCTGGAATGAAAAGATGGGCTTGCTGGAACAGCAGTTGAATCACACCGGCGCTTACGTGGCCGGTGCGGAGTTTTCCCTGGCGGATGTGCTCATTGGCCTGTCCGTGCACCGCTGGCGTCAGACACCCATGGAGCGACCTGACTACCCAGCGGTAGCCGCCTACTGCAAACGCCTTGAGCAGCGGCCCGGGTTTGCCGAGTGGGCATCCGCCGCGCACTCATGAACCATTCAGTTGCCTTGGGCGAAATCCCGTAGCACCTTGCCGTCCATTCGGTAGCGCACCCATTCTTCCTGGGGTTGCGCGCCGAGGGACTTGTAGAACTCGATTGCCGGCGTGTTCCAGTCCAGGACGCTCCATTCGAAACGACCGCAATCATTGTCGCAGGCGACTTTGGCCAGGTGACGCAACAACGTCTTGCCCGCCCCGCCGCCACGCTGCTCGGGTGTGATGTACAGGTCTTCAAGGTACAGGCAGTTGCTGCCCAACCAGGTCGAGTAGCTGAAGAAAAACACCGCGAAACCGATCGGTACGCCATCGCGCAGGCAGATCAGCCCGTGGGCAGTCGCACCTTCGCTGAACAGGCTGCGCTCGATGTCGGCCACACTGGCGATGACTTCGTGACGGGCTTTTTCGTAGTCGGCCAGTTCGGTGATGAAGGCAAGGATTTGAGGCGCATCGCTGGGTTGCGCAGGACGGATCTCGATCGACATGAACGGGCCTTGTAGCCAATTGAAAGCGCCATACTAAGCCGCTACGCGACGCTCGTCACATCTCAATCCAAATCAGGACGAACCGGCGAAAGCACCATTCGTCGCCCCCGAGGCACCAACCTCGATCCAGCACGGCCCAAGATCAGGCAAGCATCTGAAAAATGGAGGCGACACCATGATCACTTCAAGGCTGACTGCATTCACATTTGCCGCACTGTTGTCTTCGGTGGCCTTCGCGGCGTCCACCTCGGGTACCGGACCGACCGACCCGGTGGAGGCACCCAACTCGCCGGCCACCCAGGGCATGCCCAAGTTGAACACCGACGGCACCGGCGGCGGCACCTTGAACAACGGTCAGCCGCCCGCCACTGGCACCGATCCGCGCGTGCAGGGTAATGACATGGGCCGTCAGGGTGGCCTGAACACACCGGACTCTACAGCACCCGACAACGCAGAAACCGGCGTGGGCTCGAAAACCACCACCGGTGGTTCGGGCTCCGAAGGCGGCGCCAGCCAGTAGCCTCTGCTCACACACTTGAGGAGGAACATCCCATGCCTCGTGGAAGCAAAGACAAATACACCGCCGAGCAAAAGCGCAAGGCCGAACACATCGAGAAAAGCTACGAGAAGAAAGGCCTGTCCGAGGAGACGGCCGAGGCGCGGGCTTGGGCGACGGTGAACAAACAGTCCGGCGGTGGCGAGCGTTCCGGCGGTTCGGGGAAAAGTAAACCGGCCACGGAAAAGAAAACCGACCGCAAGGAGTCGGCCCGCCGCGCAGCCAAGACCCGGGAAGGGCATCCGCGCACCAGCAAGGCCTCCCATGAAACCCAGACGGTCGACAGCCTGATGAAGGAAGCCCGGGCGAAAAACATTCCCGGGCGTTCGAAGATGCGCAAGCAGGAATTGATCGAGGCGTTGCGCAAGGCAGCATGATCGTTGGCGCCAGGGCCGACGCCATCGCGAGCAGGCTCGCACATGGGGTCTGCGGCATGCACGGGTTCCGTGATAACCACAAAACCCTGTGGGAGCGAGCTTGCTCGCGATAGCGCCAGATCAGTCAACATCAACTTTGAATGTGCCGACGCCTTCGCGAGCAAGCTCGCTCCCACACTGAGTGGTGGGAGGCTTCAGCGCTGCTTCATACGGTCGATGACCACGGCGAGCAGCAGGATCGAACCACGGATGACGTATTGGTAGAAGGTGTCGATGTTCTTCAGGTTCATCGCGTTTTCGATGATCGCCAGAATCAGTACCCCGGCAATCACATGACGGATCATGCCGATACCACCGCTCAACGAGACCCCACCCAGCACACACGCCGAGATCACCGTCAGTTCGAAGCCCTGGCCGATCATCGGTTGGCCGGAGGTCATGCGCGAGGCCAGGATCACCCCCGCCAGCGCGCCGATCACCCCGTGCACGGCGAAGATGATGATCTTGGTGCGATCAACGTTCACCCCCGCCAGCAACGCCGCTTCCTGGTTGCCACCAATGGCCATGGTGTTGCGCCCATAGGTGGTGTAGTTCAACAACCAGCCGAAAAACAGAAAGCAGACGATGGTAATCACGATCGGTACCGGCACACCAAACAACTGGCCGTTGCCATACACGAAGAACGACTCCTGGGACACACCCACTGCCTTGCCGTTGGCAAAGATGTAGGCCAGGCCGCGAACGATCTGCATGGTCGCCAGCGTGGTGATCAAGGCATTGACCCGCAGCTTGGCAATGACGATGCCGTTGATCAGGCCAACGATCAGCCCCATCACCAGCGCCGCGCTGACACCCAGGAACACGCTGTTGGTGTCACGCATCACCACCGCCGCGACCACGCCGGCACAGGCGATCACCGAGCCGACCGACAAGTCGAAGTGCCCGGACGCCAGGCAATACAACATGGTGCAGGCCGCGATGCCGGTCGTGGAAATCGCCAGGCCCAGGCCCCGCATGTTCAGCGGCGACAGGAAGTTGTCGATCAGCAAGGTGCAGAGCACGAAGATGCCGATGGCCGCCAGCAGCATGACCCAGTCGTCGAGGAAACGACGCATGTCCAGGGGTTTGCGTGCCGTCGGCAGTGCATTGTTTTGAATGGTCATGATTTACCTCTCAGTTCGCCGCGTCGGCAACGCGTTGGCGTGGCAGCGCCAGTTGCAGCAGGTTGGATTCGTTGGCCTGGTCACGCGACAGCTCGCCGCGCATGGCCCCTTCGCACAGCACCAGGATCCGGTCGGAAATGCCCATCACCTCCATCAGGTCGCTGGACACCACAATCACCGCGATGCCATCGGCCGCCAGGTTGTGGATGATCTGGTAGATCTCAGCCTTGGCACCGATGTCGATACCCCGGGTAGGTTCGTCCAGCAGCAGGACTTTCATCGGCATCGACAGCCAGCGACCGAGAATCGCCTTCTGCTGATTGCCGCCGGACAGGTACATGATTTTCTGCCCCGCCGTCGGGGTCTTCACTTTCAACGCCTTGATCTGCTTGTCGGCGTTGCCCTTCTCCCAATCGCCGCGCAACAGGCAGCCGAGGGTGGAATGGGCACTGCGGGCGCTGATGTTGATGTTCTCGCCGACGCTCGCCAGGGGCATGATGCCTTCCTTCTTGCGGTCTTCCGGGCAGAGCAGTACGCCGGCGGCGATGGCATCCCGGGGCGAGCGCAGTTTCAGCGCCTCTCCGTGCAGCACCAGGCTGCCTTCGGTCTGGCGTTCCAACCCGCTGAGCAAGCGCAGCAACTCGGTACGCCCGGCCCCTACCAGCCCGAACAACCCGAGGATTTCGCCTTTGTGCACCTGGAAACTCACTGGCTCACGCAAGCCCGGGCCGAGCAGGCGATCAACCTGCAGCGCCACTTCACCGCGCTCACGGGCACGGTAATCATAGATGTCCTGGATGTCGCGACCGACCATGCAGGTGACCAATTGATCGTGGGTCAACTCGCTCATGTTCTCGAAGGTGCGCACGTAGCGCCCGTCCTTGAACACCGTCACCGCGTTACAGATGCGGAACACCTCTTCCATACGGTGACTGACATACAGCACCACTTTGCCCTCATCCCGCAGGCGGGCGATGATCGCCATCAAGCGGTCGATTTCCCGTGCCGAAAGGCTGCTGGTGGGCTCATCGAAAGCAATCACATGGGCGCCACGGGACAAGGCCTTGGCGATTTCCACCAGTTGACGCTGGCCCAGTGACAGGCGACCGACCTTTTCCTGGGGATCGATTTCATCGGCCAGGCCCTTGAGCAGCGCCAACGCCTGCTGGCGCAACACGCCGCGATTGACCAGGCCGAAACGGGCCGGCAAATGGCCGAGGAACAGATTCTCGGCCACCGTCATTTCCGGCACCAGGTGCAGCTCCTGGTGAATCACCGCCACACCGCTGGCGATGCTGTCGGCCGTGCATTTGAAGGCCATCACCTGCTCGCCGATCTGCAGCTCGCCGCTGCTCGGGATGTAGGCACCGCCCAGGATCTTCAGCAACGTGGACTTGCCCGCGCCGTTTTCCCCCATCAAGGCATGAACCTGGCCTGGATGGGCAACAAAACTGATATTGGCCAGCGCCTGCACGCCGGGAAAGGCCTTGCCGATTCCATTGAACCGCAAGCTGGCGCCGATGTTGTGTTGCTGTGTCGCTGTTTGCGCTTGCATAACCACCTCGAACTCACAGAGATCAAGCGGCCCCAAGACACCGGGGCCGCTTTTGAATCAACCGGCCATCAATTCCACAGGCCGATCTTCTCCAGCTCCTGCTTGAAGTTCTCCCGGGTGATCAGCGTCACCTCGTCCATGGCGGTGTACTTCGGTGGTTCCTTGCCGGTGGTGACCCACTCGAACATCATCTCGGCAGTCTTGTAGCCTTCGATGTGCGGGCTAGGCAGCATCGAACCGAAGAAGCCGCTGTGGGGTTTCTTCAGCTCGCCGATGGCGTCGGTGCCGTTGATGCCGATCCCGATCACGTTGTCTGCCTTGAAGCCGGCGCTTTCCGTCGCACGCACGCCACCCAGCACGGTGTTGTCGTTCATGCCGCCAATAATCAGGTTCTTCGCGCCGCTGGGCAGTTTCACCAGGGCGGAGTTGGTGGAGTCCATGCTCCCCGGTACGTCGAGGGTCTTGAGCGCCGTGGTGAGGATGTGATCGTCCGGCATACCGGCTTTCTTCAGGGCGTCAATCGAACCGTCGGTGCGTTTCTTGCCGGTGTCCAACTCGTTGAAGGTGTTGATCACAGCGTAGGTGTCTTTCCAGTCCCAACCACGTTTTTTGGCTTCGGTGGCCATGGCGGTACCCTGCTTCTGGCCGACTTCGAATGCGGCCATGCCCAGGTACGGCACGTCTTCCATGAACTTGCCGTTGGCATCGACAAAACGGTCATCGACAGCGATGACTTTCATGTCGTTGAGCTTGGCCTTGGCCATGATGGCCGGGCCCAGGGACACATCCGGCGGGCAGATCACAAAGCCCTTGGCGCCGTTGGCCGCCAGGCTGTCGATGGCCGAGAGGGTCTTCTCGCCATCGGGCACGGCAATCTTGATCACCTTGAAGCCCTTGTCCTTGCCCGCCTTCTCGGCGAACGCCCATTCGGTCTGGAACCAGGGTTCCTCGGCCTGCTTGACCAGAAAACCGATCTTCACTTCTTCAGCCGCCAGCAAGCTACTGCTGAGACCGACCGCGGCAACTGCCAGGGCAACGCGGCACAGGGAACGGATCCCACGACGATGATTCATAGTTGACTCCTTGTTTTTTTTATTGAAAGCCAAACGTCCAGGGTCTGCTCCACCATCGGTGGCAAAGCGCAGGCTGGGCGGTCACAGCAAGTTGCTACAGCATAGATCCAAATAGTCATATCGTATGATGATTGGATTACAGGCAAAGTTTCCGACTGTAATCCCGGAATATTCAGTCGTGGTACATGACCGAACGTCCACCATCAATGGTGATGCATGAAGCGTTGATGAAAGGTGCTTCATCACTGGCCAGGAACACGGCCGTCATTGCCACTTCGATCGGTTGCCCGATGCGGCGTGGCGGGTGCAGATCCAGCGCACGCTGGCGTTCGGCATGAGGATCGGCGAAGCCGTTCCAATAGTCGACGTTCAGTTGGGTTTCGATATAGCCCGGCGCGATGGCGTTGACGCGTATGCCCCTGGGGGCGTACTCGATGCCCAGGGCACGGGTCAGGCCGAGCAAGCCATGCTTGGCCACCGGATAAGGGAAACAGCCGGGAATGATGTGGGACGAATGGGTCGACGCAATGTTGATGATGCTGCCCACGCCCTGCTCGATCATTTGCGGCAGCACCGCCTTGCAGCCGTACCAGGCACCGTCCAGGTCGATGGCGAAGCAGCGGCGCCAGTCTTGCTCGGTCATTTCCAGCGGGTCGCGGAACACGTTGACGCCGGCGCAGTTCACCAGCACATCGATACGGCCATGCAACTCAACGGCACGGCGGGCCAACGCATGCAGGTCCTGCTGGTTCGACACATCGGCTTGCAATGCTTGCACGTCCGCCCCGCGTTCACGCCAGTGAGCGGCGACCTGTTCGACTTTGCCCGCCTGGATGTCGCTGATCACCAGGCGTGCCTGTTGTGAAGCGAACGCGGCGACGATCGCCTCGCCAATGCCCTGGGCGGCACCGGTCAGCAGCACCACTTTATTCTTCAGTCGCTCGCCCTTCGGTGGTTCGGGCACCGGCGGCAAGGAAAGCACCTCAGCCATGGATCACCGCTCCCCTGTCCGAATGCACGCCAAAAACCGGGCATCCAGGGATGACCGGCCGAAGGCGCTGGGAAGACACTGGGTCACGCACGCCACTTGGGCGTGCGGGAATGAATCGTTGCATCACTTCACCTGTTTTGTTTTTTTAGTGTGAGTGCATGTTGCTGATGAAGCCGACTATAAACCCGGCCGGCAAACAATCTCAATATATATATTTACATCCCATATTCTGGGATTCAACCCGCAAACCGCGTACAGCCCACCCCGGGCACATCGACCCGCATGGACAGCACCGCACCGTCCAGCGGATGCCCCAGCGGACTGGCTGCGCTGGTGATGTACAGGGTCTTGAGGTCTTCACCGCCGAACACGCAACTGGTGGGGCGACTGACCGGCAGTTCGATCACCCGGTCGACCTGACCGTCAGGGTTGATTCGCAGCAGGCAACTGCCGTCCCAGCGGGCGTTCCAGATATACCCGCGGGCGTCCATCGCCGATCCGTCCGGCCCGCCGCGCGAATGGGGGCCGAACCAGACTTCGGCCGGCGCCAGGCTGCCATCGGCACGGATGAAATGCCGGTACAACGTACCGTCGAGGCTTTCACCGAAATACACCGTGGTGCCGTCAGGGCTCCACAACAGCGTGTTGGGAATCCCCCGCTCGCGTAGCAACGGCATGACCCGGCCATCGACGCCCACGCGAAACAAGCCTCCGGACCGGCGCTTCAGGGGCAGGTCCTCACCGTTATCACCGATGTTGTTCTGCATGGTGCCGAGCCAGAGCTGACCCTGGGCATCGCAACGGGCTTCATTGGCTCGATTGCCGGGTTGGGGGTCGGCCATGCACAGCAGCGTCAGGCGCGGCTCCAGACCGGGCGAATCCAGGTCCAACCGGTAGACACCGCTGCTCAATGTCACCAGCGCATCACCGCCCTGTGTCGGGATGAAGGCCGACACATGTTCGGGCATCTGCCAGATCTCGACATTGGCGCCGATCAACCGCAGCGCCTGTTTGCCCGCGATGTCGACCCAATACAGCGCCTGGGTCGGCGCGTCCCAGAATGGTCCCTCGCCCAGTTTCGCCCGGTGCTCCGTTACCGCCTTCCACATCATTGAAACCTCCTGTTTCCGGCTTGCCCGGCAGTGTCTGTACGACCGGCCATCACGTCAGGGTAGAAGCGCTTGATGGCCAGGTCAGCGTTATCGATCAGGGTCATGCAGGCCCAGACACCGCGCGTCGCGTCGCGGGTCGCGATGGCTTCGGCAATGTCCTTGTGAATGGGCAAGGTGCGGCGCAGCTCATCCGGATCAGCAGCCGACACCTCGAACGACACCGCCAGCAACGCGCCCAGGGCCGGGACCATTTGTTCTATGAATTGATTGTGGCTGGCGGCGAGGATGCACTCGTGGAAAAACTGGTCGGCCCGGTTGTAGTCGGCACCGCTGTCCACGGCCCGCTCCAGCGCATGGTAAGCCAGGCGGATCGCCTGCACCTGCTCAACCGTCGCCCGCTCGCAAGCCCAGCGCACCGCCATCGGCTCGATGGTGCGGCGCAGGTCCAGCAGGTCATCGACAAAGTTCTCCGGCAAGCCGCTGCGTGACAGCCACCCGACCACCTGTGGGTCGAACAGATTCCAGCGCCGCACCGGCAACACCCGAGTGCCGACTTTCGGCCCGACCTCGAGCATGCCCTTGGCCACCAGAGTCTTGATCGCCTCGCGAATCACCGTGCGACTGACCCCCAGTTGCTCGCCCAGGTCCGCCTCGACCTTGATGGTCTGCCCAGGCTTGACCTGACCGGCGGCAATCCAGGCGCCCAGCCAATCGACGGTCGATGCGTGAAAACTGCTGGACATGAAAACCCCGCGGGCCACTCTTATGGGTGGCTCACGCTAATCATCATATGATTGGCTGTCAATTGAATTGTATGAAATCCCCTGTGGGAGCGAGCCTGCTCGCGATGGCGTAGTGTCAGTCAACTTGATGCTGGCTGATCCGGCGCCATCGCGAGCAGGCTCCACAGGGTTACGGCTCCAGGCCAATGGGGAAGAACACCCCGCCACTCCACACCCCCAGCCAGCGCTGCCCGTCAATCTCACGGCTCACCGCCAGCTCCACCAACTGATAGAACACATTACGGTGGATCAGGGCTTCGAGGTTGCTGCGCACATGCACGTAGGGCGCGGGCTCCTGGGTGTGCGGATCGATCACCACCCGCATCGGATGATCGGGACCGGCCTCGGTGGTTTCATCGACATGGGTGGTGAAGCGCAACAACTGCCCTTCTCCGTGGCCTTCGACCTCCAGGGTCACGGCCACGAACGGCGCATCGTCGACCTGGATGCCGACTTTTTCCACGGGGGTGATCAGGAAGTAATCATCGCCGTCGCGGCGGATGATGGTGGAGAACAGCTTGACCATCGGCTTGCGTCCGATGGGCGTGCCCAGGTAGTACCAGGTGCCATCGCGGGCGATGCGCATGTCGATGTCGCCGCAGAAGTCAGGGTTCCACAAGTGGACCGGCGGCAGGCCTTTGGTCTTGGGGATCTGCCCCAGCAGGTCATTGGCTTTTTGCGGTCCGCTCATGGTGACTCCTTGTATTTACTCGTCGCTCATCCCCAGCAGGCTGCGGGCATATTCACGCAACGGCGTGGCGATGAGGTCTTGTGGCTGCTTGTCGTGAAACGTCAGTAAACCGCCACGACTCTTGATACGTGCAGTATCAATCAAATACTGGGTGCTGGTCTCGATCAACATGATCTGGATCACGCTGGTATCCACCCCCAGGCGATCCACGGCTTCTTCGTCCAGCCATTCGTCAGAGTTGCCGATGCGGTTGTCGGCCTTGGCAAACCGGGTGTACAGCAAGTAATGAGCACCGGCAGCACGGGCTTCGCCCATGGCTTGGTCAAGACCTTCGGGCACACGGGCACGACGGACCATCGGGAAATATTCGATAAAACCGTTGAAGGCTTCTTCGGCCACGACATTGGGACGCGGATAGGCGCCGCCCGGCGGGGCGAAAGCGCCCTGGGCGATGTAGATGAACGAATCGGGCTGGATACGCAGGTTGTTCACACGGCGACTGTCGCTGTGATCCAGCAGGCCGGCATCGCTCATGTGATAACGAACGCCCTCCCCCATGTCGCTGACATTCATACAGCCACCCAGCGCCAAAACGGCCAGCAGCAAAACCAGGCTACGCATCCTACCCTCCAGAAACCGGTGTCGGAAAACCGGCGAATGGGCGTTGAATGCAGCTTTTGCGCCAGTCTTCAAATAGGCAGGATTATCAGCTGGAAATACCTGTCAGCCGCCGATGATCTTCATGATGGTCGCGCCCCCGGAAAATGCCACTTCCTGCTTGTCTCCCAAGGCCTTGACCAGCAGCCGTTGCAGGGCCGGCAACGCCTCGTGACGGGGCTTGTCCAGAAGGTCGCCGACAAAGTGACGATTGCTCGAGGACAGGCAACCATGCAGCCAGCCCGTGGAGGACAACCGCAACCGTGAACAGGTGCGGCAGAAAGGCACGCTTTCGTTGGCGATCACGCCGAAATAGCCCATGCCAGGGATCTCATAGCGCACCGCCGTCGCATCTACCGGCGCGTTGGCTTGCAGGTATTCGTATTGGTCACCGATCAGGCTCAACAGTTGTTGCAGGCTGACAAACTGCTGCAAGAACGCGTTGGAATCGCTGGCCAGGTGCCCCATGCGCATCAACTCGATGAAGCGCAGCTCATAGCCACGCGCCAGGCAGTACTCGAGCAATGGCATCACCTGATCCAGGTTCTGCCCACGCAACGGCACCATATTGACCTTGATCTTCATGCCCGCCGCATGGGCCTGGTCCATGCCGTCGAGCACCGTTGCCAGGTCGCCGCCACGGGCAATGCTGCGAAACGCACTCGGGTCCAGGGTGTCGAGGGAAACGTTGATGCGGCGGATACCCGCGTCCACCAGTAAAGGCAGTTTCTTCGCCAGCAACTGGCCGTTGGTGGTCAGGCTGATGTCCTCCAACCCCATCTGCCCTACCGCCGCCATGAAGCGTTCGAGCTTGGGACTGACCAGCGGTTCGCCCCCGGTGATGCGCAGACGCTCGATGCCGGCCGCTTCGATCAGGTAAGCCACGCCTCGCGCCATCGCTTCGGCCGACAACTCATCCTGCGCAGCCACCAGGCGCTTGCCGTCAGGCACGCAGTAGGTGCAGGCGTAGTTGCAGGCGGAAGTCAGGCTGATCCGCAAATTGCGGAAGCGCCTGCCCTGACGGTCAACGATCATGGATCACTCCGGCGAAAGGAAAATCGGACCTACGAAACTTGACCTAGAATTCAGGTTTTCGCAAGACCCAAGCCTGAGTATATTACTGGGGCACTACGCCATGTAAGCGGACATGGCGCAATCAGGTATCTGAATGACTCAACTGCTCGGTACGTCGGTGTCGCGCTTGCGCTTGTTGCCCATGCGCACACCAATGTCCATCAGGAACTGGAAGAAACCTTCCTGATCTTCCAGCACGTTGCTCCAGAACGGCGAGTGGTACAACGCCACCGCGCCATGCACCAACGCCCAGGCGGCACAGTAGTGGAAGTAAGGTGGCACGTCCTCGAGCTTGCCTTCGCTGATGCGGCCCTTGATCAGCAGCGTCAGGCGCTCGAAGTTCGAAGCCCGGATCTTGTGGAGCTCCTCGACCATCTCCGGCACCTGGTTACCCTTGACGACCTTCTCTTCCAGGCGGTCGAACAAGCGGTAGCGCTGAGGATCGCGCATGCGGAACTCGAAGTAGGCCCGGGACAGCGCCTCCTTGTCCTTGTCCACATCCGCCGAGTGCAGCAGTTCGTTCAAATCGCGCTCGTAATCGAGCATCAGGCGCAGGTAGATCTCGGCCTTGGATTTGAAGTGTTTATAAATCGTGCCTTTGCCGATACCCACGGCATCCGCAATCATCTCGACGGTGACGCTGTCTTCGCCCTGGTCGAGAAACAACTTGAGTGCGGTGTCGAGAATTTCCTGCTCGCGGCGGCGAAACTCACGGACCTTACGAGGTTCTTTGTGCATAAGAAAAAGGTCTGAAGGTCAAAATTCGAAGCCGGGTATTATGCCTAACTTACGCAAAAATGCACGGATCATCCGTTCCCGGCCATAGTTCTTCTCAAAATCGTACAACATTGGCTCGCCGCTGCTTACGCCATCGCGTCGTCCCGGCAACCGGCGGCGACAGTGAGAACTTATCCGAAGCGAGCGTATTCCAAATTTGTTTAAAAACCGCCCCGAGCAAACTGGACGCGTCGGTATCCTGATCAATACTTGAATTGTCGGCGCGACATCTCCCCCAAGTGACGCACCGATAAAGGTACCAAAGGACCGCGTGCCTTTGTTTTACTCCTAATGGTCTTAACCCGGATTCACCCCCCAGAACCCGGGTTTTTTTTTGTTCGAAATTCAAGCCTGTATCGACCGCACATGAGCCAGCGGAAACAACCGCTTGAAATTCTCCGTCGTCTGCTCAGCGAACCGCTCATAGGATTCGCCACGCAGCATTGCCAGGAACTCCGCCACCTCCCGCACGTATTGCGGAAGGTTCGGCTTGCCGCGATACGGGATCGGGGCCAGGTACGGCGAATCGGTTTCCACCAGCAACCGGTCGGCCGGCACCCTGCTGGCGACGTCGCGCAAGGCATCGGCGTTGCGGAACGTGACAATCCCGGACAGGGAAATGTAATAGCCCATGTCCAGTGCTGCCTTGGCCATGTCCCAGTCTTCGGTGAAACAGTGCAACACGCCGGCCTGGGGCAGCGCGGCGTCGCGCAGCAAGGCCAGGGTGTCGGCCCGAGCACCGCGGGTGTGGATGATCACCGGCTTACCGGTCTGTTGCGCGGCTTCCAGGTGCAGGCGGAACGAGGCCTGTTGCACCTCGGCAGCTTCCGGTTCGTAGTGATAGTCCAGGCCGGTTTCGCCGATGGCGACCACCCGGGGGTGATCGAGTTCACGCAACAGCCAGTCCAGGGCCGGCGCGGCATCGGGCTGGACATCCAGGGGATGGACGCCGACCGAACAATCGACGTCCTCGTAACGGTCGGCCAGGACCTTGACGTCGGCGGCATTGTCGGCGCTGACGCCGATGCACAGGAAGTGCCCGACGCCCCGCTGACGGGCGGCGTCCAACGCAGCATCCAGGGAACCGCCATGGGCGGCCAGGTCGAGACGGTCGAGATGACAATGGGAATCTACAAGCATAAAGGGTCGGGCTACATCGTATGGGTGGGACGGTCGGACTTCAGGGTTCCGGCCAGGTGGGTTTCGATCTGATTGCGGGCCGAGTTGTCGCCGTCGTTGAATTGCACGCCGACGCCTGCCGCCCGGTTGCCCTGGGCACCTTTGGGGGTCATCCAGATCACCTTGCCGGCGACCGGGACCTTCTCCGGTTCATCCATCAGGCTCAACAGCATGAACACCTCATCACCCAGCCGATAATGCTTGTTGGTGGGGATGAACAGGCCGCCATTCTTGATGAAGGGCATGTAGGCGGCGTAGAGCACCGATTTGTCCTTGATGGCCAGGGACAGGATGCCGTTGCGCGGTCCGGGACTGACAGGTTCGTTCATGCTGATCTCCGCTGCGAATTGAGCTGAGTCTAGGCGACATCTGTCAGTTGCGACCAGGCAAGCTCGCCCACTGCACCAACAGCGCTTCGAGCAACAACACCCGGTTGAGGTTCGCCTTGTTCAGCACCTTCTGACGTTGGGCAAGCAACCAGTCCTGAATGTTCAAGATTTTGTCCTGGCTGCTTTTTTGCGCCAGGTACTGGACCACCTTGCGCATGTCCGCCAGTCCCAGGCCAGCCTCGTCTTCGGTGAGCTGGTAGCGCAGGATCAGGCTCGACCAGTCGCAGAACCAGTCGAACAGCAACAGCAGCGGGATTGCGTTCCAGCCCTCGGCCAATTGCGTCGGCGATTGCTGCTGCTTGAGCAGCTTCTTCACACCGTCCACCACCAACGCCCGCTGCTCACGCACGCCCTGGGCCTGGAGGCTGACGGCCGCCAGGGGCGAACCGGCGGCGAGGGTCAGCAATTCGACACGTTCCTCAGCGGTGCTGTCGGGCAAGGCCTGGGCCAGCCACTGCAGACTCATCGCCTCGCTCGGCAACGGGCAGGCCTGTTGCACGCAACGGCTCTTGATGGTCGGCAGCAAGCGGCTCGGCTGATGGCTGACCAGCAACAATACCGTGTCGCCGGAAGGCTCTTCGAGGCTCTTGAGCAAGGCATTGGCGGCGTTGATGTTCATCGACTCGACCGGCTCGATCAGTACCACTTTGCGCCCGCCCAGCTGTGAGGTCTGGACGACGAAGCTGACCAGGTCACGGACCTGGTCGACCTTGATCGCCTTGTCCGCTTCCTCGGGCTCCAGCACGTAGTTATCGGGGTGGCTGCCAGCCTTGAGCAACAGGCAGGACTTGCACTCGCCGCACGCGTTCGAGGCGCCCGGGCGCTGGCACAGCAAGCTGGCCATCAGGCGTTCGGCCAGCGCCCGCTTGCCAATCCCGACCGGACCATGCAGCAGGTACGCATGGGCATGCTGGGCACGACCGGCCAGTTGCTGCCAGAGACCGTCCTGCCAGGGATAGGCTTCAGCCACGGACACGCTCCAGCAAACCTGGCAACAGTTTGTCCAGCGACTGCTGGACCTGCGCCAGCGGCAGGGCCGCGTCGATCAACAGGTAACGCGCCGGGTCGGCCTTGGTACGGCTCAGGAAGGCATTGCGCACCGCATTGAAGAACGCCTCGCCTTCCAGTTCGAAACGATCCAGCCGGCCACGGGCGCTGGCACGGGCCAGGCCGATTTCCACCGGCAGGTCGAACACCAGCGTCAGGTCCGGTCGCAGCTCGCCCTGGACAAAGGTTTCCAGCGCCGCGATGCGCGACAGGGACAAACCCCGACCACCACCTTGATAGGCATAGGTCGAATCGGTAAAGCGGTCGCAGAGCACCACCGCGCCACGGGCCAGGGCCGGACGAATCACCTCGGCCAGATGCTGTGCCCGGGCAGCGAACACCAGCAACAACTCAGTGTCGGGGTTCATCACTTCTTCGGCCGGTGCCAGCAGCACCTCACGGATCCGCTCCGCCAGCGGCGTACCGCCCGGCTCGCGGGTCAGCACCACCTCGATCCCCGCAGCCCGAAGGCGTTCGGCCAGGAATTCGCGGTTGGTGCTCTTGCCGGCGCCCTCCGGGCCCTCCAGCGTTATAAACAGGCCAGTCACGGGCAGTCCTTAGTCAGAGTCATTGCGGGCTCGGGGGCTCGTCAGCATTCGGTTCGGGAGCAGGCTTCTCGGGTTCCACCTGGGGCACGGCTTCGGGTGCCGTATCAGGCGAGGCAGCGGGAATCGGCGCCGAGTCGTCCAGCGTAGCCGGAGCGGGGCTGGAGCGATAGTCGGCGCGACGCTTGAGCTGGAACTCGCGCACCGCGTTGTTGTGTGCATCCAGGCTGTCGGAAAATACGTGGCTGCCATCCCCGCGCGCGACGAAGTAAAGGCTGTTGCCCGACGCCGGATTCAATGCGGCGTGAATCGCCTCACGCCCCACCATCGCAATCGGCGTCGGCGGCAACCCCGGAACCATGTAGGTGTTGTACGGGTTCTCTTCTTTCAGATGGGCACGGGTGAGTTTGCCGGTGTAGCGCTCGCCCAGGCCATAGATCACCGTGGGGTCGGTCTGCAGCAGCATGCCCATGCGCAGGCGACGCACGAACACACCGGCGATCTGGCTGCGCTCCTGCGGGACGCCGGTTTCCTTTTCCACCAGGGACGCCATGATCAACGCCTGGTAGGGCTGGGTGTAAGGTACATCGGCGGCGCGTTCGGCCCATTCCTTGGCCAGCACGTCTTCAAGCCGGCCATAGGCCTTGTTCAGCAGATCGACATCCGACGTCCCGCGCACGAAGCGATAGGTGTCCGGAAAAAACCGCCCTTCGGGGAACACTTCGGAATGGCCCAGCCGATCCATCACCTCGCTGTCGCTCAGGCCGGTGAGGGTCTGTTGGAGTTTTTCATCCTTGGCCAGTGCCGCACGGACCTGACGGAAATTCCAGCCCTCCACCAGCGTCACGCTGTACTGCACAACCTCGCCGCGCTTCCAGACACCGATCAGGTTTTCCATGGTCATGCCCGGCACCATCCGGTATTCACCGGAGTGCAGGGGTTGGCCCACGAGATTGAAGCGCCAGTACACCCTCAGCCAGAACGCGTCCCTGATCAGGCCGTCGGCCTCGAGACGATAGAGGGTTTTGGTCGGGGTGGTCCCGCTAGGGATCTCCAGCAGCTCTTCCTGGGTAATGTTCAGCGGCTGTTGCAACGCCGAATGAATCTTCCAGGCCGAAGCGCCCCACAGCAGCCCTGCCAGAACCAGGCCGGTTTCCAGCAACAGCAAGAATTTACGTCTCACGAATCAAACATCCAATAACGCGCGGGCAAGGGTCTGCAGTTTACGGGTGAGCGGCCCGGCCGACCAGCGCATCGAACCGCATGCGCGTACCGGCCACACGCCATACACGCTGTTGCAGACAAAGACCTCATCGGCCTGGCGCAACTGCTCAAGACTGATATCAGTCACTTGCGTGGCGATGCCTTGAGACTCGGCTTGAAACAATAATTCGGCGCGCATCACGCCAGCCACGCCGCACCGACTCAGGTCAGCCGTTATCAACACATCATCGCGCACGATAAAGAGGTTGCTGAAAACCCCTTCGACCACCCGCCCGGAAGTGTCCAGCATCAGGCCTTCGGCGTGCTCCGGATCGCGCCATTCGGCGCGAGCCATGACCTGTTCAAGACGATTGAGGTGTTTGAGGCCGGCAAGCAACGGCTGCTCGGACAAGCGGGTCGCACAAGGAAACAGGGACACGCCCTGCTCGGCATGGGCAGCAGGATAAGCAGCCGGCGGGTTTCCTTGCAGGATGCGCCGAACCGGGGCCGAGGGGACGGCGGCATAACCACGCAGACTGTCGCCCCGGGTGACGATCAGCTTCAGCACGCCTTCACCCAGGTGTTGCACATAGGCGCCTAGTTCAGCGCTCAATACGCCCTTGTCGAGATTGAGCGCCAACCGCTGGCAGCCCAGCTCGAGCCGCTGCAGATGACGCTCCAGCAGCACCGGCTTGCCTTTGCGCACGGCGATGGTTTCGAACAACCCATCGCCATAAGCCAGGCCACGATCCTTCAGCGACAGAGCATCCGCCGGCTGACCGTCGACCCAGCTCTCCATCAACCGGCGAACCGGCGGAACACCAGCGAACCGTTGGTGCCGCCGAAGCCGAAGGAGTTGGACAGCACCACATCGATGTCCATGCCGCGGGCGGTGTGCGGTACGAAGTCCAGGTCGCAACCTTCGTCCGGCTCGTCGAGGTTGATGGTCGGCGGCGCGACCTGACTGTTGATTGCCAGCACGCTGAAAATCGCTTCCACCGCGCCTGCGGCACCCAGCAGGTGACCGGTCATGGACTTGGTCGAGCTGACAGCCAGCTTGTAGGCATGCTCACCGAACACGGTCTTGATCGCCTGGGCTTCGGCGAGGTCGCCGGCCGGGGTCGACGTGCCATGGGCATTGATGTACTGCACCTGATCGCTGTTGACCTTCGCGTCACGCAAGGCATTGGCAATGCATCGGGCAGCGCCGGCGCCATCGGCCGGTGGCGAGGTCATGTGATACGCGTCACCGCTGGTACCAAAGCCGATCAGCTCGGCATAGATGGTCGCGCCACGGGCCTTGGCGTGCTCCAGCTCCTCGAGCACCAACGCACCGGCACCGTCGGACAATACGAAGCCATCGCGGCCCTTGTCCCAAGGCCGGCTGGCACGGGTCGGCTCGTCGTTGCGGGTCGACAGTGCACGGGAGGCACCGAAGCCGCCCATACCGAGACCACAAGCCGCCATCTCGGCGCCGCCGGCGATCATCACGTCGGCTTCGTCGTACATGATGTTGCGCGCGGCCATGCCGATGCAGTGGGTACCGGTGGTACATGCCGTGGCAATGGCGTAGTTGGGTCCCTGTGCACCCAGGTGGATGGACAGGAAACCGGAAATCATGTTGATGATCGAGCCCGGCACGAAGAACGGGGAGATCCGTCGCGGCCCCGAATCGTGCAGCGTGCGGCTGGTTTCTTCGATATTGGTCAAACCGCCAATACCCGAACCCATGGCCACGCCGATGCGTTCACGGTTGGCATCGGTGACTTCCAGGCCGGCATTGCGCACTGCCTGAAAACCGGCCGCCAGGCCGTACTGGATAAACAGGTCGAGCTTGCGAGCTTCCTTGACCGACAGGTATTCCTCGACATTGAAGCCCTTTACCGAGCCGCCAAAACGGGTGGAATAGGCAGAAAGGTCGGTGTGTTCGATCAGACCAATGCCACTGCGGCCAGCCAGAATGCCCTGCCAACTGCTCGGCACATCCGTGCCCAGTGGCGACAACATACCCATACCGGTGACTACGACGCGTCTACGCGACACAGCACTCTCCTTTTTTCTAATGACGACTTTTCATCAGGCCTAAAGAAAAAACCGCACGCCGTGATGGCAGTGCGGTTTTTCCATGACAGCGAGCGACGACTAAAAACGATTACGACGCGTGGGCGGTAACGTAGTCGATAGCCAGCTGAACAGTAGTGATTTTTTCAGCTTCTTCGTCAGGGATTTCGGTCTCGAATTCCTCTTCCAGAGCCATCACCAGCTCAACAGTGTCAAGGGAGTCGGCACCCAGGTCTTCAACGAAAGAAGCGCTGTTCTTGACTTCATCTTCCTTAACGCCCAGTTGCTCGGCAACGATTTTCTTGACGCGCGATTCGATGTCGCTCATACCTTTTCTAACTCCTAATGGATAAATTCAGTCGGCTGGCCGGGAGGGTAAGTGTATAGAAGAACTTTTCGATTTTTCAACCGAAAGCTTCACGCCTCCAACCCAGTGGCCCGCCGCCTATAAAATAAGCTGCAGCTTTATAACGGATTTTAGACAGCTGGTATGACATTTTTTTGAAGCAATCCGTCACATTTAACTCATGTACATCCCGCCGTTCACCGGGATTGTAGCCCCAGTCACGTATGCCGCAGCGTCGGATGCAAGAAAAGCGACCACGGACGCGATCTCTTCAGCCTGCCCCAGGCGCCCCAGCGGAATCTGTGTCAACAAACCTTCACGCTGTGCTTCCGGCAGTTCACGGGTCATGTCGGTGTCGATGAAACCCGGTGCTACCGAGTTTACCGTAATCGACCGCGAACCCACTTCACGCGCCAGCGCACGACTGAAACCTTCCAGGCCGGCCTTGGCCGCAGCATAGTTTACTTGGCCTGCGTTGCCCATGGCACCCACAACCGAGCCGATACTGATGATCCGGCCCCAACGGGCCTTGGTCATGCCACGCAAAACGCCCTTGGACAGCCGGTACAGACTGTTCAGGTTGGTATCGACCACGTCGAACCATTCGTCATCTTTCATGCGCATCATGAGGTTATCACGGGTGATACCGGCATTATTGACCAGGATAGCCGGGACACCGAACTGTTCCTGGATGCTGGCCAATACCGCCGCAACGGATTCGTCGCTGGTGACGTTCAGCTCAAGGCCAGTGCCTTGGATACCGTTTTCCTTCAGGGTCGCGGCGATACGCTCGGCGCCCGAAGCGGAAGTCGCGGTGCCGACAACGATGGCGCCTTGGCGACCCAGTTCCAGGGCGATGGCCTGGCCGATGCCGCGGCTTGCACCGGTCACCAGTGCAACTTTACCTTGCAGACTCATGCAAGCTTCTCCTGTTCAGGCCTGCGCTGCACGAGCGGCAGCGAAAGCGTCTGGGGTGTTGAGGTTGGAAGTCGACACGCCTTCGGCGCAGCGTTTGTTCAGCCCGGCCAGCACTTTGCCAGGGCCGCACTCGACCAGATCGGTCGCGCCCTTGGCCGCCAGGGTCTGCACCGACTCGACCCAGCGAACCGGCTTGTAGAGTTGTTCCAGCAGGTCACGCTTGAGGGTCTCGAGGTCTGGAGCCACCTCAGCGCTGACGTTCTGCACCACGGGAATCTGCGGCGCCTGCCAATCGATGGCGGCGATGGATTCGGCGAAGCGCTCGGCGGCGGGACGCATCAACTCACAGTGCGACGGCACACTGACCGGCAGCGGCATCGCGCGCTTGGCACCACGGGCCTTGCAGCCTTCGATGGCACGCTCGACCGCAGCCTTGGCGCCGGCGATCACCACCTGGCCCGGGGAGTTAAAGTTCACCGCGCTGACCACATCACCCTGCGCCGCTTCGGCACAGGCTGCCAGCACATCGGCATCTTCCAGGCCGAGAATCGCGGCCATGCCGCCCTGCCCGGCCGGAACGGCCTCCTGCATCAACTGGCCACGACGCTCCACCAGTTTCACCGCGTCACCCAGGCTCAGGCTGCCCGCAGCCACCAGGGCGCTGTATTCACCCAGGCTATGGCCGGCAACGTAGGCCGGGCGCGCACCGCCTTCAGCCAGCCACAGGCGCCAGAGCGCGACCGAGGCGGTCAGGATGGCCGGTTGGGTTTTATCGGTTTGATTGAGTTGCTCTTCTGGCCCTTGCTGGGTCAGTGCCCACAAGTCATAGCCGAGTGCATCGGACGCTTCTTTGAATGTTTCGAGGATCAGCGGGTATTGCGCGCCCAGCTCGGCCAGCATGCCGAGGGACTGCGAGCCCTGTCCTGGAAAGACGAATGCGAGGGAAGCAGACATGAAAACAAAGCCCCTAATGATCTTGTCGTCAAAAATTGACGCCCCGTGGGGCGCTAGGAAACTGACAGTTGGATGGCCGGTTGAACCGACCGGTCACATTTAAGCATTGTCGGACGAAAACGCCTAAGTTAACAAATCTTCGAGGCGACCATGCAGGCGCTCGGGCAGGTTTGCCTGGATTTCGATCACGGCCCGGTTGATAGCGCTCTGGAAGCCTTGCACGCCCGCCGAACCATGACTCTTGATCACGATGCCCTGCAGCCCGAGAAAACTTGCCCCGTTATGCCGCGCCGGCGCGAGGTCCGCCTGCAGGCGACGCATCAAGGGTAAAGCCAGCGCCCCCACCACCCGCGAGGCCAGGCCCTGGCGGAACAGGGTCTCGATCCGCTCGCCAATCATGGTTGCCAGGCCTTCGCTGGACTTGAGCAGGATATTGCCGACGAAGCCGTCACACACCACCACGTCCGCCTCGCCCCGGTACAGACCGTCGCCCTCGACGAAGCCGATGTAGTTGATTCCCCGTGCGCCCTGCAACAGCGTCGCGGCCAGCTTGACCTGCTGGTTACCCTTGATGTCTTCGGTTCCGATATTCAGCAGCGCCACACGAGGTCGGGCAATACCCAGGGTTTCGGCCGCCACCGAGCCCATCACCGCAAATTGCAGCAAGTGCTCGGCGCTGCAATCGACATTGGCACCCAGGTCAAGCAACTGGCAAAAGCCCTTCCGCGTCGGGATTGCCGCCACCATCGCCGGTCGGTCGATGCCCGGCAGGGTCTTGAGCACGTAGCGCGACAGGGCCATCAGCGCCCCCGTATTCCCGGCACTGACACAGGCCTGGACCTTGCCGTCGCGCAGCAGCTCAAGGGCCACCCGCATCGACGCATCAGGCTTGCTACGCAGGGCCTGGGCCGGTTTTTCGTCCATGGTGATGACTTCGGACGCCGGGGTAATCGTCAGGCGCGCGCGATCCGCAGCCGCCTGGCCACTGAGCATTTCTTCAAGGAGGGAGGGTTGACCAACGAGGGTCAGGTGCAGCGAGGGCGTTGCATTCAGGCAAGCGAGACTGGCCTGAACAATGCTGCGGGGACCGAAGTCCCCGCCCATTGCGTCAATTGCGATGACTTGAGCGGACAAGGATTACTCGTCAGCGCCCTTGTCGATCACTTTACGACCACGGTATACGCCTTCTGGCGATACGTGGTGACGCAGGTGAACTTCACCAGTGGTTTTTTCTACAGACAGGGTGCTAGCCTCGAGAGCGTCGTGCGAACGGCGCATGTCACGGGCAGAGCGGGATTTTTTGTTCTGCTGAACAGCCATAATTGATTAACTCCTAAACGTTTGGGTCACGCTTTAACTGCGCCAATACACTGAACGGGTTGGACCGCGTTACCTCGTCCTCGCTCGGTTCGGGTTCATCTGCTCCCGCCGGCTGCTGGCATTCTTCCGGATGATGAGCAGGCACAATGGGCAAGGCGAGCAGAAGCTCCTCCTCGATCAGTGACTGCAGATCCAATGGATCTTCGCCCAGTTCCAGCACGTCATAACCTTTCGGCAACGACTGGGTATTCGCACCCTCCTTCACCACGGCGTAACTGCATTCGCTGTGGATCGGCAGGGTGACCAGCTCAAGACAACGCTGGCAAACCATTTTGACTTCAGTGTCGATAAAGCTGTGGATCACCACAGATTTACGTTCATCTCGTTCAAAAACGAATTTGGCCTGGACCGTACCGACATCATCGGAAAGCGGGTCGCAGAGTCTCTTCAAATCGGCCAGCAGCAGTTCACCTTGGAGGGTGGTGCCACGATCAGCCAATTTGCGCGGGTCAACGTGAGGTGGAATCGGGTCATTCAACATAGGCGCAGCATTATAGGGATGCACCCGCCCATGTCAAAGGAAATTCAGCCCTGTCCGTCACTTGCGCGCCTCGCTAGAATTCGCCCCTGACTTTTGGAGATGCCCATGCTGCCCTTGTTACTTGCCTCCAGCTCGGTCTACCGCCGGGAATTGCTCGCCCGCCTGGGGCTACCATTCGTCTGTCGCTCGCCGGATATCGACGAAAGTCACCGCCCCGGCGAGCCCGCCCGGGAACTGGTAAAACGCCTGGCCCGGGAAAAAGCCCTGGCACTGGCCGACAGCCACCCGGCACACCTGATCATCGGCTCGGACCAGGTCGCGGTGCTGGGTGAGCGCATCCTGGGCAAACCCCACACCTTCGAAAATGCCCGCGAACAACTCATGGCCGCCAGCGGCGCCAAGGTTACGTTCCTGACTGGCCTGGCCCTGCTCAACAGCCAGACCGGCGCCTGCCAGGTCGACTGTGTGCCTTTTACCGTCAACATGCGCACATTCGACCCGGAGCGGGTCGAGCGCTACCTGCGGATCGAACAGCCTTATGACTGCGCCGGCAGTTTCAAGGCCGAGGGCCTGGGGGTGAGCCTGTTCCAGAGCACCGAAGGCCCGGACGCCACCAGCCTGGTCGGCCTACCGTTAATTCGCCTTGTGGATATGTTGCTGGTGGAAGGGGTGCAAATCCCCTGACCCCCCCCCCCCCCTGTAGGAGCTGTCGAGCACAGCGAGGCTGCGATCTTTCCCCAGACACTTGAGCCCCAAGCGAAAGATCAAAAGATCAAAAGATCAAAAGATCGCAGCCTCGCTGCGCTCGACAGCTCCTACACACACAAGGGCTATCAGCGCAACGCTGGGCCCTGGAAGCCCATCCACATCGCCAGGCGTTCGGCGATGCTTGCACCAAGCTTCTTCGAGAAGCGATCCAGCGGCGACTCTTCGATGGTGAAGTCCACCAGTTCCTTCTCGCCAATCACATCCCGCGCCACGGAGCTGGTACTGCCCAGCCCGTCGATCAGCCCCAGCGACAATGCCTGCTCGCCGGACCAGACCAGCCCGGAAAACAGCTCCGGATGCTCCTTGTCCTTCAGCCGCTCACCCCGCCCTTTCTTGACGCTGGCAATGAACTGCTTATGGGTGGTGTCGAGCACCCCTTGCCAGAAGACCGTTTCTTCAGGTTTTTGCGGCTGGAACGGATCCAGGAAAGCCTTATGGTCGCCGGCGGTGTACACCCGGCGCTCCACGCCAAGCTTCGCCAGGGTATCGACGAAACCGTAACCCGCCGCAGTCACGCCGATGGATCCCACCAGGCTGGCCTTGTCGGCATAGATCTGGTCCGCCGCGCTGGCAATGTAGTAAGCACCGGAAGCGCCGAGGTCGGAAATCACCGCGTAGAGCTTGATATCCGGGTGCGCCGCACGCAGGCGGACGATTTCGTCATAGACGTAGCCTGCCTGCACCGGACTGCCACCCGGACTGTTGATGCGCAGAACAACGCCCTTGACTTTCGAATCCTCGAACGCCGCCCGCAGGCTGCCGATGATATTGTCGGCGCTGGCGGCCTCCTTGTCGGCGATCATGCCTTCGACATCGATCACCGCCGTATAGGCCGAACCACTTCCAGGACTCTTCTTCATATCGATCGCCTGGATGATCACCCCCAGCCCGACGAAAAGATAAATAAAGACCAGGCACTTGAAGAAGATGCCCCAGCGACGAGCACGACGCTGCTCCTCCACGCTGGCCATCAGGGTTTTTTCCAGCAGTTTCCAGCTCTTGTCGTCACCGTTGTCAGCGCTTGCCTTGGCCGGTGCCTTCCATTCATCGGTCATACTTGCATCCTTCAACAAATTTAATCGGTGTGCTGGCTCAGCCAGGCATGTAACTCAGGAAAATGGTCAATCGCCAGTCGCGGTTCAAATGCCCGTAGCGCCTCGATCGTCTGCGCGCCGTAGCTGACGGCCACCGAGCCCATGCCGGCGTTGCGGGCCATCTGCAGATCGAACGACGAATCCCCCACCATCAGTGCCTGCTCCGGGCGCGCCTCGCAATGCGCCAGGATCTGCTCGAGCATCAGCGGATGCGGCTTGCTGGCAGTTTCATCGGCGGCACGGGTGATATCGAAATAATCATCCCAGCCATGTGCCTTCAGCACCCGGTCCAGCCCGCGACGAGCCTTGCCGGTGGCGACGGCCAGGTGATAGCCCTCTGCCCGCAACGCCTCGAGGGTCTCGGCCACGCCCTCGAACAAGGGCGACGGTTCAGCCTCCAGGGCAATGTAGTGGTCGGCGTAATGCTGGCGGAAAACCACCAGCGCCTCGTCATCGATGTCCGGATACAGGCTGCGAATCGCTTCCGGCAGTCCGAGACCGATGATGCCTTTTACCGCAAAGTCATCGCGCCTGGCAAAACCCGTACGGTCGGACGCAACATGCATCGACTCCACGATCCGACCGATTGAATTGGCCAGGGTGCCGTCCCAATCGAAGATCAGGAGCTTGTAGTCAGGATGCACTCAATCGCTCCACAGTCTTGGCCCACATGGCGTCCACGGGTGCCTGCAACTTCAGTTCCCCGCCATCGGGCAGCGGCACGGTGAGCATATAGGCATGGAGAAACAGGCGTTTTCCGCCCAGATCGCGGATCTCCCGACTGAAATCGTCGTCCCCGTATTTGGGGTCACCGGCGATGCAATGTCCGGCATGCAAGGTATGCACACGAATCTGGTGGGTGCGACCGGTCACCGGCTTGGCCTCGACCATGGTCGCGAAATCGCCGAAACGCCGCAGCACCTTGAACACGGTGAGGGCATCCTTGCCTTCGTCGTTGACCTCGACCATGCGCTCACCGGACCGCAGGTTGCTCTTGAGCAAGGGCGCGCGGACCTGCTTGATGGACGTCGCCCAATGACCACGTACCAGCGCCATGTAGCGCTTGTCGATGCCGTCACCGCGCAATTGCTCGTGCAAGTGGCGCAACATGCTGCGCTTCTTGGCGATCATCAGCAGCCCGGAAGTGTCGCGGTCCAGGCGATGAACCAGCTCCAGCTCCTTGGCGTCGGGACGCAACTGACGAAAGGCTTCGATCACGCCGAAATCCAGGCCGCTGCCACCGTGAACCGCAATGCCTGCGGGCTTGTTGATCACGATCAGCGCTTTGTCTTCGTAGATGATCGAGTCTTCCAGGCGCTGCAGCAGCCCCTGGGCAACCGGCACCGGCTCATCGCGCTCGGGCACGCGAACCGGCGGCACGCGCACGATATCGCCGGCCTGGAGCTTGTACTCCGGCTTGATCCGGCCTTTGTTCACCCGCACCTCGCCCTTGCGCAAAATGCGATAAATCAAGGTCTTGGGCACGCCCTTGAGCCGGGCGAGGAGGAAGTTATCGATTCGTTGGCCGGCATATTCCGGCGAGACCTCGAGCAGTTGAACGCTCGGAGTCGAAGGGGCAGTAGTCGTCATGCCGGCGATCATAACAATTTTTTATGGAATTGAAGCACTTAATCATTGCTGCTATAGTCGCGAACGCCGCCAAAAGTGGCTGGACAGCGGACTAACGGTCAAAAACCGGCCCTGACCAACGCAATTCACGAGGACGAGAGGCCGTCCTACGGGGCTTTTGCCACGATTCGGTAGAGTTTGCAGGTGTAACGAGCGCAGGTGACATGAGGCCTGAAATACGCCGCAAAGCAGAGTGTTCACTCGCCTTGCGCGCCACATTCACGGCCAGTTCACAAAGTGCAGTCAGTTGCGAACGACCCCGGGCGAAAGCTTCGGAAACAACGCCTAATTAGCCATGATGCGTGACCTCCCCTTCCGGAGCTCACGGTAAATGCCAACCCGCTGCGGATTCTGCGCGCGGCAGCACCCGAATTATCAGGGATACGTGTAGGGTGGAGATGTACAACCGTCGGACTGTGTAGCACTAGGCTTGTTTCAGACGCTTCATCTCGTCCACAGACGCCGGTTGATTCCTCCTCCTGACTGAGTGCTTGAGTACCAGCAAGCAGGACGCGTCCGTCGCGACTTCGCCATCATTGGGTCGAACTCGCTGGACACTGGAGTGGTCAGCCACTTCCATGACGCACCTGACACCGACCGTGAGAAGTCGTGTGTGCCGAACGCCGTTTCCGGCAGCCCGGAAACCGACGGTACTACATGAAAAGAATGCTGATTAACGCAACTCAACCCGAAGAGTTGCGTGTTGCACTGGTAGACGGCCAGCGCCTCTACGACCTGGATATCGAATCCGGTGCACGCGAGCAGAAGAAGGCCAACATCTATAAAGGCCGGATTACTCGCATCGAACCAAGCCTTGAGGCTGCCTTTGTCGATTTCGGCTCCGAGCGCCACGGCTTCCTGCCCCTCAAGGAAATCTCCCGCGAATACTTCAAGAAAGCCCCTGAAGGCCGCGTCAACATCAAGGACGTCCTGAGCGAAGGCCAGGAAGTCATTGTCCAGGTCGAGAAAGAAGAACGTGGCAACAAGGGCGCCGCCCTGACCACCTTCATCAGCCTGGCCGGCCGTTACCTGGTCCTGATGCCGAACAACCCGCGTGCTGGCGGCATCTCCCGTCGCATTGAAGGCGAAGAGCGCAACGAACTGCGTGAAGCCCTCAACGGCCTGGTTGCCCCGGCCGACATGGGCCTGATCGTGCGCACCGCCGGCCTTGGCCGCAGCAGCGAAGAAATGCAGTGGGACCTCGACTACCTGCTGCAGCTGTGGACCGCCATCAAGGAAGCCTCGCTGGATCGTTCCGCGCCGTTCCTGATCTACCAGGAAAGCAACGTCATCATCCGTGCGATCCGCGATTACCTGCGCCAGGACATCGGCGAAGTCCTGATCGACAGCGTTGAAGCCCAGGACGAAGCCCTGACCTTCATCCGCCAGGTGATGCCGCAGTACGCCAGCAAGATCAAGCTCTACGAAGACAGCGTCCCGCTGTTCAACCGTTTCCAGATCGAAAGCCAGATCGAGACCGCTTTCCAGCGCGTCGTCGAACTGCCGTCCGGCGGCTCCATCGTCATCGATCCGACCGAAGCCCTGGTGTCCATCGACATCAACTCGGCGCGCGCCACCAAAGGCAGCGACATCGAAGAAACCGCCCTGCAGACCAACCTTGAAGCGGCCGAGGAAATCGCCCGTCAGTTGCGCCTGCGCGACATCGGCGGCCTGATCGTCATCGACTTCATCGACATGACCCCGGCCAAGAACCAGCGCGCCGTGGAAGAAAAGGTCCGTGAGTGCCTGGAAGCCGACCGCGCCCGTGTACAGGTCGGTCGCATCTCGCGCTTCGGCCTGCTGGAAATGTCCCGTCAGCGCCTGCGTCCGTCCCTGGGCGAAAGCAGCGGCATCGTCTGCCCTCGCTGCAACGGCACCGGCATCATCCGTGACGTCGAGTCGCTGTCCCTGGCGATCCTGCGCCTGATCGAAGAAGAAGCCCTGAAAGACCGCACCGCCGAAGTCCGCGCCCAGGTGCCGATCCCGGTGGCGGCGTTCCTGCTCAACGAAAAACGCAACTCGATCACCAAGATCGAACTGCGCACCCGCGCCCGTATCGTCATCCTGCCGAACGATCACCTCGAGACGCCGCATTTCGAAGTCCAGCGCCTGCGTGACGACAGCCCGGAAGCCCACAACAACCAGTCCAGCTACGAGATCGCCGCTGCCGCTGCCGAAGTGGAAGAAGTCCAGCCGGCTGCCGCCACCCGCACCCTGGTTCGCCAGGAAGCCGCCGTGAAGACAGCCCCCGCCCGTGCGAATGCTCCGGTTCCGACCGAAGTCGTCGCCCCGGTACCGGCTCCGGTTGCCGCGCCTGAGCCAAGCCTGTTCAAGGGCCTGGTGAAATCCCTGGTCAGCCTGTTCGCGACCAAGGAAGAGCCTGCCGCACCGGCCGTGGTTGCCAAGCCTGCCGCTACCGAGCGTCCTGCCCGCAACGAAGAACGCCGTAACGGTCGCCAGCAGACCCGCAACCGCAACGGTCGTCGTGACGAAGAGCGCAAGCCACGCGAAGAACGTGCACCGCGTGAAGAGCGCGCACCACGTGAGCCTCGTGAAGAGCGCCAGCCTCGCGAAGTCCGTGAGGAAGTGCCGGCCGTAGCCCGCGAAGAGCGCGCACCACGTCCGCCACGTGAGGAGCGTCAACCGCGTGCCCCACGTGAAGAGCGCAAGCCCCGTGGCGAGCGTGAAGAACGTGTTCGCGAACTGCGCGAGCCCCTGGATGCCGCTCCGACCGTTGCCGCCACCGCTGAAGAGCGTCCGGCCCGCCAGCCTCGCGAAGAGCGCGCACCGCGTCCTCCACGTGAAGAGCGTCAACCACGCGCCGAGCAGGCTGCAGCCGTTGCCAGCGAAGAAGAAGTGCTGAACGCCGAAGAGCAACTGCAGGAAGACGGCCAAGACAATGCCGAAGGTGATCGTCCACGCCGCCGCTCCCGTGGTCAGCGTCGTCGCAGCAACCGTCGTGAGCGTCAGCGTGATGCCAACGGTAACGTGATCGAAGGTTCGGAAGAGTCCGAGTCCACCGAGGAGGCGCCAAGCACTGCAGACCTGGCCGCCGGCCTGGCCGTGACTGCGGCCGTTGCCAGCAGCACCATCAGTGCCCCAGCCGAAGCCCAGGCCAACGAACAGGCCGAACGCGCCACCGCTGCGGTGGAAGATGCGCCGGTTGAAGCGCCGGTGGTCGAAGCCACTACTGCGGTGGAAGTCACTGCTTCGCCAGAAGTGGAAGTTGCGCCGGTTCGTGAAGCCCAGCCTGAAGCCGAAGCTGTCGTCGAGCCTGCACCGGCCGTCGAACAGCCAGTGGTGGCCGCAGAGCCTGTGGTTGAAACTGCCGTTACAACAGACGCCGAGGAAAAAGCACCGGCGCCTGTACGTGAAGAGCAGACAGCGTTCAACTGGAACCCGGAACCTGCCGCACCGGCTCCGGTTGTCGAGCCAGAGCCGACGCCAGAGCCCGTCAAGGCAGCCGAGCCTGCAGTGGTCGAGCCAGCGCCAGTGGTCGAAGCCCCCGTGGTTGCCGAAGCACCGACTCCAGCCGAGGAGCCTGCACCCGCCAGCGCCTTGACAGCCAACGGCCGTGCTCCAAACGATCCACGTGAAGTGCGCCGTCGCAAGCGCGAAGCCGAGCGCCTGCAGAAGGAAGCCGAAGAGGCAGCCGCCCAGGCACCCGCTGCCGAGCCGACCCCGGTGGTAGAAGTGGTCGAGGCAAGCCCTGCCCCGGTTGCTGAAACCACAGCCGAAGCAGCCCCGGTTGAATCGGCGCCAGTGGCCGACGAAGCTCAGCCTGCCGCTGAAGCCGAAGAAGTCACACCGCACCGCGCCCCAATGGAAAAAGAGCACGAGCCCAAACCTCACGCCTGATTCCATCGCCCCATAAAAAGCCCCGCCTGGTCATGCCAGGCGGGGCTTTTTATTTTGGGTCGAATGTCGGACCGCTATCGCGAGCAGGCTCGCTCCCACAAGGGATCTGCGGCGGTCAGAAAATCCCCATTCACCCTGGAACACTGTGGGAGCGAGCCTGCTCGCGATAGCGGTGGGTCAGCTTGCCACGATGTTGAATGTGTCACCGCCATCGCGAGCAGGCTCGCTCCCACAGGGGATCTGCGGCGATCACAAAATCCCCATTCACCCTGGAACACTGTGGGAGCGAGCCCGCTCGCGATGGCGGTGGCTCAGTCGACATCAATGCTGTTACTGGAAACTCAGAGCCTCAGGCACATCCACATCCCAAACCACCCCGGGATCGTCCACGGCAATCTCCACCACCCGCCCCCCGCTAAACAACACCTTGGCGCCGCGATCACCGGTCAATGCCATCAGTTTCGGGCCAAATCCGCGGCCAAACCCCACGGGATGCCCATACTCACCCCCAAGCACCGGTACGCAGATACCATCCTCGCGAATCCCCGCGACCACCCGCTCGATGCTCGATGGCAGGATGAATGGCATGTCCGCCAACACAATCAACCAGCCATCAAGGTCCGGGCAGGCCTGGACGCCGGCGGCAATGCTGTCGCCCAGACCGGGAGAGTCCAACTCTACGAAATCGCATCCATACGCCTGGGCCATGCGAATCGCCTGTGGGCGCCCCTCGCGGGTCACCAGCACGCGTTTGTCCAGGGAGGCTGGCAGACTCACCAGCACCTGCTCGATCACCGAGCGAACGGCACCGTCGCGCCCCGTGCAGTCAGCCAGCAACTTATCCTTGTCGGGACCGGCAACCTGGCGAAAACGGCTGCCCAGTCCGGCCGCGACAATGATCACGCCAATGGATCCGCTCATACACCCTCCTTGCCCCACCCAGCGGCTTACAGCGGCCTCTTCTGCCGCAGCTCGACGCCATTCTTGATCGCCACGATTTCGGCCAACAGCGACAAGGCGATTTCCGCCGGGGTGTGACTGCCAATGTGCAGGCCGATCGGACCATGCAGCCGATCGATGACCTGTGCTGACAAGCCTAGCTGAAGCAGATTATCCCGGCGTTTCTGGCTGTTGACCCGCGACCCCAGCGCCCCGACATAAAAGGCCGGGGAGTCCAGGGCAGTCAGCAACGCCATGTCGTCCAGACGCGGATCATGGGTCAAGGCAACGATAGCCGTGCGCTCGTCGGTCTGGATGTTCAACACCGCTTCGTCGGGCATCCCGGAGACGAAGCGGCCATGCTGCTCTTCCCAACCGTAGGCGAATTCCTTGCGCGGATCGCAGATCAGCACTTCGAAGTCCAGCAACCGGGCCATTTCCGCGACATAGCGCGACAGTTGCCCGGCGCCAATCAACAGCAGGCGCCAACGCGGCCCGTAGATGGCGCGCAGGGTCTGGCCGTCGAAAACCAGCACATCGCTCTTGCTCGCGGGCGTCAACGCCACGCGGCCAGTGGCGAGGCTCAGCTCACGGGCGACAATCTGGTGGGCTTCGCAACGCTCCAGCAGTTCGGCGACCCATTGCGGGTCACCGACCCGCTCTTCAGTCAGGCGCAGGGTACCGCCGCACGGCAAGCCGAAGCGCGCCGCCTCCTCGCGGGTGACGCCGTAGGTGATCATCTGCACCGGCGGACCGTCCGCCGGAATGCGGCCGTCATGCAGCCGGGCGATCAGGTCATCCTCGACACAACCACCCGACACCGAGCCGATCACCACGCCGTCTTCGCGCAAGGCGAGCATCGCCCCCGGAGGCCTCGGCGCGGTGCCCCACGTCTGCACCACCGTGAACAACACCACGCGCTGCCCGGCGCGGCGCCATTGGAGCACGCTGCGCAGGACATTCAGGTCAACGCTGTCCATCAGGCCTTGGCCTGCTGCCAGCCTTGCAGCTGATAGCGTACCGGCAGGTTACGGATGCGCTGGCCGGTGGCCGCGAAGATCGCATTGCACAGCGCCGGCGCAATCGGCGGCACGCCCGGCTCACCGACACCGCCCAACGGCACCTCGCCCGGTGGCGTGACCAGGTGCACCGTCACTTCCTTGGGTGCCAGGGACATGCGCGCCACTTCGTACATGTGGAAGTTGTCCTGCTGGACCTTGCCATCCTTGAAGCTGATCTCCCCCACCATCGCATTCCCCAGGCCCATGACGCAGGCGCCTTCGAACTGGGAGCGGATGCGTTCGGGGTTGATCTGCGGGCCGCAGTCGACGGCGATGTTCGCCTTGTGCACGATCACCGTGCCGTCCTCCTTGACCTCCACCTCGATGGCCGCCGCCACGTAGGTGACGAAGCTGTAATGCACCGCCAGCCCGAGGCCACGGCCCTTGGGCAGTTTCTGCCCCCAGTCGGCCGCCTTGGCAGCGGTTTCCAGCACGGTGCGGATCCGCGCCGTGTCGATGGGGTAGCGCTCGGGAGATTCGCCGTAGTTCCAGTCCTCGTTCAAAGTACGCGGATCGATCTTGCGATCCGGCCCGAGCAGCTTGAGGTGGTACTTCAGCGGATCCTGACCGGCCTTGTGGGCCAGTTCGTCGATAAAACTCTGGATGGCAAAACCGTGGGGAATGTTCGACACCGAGCGGTACCAGCCCACCCGGGTGTGCGCCACCGCTTCGGGATTTTCCAGGCGCAGATTGGGGATGGCGTAGGCCATGTTGGTCACGCCCATGCCCACTTCGAACGGCGCTTCATGAACCATATTCGGCGCAAACAGCGCGGTGATGCTCGGGGCTACGGTGCGATGCAGCCAGCCGGACGGCATCCCGTCCCGGTTCAGGCCAGCCTTGAGGTATTCGGCCGATACGGTGTGGAAATACGAGTGATGAATGTCATCCTCGCGGGTCCATTGCACCCGGATCGCCTGGCCCGGAAATTCCTTGGCCAGCACCGCCGCCTCGACGACGAAGTCGGGCTTGGACTTGCGACCGAAACCGCCGCCCAGTAGCGTGATATTGATCGTGACCTTGTCGAAAGGAATACCCAATCGTTCGGCGACGCGCTCGCGGGTCACCTGGGGGGCCTGGCTCGGTGCCCAGGCTTCGCACTGACCGTCCTTGAAGCGGGCAACGGCAACCATCGGTTCCATCGGCGACTGGGACAGGTGCGGCAGGTAATACGAAGCTTCCAGGGTCGAATCGGCCTTCGCCAGCGCAGCATCGATGTCGCCGGTGTTGCGCAGGACTTTACCGGGCTTGAGGGCTGCGGCCTCGAGGTCCTTGCGATAGGCGATCGAGTCATAACCGGCATTCGGGCCATCATCCCATTCGATCTTCAGGGCCTCGCGGCCCTTGATCGCGGCCCAGGTGTTCTTCGCCACCACCGCCACGCCGCCCAGGGGCTGGAATTCCGAGGGCAGCGGACGTCCTTCGATCTGCAGCACCTTGACCACGCCCGGCACTTTCAGCGCCGCGCTGTCGTCCACGCTCCTGACCTTGCCGCCATAGACCGGCGGACGCGCCACGACGGCGTAAAGCATGCCGTCGAAATGCACATCGGCGCCGAACACGGCGCGGCCGTTGACGACGTCCGCGCCGTCGATGGCCCGGCTCGCTTCCTTGCCGATGTAGCGAAATTCAGCGGGTTGCTTGAGGCGCAGGCCGTCACGGGCCGGCACCGGCAAGGCGCTGGCTGCAGTGGCCAATGCGCCATAGCCGAGTTTGCGACCGGAAGGCTGGTGCACCACGTTGTGCAATTGGGCATGGCATTCGCCCACCGGAACGTTCCATTGGGCAGCAGCGGCCTGTTCCAGCATGGTCCGGGCGGCGGCACCGCAACGGCGCATCGGCTCGTACCAGTGACGCATGCTGCGCGAACCGTCGGTGTCCTGGTTGCCGAAACGCGCTTCATCGGCCGGTGCCTGCTGCACTTTAACCAAAGCCCAGTCAGCCTCCAGTTCATCGGCCACCACCATGCTCAGGCTGGTGCGCACGCCCTGGCCCATCTCCGAACGGTTGCAGATCACCGTCACGCTGCCATCGGCGGCAATGCTCACGTAGACCTTCGGGTCGTCGACCGCGCCATGGGGCATGCCCTCGGCACCGAATTTCTTTTCCTCGGCAAAAGCCTCCGGCAGGCCCCAACTGGCGGCCAGCACCAGCACACCGGTGGCGCTCGCGCCTTTGAGGAAGCCACGCCGGCTGAGATTGCTCAGCACGAAATCATTGGGCAAACGGCTCATGCCTTGGCCTCCTTCAGGTGGCTGGAAGCCTGGCGGATCGCAGTCTTGATCCGGTTATACGTGCCACAGCGGCAGATATTGCCGACCATGGCTTCCTCGATCTGCTCATCGCTCGGGTTGGGATTGCTCTTGAGCAGCGCGGTCGCGGACATGATCTGCCCGCCCTGGCAGTAACCACACTGGGCCACGGCGGTATCGAGCCAGGCCTTTTGCACGACCTGGCCAACCGGGTCGGCGTGAAGCGCGTCGATGGTGCTGACGTTCTGCCCCTGCACCGAACCGATCGGCGTGATGCAACTGCGCGCCGGCGCGCCGTCGATGTGGATGGTGCACGCGCCGCACAGGCCCATGCCGCAGCCGAATTTGGTGCCGTTGTACCCAGCGACATCGCGGATAGCCCACAGCAGCGGCATGTCCTCGGTCACATCCAGTTGATGGTCTTGTCCATTGAGTTTCAGGGTAATCATGGGCACGCCCGCATAGTTATCGAGTTATGGGGTCGAGCAATCTGCCGCTTGGAGAACGGTTCGGTGTCGCAGACTGGCTCAGGCTGATGGGGCTCTCTTAGGCAGACACGCAGGTGTCTGCATCGGGCCTTGCGCGATGCGATGGTCGCATCGTCAGCAGATTAAATTAACCCAGGTTCAAGCAAAACGCCCTGCACAATCCTGCACAAATGATGCTTGTGCAGGGTTGTGCAGGGCGTCTTCAGGTCGTTGCGAACCCTTGATTCAGTAGCGATTGGGCTCCATTTCCAGGTCAACCTGGAAACGTTCGGCAACATCTTTTTGGATGCGCTGGGCCAGGTCCAGCAGTTGCAGGCCAGTGGCATCGCCATAGTTGACCAGCACCAGCGCCTGCAGCTTATGCACCCCGGCATCGCCTTCACGAAAACCCTTCCAGCCGGCACGCTCGATCAGCCAGCCCGCGGCGATTTTCATCTGGCCCTCGGGCTGTGGATAAGCCACCAGGTCGGGGTATTGCACCTTGAGTTGCGTAACATGCGTGGCCGGCACCAGCGGATTCTTGAAGAAACTGCCGGCATTGCCCAGCACGGCCGGGTCCGGCAGTTTTTCGCTGCGTATGCTGCAAATGGCCCGGCTGACATCGATGGGCGTCGGCTGGTCGATGCCCTGCTCGGTCAACCGCTGGCGGACCGGGCCATATTCCAGGTGCAGGTGGGCGGCGCGGCTGAGGACGAAGCGCACCCGCAGGATCAACCAGCGACCCGGCTGCTGCTTGAACAGGCTGTCGCGGTAGGCAAAACGGCATTGCTCGAGGGTGAAATCCCGCAGCTCGCCGGTGTGGCGATCCAGGGCGGTGAGACCGGCGAAGACATCCTTTATCTCCACCCCGTAGGCGCCGATGTTTTGCATCGGTGCGGCGCCCACCGTACCGGGGATCAGGCTGAGGTTTTCCAGCCCCGACCAGCCTTGCGCCAACGTGTGTTGGACGAAAGGATGCCAGGGTTCCCCGGCCTCGGCCTCGATCACCACCCGCTCACCCTCGTCGCTCAGCAAGCGGATCCCACGGCTGGCCATGCGCAGCACCAGCGCATCGATGTCGCCGGTCAACAGCAGGTTGCTGCCGCCGCCGATCACCAGCAGCGGCACCTCATGCCCGGCGGCATAAGCCAATGCCTCGCGAACATCCCCGTCGCCGTGGGCCTCGGCGAACAGCCGGGCCTTGACGTCCACGCCGAAACTGTTGAAAGGCTTGAGGCTGACGCCAACCTGTACCTGCAAGCTCATAACCGTCCCTTCAATTCGATCACCAGGCGATCCGTGGCGCGTTCGATCAGGTCCAGAACCTGCTCGAAACCCTGCTCGCCGTCGTAGTACGGGTCCGGCACGTCATCGATCTCGGCCTCGTAGCGGCGCAGGAACAGGTCCAGTTCAGCTCGGCCATTGGCCGGTTGCAGGGCCTTGAGATTGCGCAGGTTGCTGCTGTCCATCGCCAGGATCAGGTCATAGGTGGCGAAGTCGGCGCGGCTGACTTGCCGGGCACGCTGGGCCGACAAATCGTAGCCGCGCCGCAGGGCCGCGGCTTGGCTGCGCTTGTCCGGCGCCTTGCCCACATGCCAGTCACCGGTACCGGCGGAGGCGACTTCCACCTGCCCGAGCAGCCCGGCCTCGCGCAGCTTGTGGCGCAGGATGCCTTCGGCGGTGGGCGAGCGGCAGATGTTGCCGAGGCAGACGAACAGAACCCGCATCAGGCCTCCAGCAGGCGACGGACGCGCTCAAGGTCTTCGACCGTGTCGACGCCGGTTGGCGGAGCGATCAGCGCATCGGCCACATGGATCCGCACACCGTGCCAGAGCGCCCGTAGCTGCTCCAGGGCTTCGGTGTTTTCCAGCCAGCACGGGCCCCAGGCGACGAAGTCCTGGAGAAAGCCGGCGCGGTAGGCATAGATGCCGATGTGGCGGCGGTACGGCACGCCTGCGGGCATCACGTCACGGTTCTGAGCGAATGCATCCCGGGCCCAGGGCAATGTAGCGCGACTGAAGGTCAGCGCCAGGCCGTTGAGGTCGCTGACTACCTTGACCACGTTCGGGTTGAACAAGGTTTGCACGTCCTCGATCGGCTCGGCCAGCGTGGCCATGCGCGCTTCGGGGTGGGCCGCCAAGTTGGCCGCGACCTGATCGATCACGCTGGGCGGAATCATCGGTTCGTCGCCCTGCACGTTGACCACGATGGCATCGGGCTCCAGCCCCAGTTTCGCGGCGACTTCCGCCAGGCGATCGGTGCCGGAATTGTGATCCTCGCGGGTCATCACCACTTCGGCGCCAAAGCCCTTGCAGGCCTCGACGATACGCAGGTCGTCGGTCGCCACCACCACACGCTGGGCGTTGCTCTTGCAGGCCTGTTCCCACACGTGCTGGATCATCGGCTTGCCGGCGATCGACAACAACGGCTTGCCGGGCAAGCGCGTCGAAGCGAAGCGCGACGGAATCACAACGGTGAAGGCAACGCTCATTTATCCAGGCGCTCATCGGTGGTCAGGGTACGGGCTTCGCTTTCGAGCATCACCGGGATGCCATCGCGGATCGGGTACGCCAGGCCGGCGCCCTTGCTGATCAGCTCGGTCTTGTCGGCGCTGAGCTTGAGCGGGCCTTTGCAGACCGGGCAGGCCAGGATGTCGAGCAGTTTGGTGTCCATGGAGTTTCCCCTGGATAAGGTTCTTAAGGTAATAGCCGATCCGGCAACAGGCGCATCAACTGCGTATCGAACCAGGCCTCGAAGGCCGGTGAAGGCGCGGCGTCCACCGCCAGGTACCACCAGTCGGGCGTGGCGAAGGCACGGCATTTGACCGCGTCCTTTTCCGTCATGACCACCGGCAACGGCGGTGTGAAATCCAACGCCTCGACGCTGTATTCGGCATGGTCGGCAAACCCGTGCGGTATAGGCCGCCAGTGTAGCGTTTCGAGGGTCTTGAAGAAACGTTGTGGATTACCGATACCGGCCACGGCGTGCAAGGCCTGGCCGGGCGGAAAATGCTCGAGTGGGCGCCGTTCACCGCTGGCCAGATTCACCAGGACGGAGGGCCGCAGCTCGAAGGCGAAGCCGTCTTCACGGTCGGCGCTGGCGCCGTTGTACAGCACCGCATCCACCGATTGCAGGCGCTCGACCGGTTCGCGCAACGGACCGGCAGGCAGGCAACGTCGATTGCCCAAGCCACGGGCGTTGTCGATCAGCACCAGTTCCAGGTCGCGAGCCAGACGGTAATGCTGCATGCCATCATCGGACAGGATCAGGTCCAGCGGTTCCGATGCCAGCAGCGCCTGGACCGCGCGGCTGCGGTCCGGGTCGATCATCAGCGGCACGCCGGTGCGCTGCACGATCAGCAACGGCTCGTCGCCGGCGATCCCGGCCCCGTGCTCGGCCTCGACTCGCCAAGGCAATTGCGGCGGCTTGGCGCCATACCCCCGACTGACCACGCCAACCCGCAGGCCAGAGCGCTGGCAATGCTGGATCATCCACAGGATCATCGGCGTCTTGCCGGTACCGCCCACGGTGATGTTGCCCACCACCACCAGTGGCACAGGCGGCTGATAGATATCGCCCTCGCCCGCCAGGAAACGCTCGCGCTTGCCGACCACCACGCGCCGGTACAGCCACTCCAGTGGTCGCAACAGCGCCAGGGCCGGGTGACCGTCATACCACGCGGCGAGCAATCGATCGGACATGGCCATCAGGGTGCGGGTGCCGCCTCGACCGTGGTCATGCGCAGATGGCTGAAGCCGAGCTTGCCGGCCGCGTCCATGGCAGTGATGACCGATTGATGGGGAGTCTTGCCATCGGCACTGATGGACAGCGGCAGGTTGGTGTCGCCGCCGGACTCTTTCTGCAACGCCTCGATCAGGGTCGCCAGGTCGCTCTTGGGCAATAACTGGTTGTTCACCGAAATCGACCCTTCCGCATTGATGGTGATCTCCAGGCTCTTCAACTGCTGGTCCTCGGCCGGCGAACCGCTGACGGCTTGCGGCAGTTCCACCTTGAGCTGGGTTTCCCGGGTGAAGGTGGTGGTCACGACAAAAAACAGCAGCAGGATGAACACCACGTCGATCAGCGATGCGAGGTTGATCTCGATGTTTTCCCGTGGTTTGCGGCGGAACTTCACTTCTTGCTCCCGGCCAGGTCCACGTCACGATCGCCCTGCACCACCTCGACCAGCTTGATGGCTTCCTGCTCCATGCCCACCACCAGTTCATCGATGCGGCGCTGCAGGAACCGGTGGAAGAATACCGACGGAATACCGACCATCAGGCCGGCCGCGGTGGTGATCAAGGCTTTGGAGATACCACCGGCCAGCACCGAGGCATTGGTGGTCATGCCGGACCCGGTAAAGGCGCTGAAAATGTCGATCATGCCCAACACCGTGCCCAGCAGGCCCAGCAACGGGGCCATGGCGGCGATGGTACCGAGGGCATTGATGTAGCGCTCCAGCTCATGGATGACCCGGGCCGCGGCCTCTTCGATGCACTCTTTCATGATCTCGCGACCATGCTTGGAGTTCGCCAGGCCGGCCGCCAGAATCTCGCCCAACGGCGAACTGGCCCGCAGCTCCTTGAGCTTGTCCTTGTTCAGTTGCTTGTCCTTGATCCAGACCCAGACCTGCCCGAGCAAATGCTCCGGCGTCACACGGCTGGCCCGCAGGGTCCACAGGCGTTCGGCAGCGATACCCAGTGCCACGATGGAACTCAGAATGATCGGCAACATCATCCAGCCGCCGGATTTGACCAATTCCCACACAGTGACTGCCCCCTCGAAAAAGTGCGCCACTTTATCATAGAGACTCGCCATGGAGGCTCGTCCCGCCGACTAACGTAGGAGCCTGCGATCTTTTGATCTTGATCTGCTGGTGTTCGCCCGGGATTCAATTGTCTGGGGCACGATCGCAGCCTCGCTTCGCTCGACAGCTCCTACAGGCTGGAATCTCATGGCTCCGCAGACGGCGGATTGCGCCAGTAGCGCCGATGGCCGGCCTGGGTATCCGGCAACTCGAAAGCCCCCAGTTGCAGACGAATGGCGCCCTGTTCGGCACTGTCGTAGATCGCCATGCCCAACCGTCGATACCGGGCCATCACGTGGGGATGGGGATGGCCGAACGCATTGCCCTGTCCCCGGGAAATCAACACCGAATGCGGCTTGAGGCGCGCCAGCAACGCCATCGACGATGAGCTGCGACTGCCATGATGAGGCGCGGCCAGCCATTGTGTCGGCACCGCCAGGGGACCGTCGAGCAGAGCGCGCTCGGCATGGCTGTCGATGTCGCCGGTCAACAGCAACCGCTCGCCGTTGGCCTCGACCCGTAGCACGCAGGATTTCTGGTTGCTTTCAAGGGCGGATGACCATTGCCACACTTCGAACCGGACGCCGTCCCATTCCCACTGTTCGCCGCTGTCGCAGGCGCCGGCCTGGAGTTCGGCGGGCAACGCGGCCGGATCGCCGCTGATCACCCGGGTCGTTGCCAGCCCGTTGCGCACGGCCTGGGCACCGCCGGCGTGATCGGCATCGGCATGGCTGAGGAGCATCAGGTCCAGCCCGCGCACACCCAGCTTGTGCAAGGTCGGCAGCACGACGCGCTCGCCTGCGTCGGCGTCGCCAAAGCGTGGCCCCGCATCATAGAGCAGGTTGTGATGACGGGTGCGCACCAGCACCGCCAGCCCCTGGCCAACGTCCAGTTGCCAGATTTCGGCTCGCCGGGGTGGCAACTCTTCCCGTGGCGCAAACACCATCAGCAGCAACATCGGCCAACCCAGCACACGCAGCGGCACGCCCTTGGGCAGCAACAGCACGAAAGCGCCGAGCGCAGCGATGCACCACGCCCACAGAGGGACCGGAACGGGGACCCAGGCCGGCATTCGCCCGGCCACCAGCGCGAGCCCCTTGAACAGCAGATCGAGCAATCCCCCGGCGATCCAGAGCAGCGCCTCACCGATGAACGGCACCGGCAGCAATACGGTGCCGAGCAATGCCGAGGGCAACACCAGCAGGCTGATCCAGGGCACCGCCAAAAGGTTCACCAGCGGCCCGCTGAGACTCACCGGCAAGCCCAGTATCAGCAGCAACGGGCACAGCCCGACCGCCACCAGCCACTGGGCGCGGGTCCAGGTTTGCCACCAGCGCCAGGGCCCCAGGCGGCCGCCGAAGGTGAACATCAGTACCGCGACCGCGGCAAATGATAGCCAGAACCCCGGTCGCAGGCTGGCCAAAGGATCGAACAACAGCACTCCATCGAAGGCCAGCAGCCACGCCCACCAGGGGTCAGGGTGCTTGAAACGCAAGCGCCACAGCAGCACCAGGCCGATCATCGCGCAGGCCCGCCGCACCGGGACTTCAAAACCGGCGAGCAAGCCGTAGCCCAACGCCGCGATGAAGGCCAGGGCGCAGGCCCAAGGTAACCACGGCAGACGCCCCGGCCACAGGCCATAACGCGCCGCACCGGCCACCAGCAGGTACACCAGGCCGGCGAGCAGGCCGATGTGCTGGCCGGAAATCACCAGCAGATGGACGGTGCCGGTGTCTTGCAACACCTGCCAGTCCTCGCGGCTCAGCCCGCCACCATCGCCCAAGACCAATGCCATCAGTGCACCGGAACGACCTTGGGCATCGACCTGCGCGAGTGCCTGGCGCACCCCGTCGCGCCAAGCGCCCTGGGCCGGTCGCAGGCGGTGTCCATCCTTGATCGTACCGGTCGCGCCGATGCCCCGACTCAACAGCCAGGCTTCATAGTCGAAACCGTGCGGGTTCAACAGCCCGGCGGGCCGCTTGAGCTTCACCGCCAATCGCCAACGCTCGCCACTGCTCACCGATGGCCCACCGAACCAGGCAAGGCGCATCGACGGCGGTAACCGGGTACGACGCGACTGGGTTTCGACCAATTCGAAACGCACCACGTCGTCGTTGTATTGCGGCAAGCCGATGACGCGCCCTTCGATCCAGCGGGTTTCGCCATCCAGCGCGGCAGGCAAGCGCTCGTCCAGCGCGGATTGCGCCGACAGGCAGGCCCAGGCCAGCCCCAACAGGAAAAAACCCAGTGGATAACTTCGAAACGGCAGCACCATCAGCGCCAGCATCGGCATCGCCGCAATCAGCCACAGCGGTGGCAGCGACGGAAAAAAAACCGGGGCCACCAGCCCCAGTGCAAGCGCGACCAACCCTATGCGCATAACCCGTCCTTGAGAGTCCCCTCTTCAGGCTTAGCCGGTCTGCGGCACCGTGGGCGTTATCAATTGTCACAAAGTCTGAATCTGCCGGACTTAGAATCCGGACATACTTGCCGCTTTATTGCTTTGAACCGACCGAGAAGCCTTATGCCCCGGCGCCTATTCAAACGTTACATGCCAGACCCAGCGAGCATTCGGGAACACAAGTCCTTACGTTTTCTCGGCACCCTCCTGCATGACCCCAACCTTTGGCACCTCAATCGCCACTCCGTGGCCCGGGCGATGGCGGTCGGCCTGTTCGCCGCTTTCCTTCCCATTCCCTTGCAAATGCTCCTGGCCGCAGCGCTGGCCATTGCGGTACGGGGCAACATTCCGATTGCGGTGAGCCTGGTCTGGCTGACCAATCCCATCACCATGCCGGCGGTGTTTTTCTGCACCTACCAGACCGGTGCCTGGCTGATGGACGTGCCTGCCCGGACGTTACCGGATGAACTCACCTGGGCGTGGATCACCGAGCAACTGTCCACCTTGTGGCGACCGTTCCTGCTGGGCTCGGTGGTGACCGGCCTGGTACTTGGCGTCCTGGCCTACTTCGTCACCATGAGCTATTGGCGCTGGTGGGTGGCCCGGCAGTGGCGGCGGCGCAAGAAAAGCCGGATGTGAGATACAGGAAGGCCTCCGTTATTGGAGGCCTTTTTTGCGGCGTATCTACGGCTAAACCAGATCAAGTGTGGGAGCGAGCCTGCTCGCGATGGCGTCGGATCATTCAGCTGTCTGCTGCTGACCCACCGCAATCGCGAGCAGGCTCGCTCCCACTGGGGCTTATGTACGCATCCCGCGGCCACTGACCAGCAGCCGGGCACAACCGATATAGAGCACCACGGTCGCCACCAGCATGAAGGTAATCGCCACGCTGATGCGGATGTCCGAAACCCCGAGGATGCCGTAGCGGAAGGCGTTGACCATGTGCAGCACCGGGTTGGCCAGGGACACGGTCTGCCAGAACGGCGGCAGCAGGGAAATGGAGTAGAACACCCCGCCCAGGTACGTCAGCGGCGTGAGCACGAACGTCGGGATGATGGAGATGTCATCGAAGTTGCGCGCAAATACGGCGTTGATGAAACCCAGCAGCGAAAAGATCGTCGCCGTGAGCACCACCACCAGTACCGTCACGCCCAGGTGATGCACCTGCAGATGGGTGAAGAACAGCGACAGCAAGGTCACGATCAGGCCCACCGCCAGGCCGCGCAACACACCGCCCAGGGTGTAGCCGATGAGGATCGTGTGGGGCGAAACCGGCGAAACCATCAATTCTTCGATGGAGCGCTGGAACTTGCTGCCGAAGAAGCTCGACACCACGTTGCCATAGGAGTTGGTGATCACCGACATCATGATCAGCCCCGGCACGATGTAGTCCATGTACGTGAAGCCGCCCATGTCGCCGATCTGCCGGCCGATCAGGTTGCCGAAAATCACGAAGTACAAAACCATGGTGATGGCCGGCGGCAGCAAGGTCTGTGGCCAGATCCTCATGAAGCGCCGGACTTCGCGGTAAACGATGGTATTGAGGGCGATGAGGTTGGCGCGCAGTTCGGAACTCATACCGCCACCTTCGCCAGGTTTTTCTCCACCAGGGACACGAACAACTCCTCGAGGCGATTGGTCTTGTTGCGCAGGCTCTGCACTTCGATGTTCTGCAGGGCCAGTTGAGTGAACAACCCGGTGATGCCGACGGTTTTATCCACCTGGACTTCCAGGGTGTGATGGTCCACCAGTCGGGAGGGATAGCCGATCAACTGAGGGGCCGCCTTCAGGTCGCCCTTCAGGTCCAGCAGGAACGTCTCCACGTGCAGTTGGCTGAGCAATTGCCGCATGCTGGTGTTCTCGACGATGGTGCCGTGGTCGATGATGCCGATGTTGCGGCACAGCTGTTCGGCCTCTTCCAGGTAATGGGTGGTGAGGATGATGGTGATGCCTTTCTGGTTCAGCTCGGTCAGGAAGGTCCACATCGAACGACGCAACTCGATGTCCACGCCCGCGGTCGGTTCGTCGAGGATCAGCAGGCGCGGCTCATGCACCAGTGCGCGGGCGATCATCAACCGGCGCTTCATGCCGCCGGACAACGAACGGGACGGCACGTCACGCTTGTCCCACAACCCCAACTGGGTCAGGTACTGCTCGGCGCGCTCGTTGGCGATCTTCGGCGGGATGCCGTAGTAACCGGCCTGGGTCACGACGATATCGAAGGTCTTTTCGAACTGGTTGAAATTGAACTCCTGGGGCACCACGCCGATGCAGCGCTTGAGCGCCGCCGGCTCGCGGTCCAGGTCATGGCCGAAGATATTCACCGTGCCGCTGGTCTTGTTCACCAGGGTGGAAAGAATGCCGATGGTGGTGGATTTGCCGGCACCGTTGGGGCCGAGCAAGGCGAAGAAATCACCTTCGGCGACGTCCAGATCGATACCACTCAGGGCCTGGAAACCGTTGCCGTAGGTTTTGGTTAGCTGCCGGATGGACAGAGCGGAACTCATATCGGATTACGCACCAAGAAGGGAGGAAAGAAGTACATGAGGGTGAGCGGCGAGCAATACAACCACGGCGCACGGAAGCCATGGTGCTTGGCGTCGCCGCACAAGTACAGTCACCCACGTTGATAGTAAGTATTAAGTCAACGCGGTCATGACGGCCTTGCGGTACGCCGGACGCTGCTGCAGCCGCCGGTACCAGGCTTCGAGATGCGGCTGTGGCGCCCGCTCGATGGGCATTTCGAGCCAGGCATAAATGAAACAGCCCAGGGGAATGTCACCCATGCCGATGTCCTCGCCCGAGAGGTAGGGCTGTTCGCTCAAGGCCTGGTCTGCCATTGCCAGCAAGCCTTCGCATTCCTTGATTGCGGCATGGATGGCGGGCCAGTCCTGCTGCTCGGCTGGCGTGCGCAGGACACCCCAGAACACAGTGCGAAACGGCCCGGCAAAGGACGACGTGGTCCAGTCCATCCATTTGTCGGCCGTGGCCCGTGCCTGGGGATCGGTCGGGTACCAGGCTGAACCGGGCGCATGACGCGCCAGCAGATAACGCACGATGGTATTGGATTCCCACAACACGAAACCGTCGTCTTCGATCATGGGAACGCGGCCGTTGGGGTTCTTCGCCCGGTACTCCGGCGTGTCCACCACACCGAATGCGCCGCCCGCATCGATGGCCTCGAAGGCCAGCCCCAGCTCTTCGGCGCACCACAGCGCCTTGCGGACATTCGATGAATTCTTCCGGCCCCAGATCTTCAGCATCACGGTTTCCCTCAGTGAATAAGTGCCGCAGCAGCATACGCCGGATCGGTCGCGACTCAAATCGTCATACCCGGAGACCGGACCGATCCTTATCTTCACACCGCCCCGCTGGGGCACACCTGTAGGAGCTGTCGAGTGCAACGAGGCTGCGATCTTTCCACTGCCCGTCAAGTCTTGAGCGAAAAGATCAAAAGATCGCAGGCTTCGCCAGCTCCTACACTGCCCTTGCCAGTAATAACGCCATTTCCGCCAAACAACGACGCTTTCTCACTTTGGCAACGAACCATTTCCCACGATTGTTGCCAACCAGACTGGCGCAATACATCCGGGGTTTCCCACGAAATCAATCACATTGCGCTGACCGCCGCTTTTACAGATGCCGTCTAAGCTCTGTGGGTCGGTTTTGCCCTGGTTCACGGAGGACTCCTTATGCTGTTGTTGTGGATACTGGTTCTGGTCGTCGGGACAGCCTGGCTGGCGCATCGGCGCACCGCCCCGCTGCCCGCGCTGGGTATCGTCGCGGTCTACCTGCTGGCGATGGGCATATTCAGCCATGCACCCGGCTGGCTGATGCTGATCCTCTGGGTCGTGCTCGGTGCCATCGCGGCCCCCTTGCTGCTGCCGGACCTGCGCCGCAAGTACTTCAGCGCACCGATGTTCGACTGGTTCCAGAAGACCCTGCCGCCCATGTCGGAGACGGAGCGCGATGCCATCGACGCCGGCACGGTGTGGTGGGATGGCGAGCTGTTCAGCGGCCGCCCGGATTGGGACCTGTTACTGGCCTACCCCAAGGTGCAACTGACTGAAGAGGAGCAGGCGTTCCTCGACGGTCCCACCGAGGAACTCTGCGCCATGGTCAGCGACTGGCAGATCGGCCAGGCCATGGACCTGCCGCCCGAAGCCTGGGCGCACATCAAGGAACACGGGTTCTTCGCGCTGATCATTCCGAAGGAATACGGCGGCAAGGGCTTCTCGGCCTATGCCCATTCCCAGGTAGCGATGAAACTGGCCACCCGCAGCGGCGACCTGGCCTCCACGGTGATGGTCCCCAACTCCCTCGGCCCGGCGGAGCTGCTGCTGCACTATGGCACCGACGAACAACGCGACCATTACCTGCCTCGCCTGGCCCGTGGCGACGATATTCCATGCTTCGCCCTGACCGGGCCCCTGGCCGGTTCCGACGCCGGGGCGATGCCCGACTCAGGCATCATCTGCAAGGGTGAATGGCAAGGCGAGGAAACCCTGGGCCTGCGCCTGAACTGGGAAAAGCGCTACATCACCCTCGGCCCCGTGGCCACCCTCCTCGGCCTGGCCTTCAAGGCCTACGATCCCGACCATTTGCTGGGGGACGAAGAAGACCTGGGCATCAGCCTTGCCCTGATCCCCACCGACACTCCCGGTGTTCATATCGGCCGGCGTCACCTGCCCCTCGGCGCGGCGTTCATGAACGGGCCGAACTGGGGCAAGGACGTGTTCATCCCATTGGACTTCCTCATCGGCGGCCAACCCATGCTCGGCAAGGGCTGGATGATGCTGATGAACTGCCTGTCGGTCGGCCGTTCGATTTCCTTGCCGGCGGTGGGCACCGGGGCGGCGAAGTTCACCAGCCTGGTGACCGGCCAGTACGCCCAGGTGCGAGAACAGTTCAACGTACCGTTGTCCGCCTTTGAAGGCATCCAGGAAGCCATGGCGCGTATCGGTGGCAACGCCTGGATGATGGACGCCGCCCGCATGCTCACCGCCAACGCGGTGGACCTGGGGGAAAAGCCCTCGGTGCTGTCGGCGATCCTCAAGTACCACCTGACCGAGCGCGGCCGCGAGTGCATCAGCCACGCCATGGACGTGCACGGCGGCAAAGGCATCATCATGGGCCCGAACAACTACCTGGGGCGCAATTGGCAAGGCGCGCCGATCTTCATCACCGTGGAAGGCGCGAACATCCTGTCGCGCAACCTGATGATCTTCGGCCAGGGAGCGATCCGCTGCCATCCGTTCGTGCTCAAGGAGATGGCCCTGGCGACACGCGAAGACAAGGACCAGGCGCTGGTCGAGTTCGACGGTTTGTTGCTCAAGCACATCGGCTTCGCCATCAGTAATGCAGCCAGCACCCTGGTGCTGAACCTGGGCCTGGGGCATTTCGAAAGCGCGCCCGGCAACGCCCTGAGCCAGGGCTACTTCCGTGCGCTCAATCGACAGGCAGCGGCATTTGCCCTGCTGGCGGACCTGAGCATGATGCTGCTGGGTGGTGAACTCAAACGTCGCGAACGCCTGTCGGCGCGTCTGGGCGATGTACTGAGCAACCTCTACCTGGCCTCGGCAGCGCTCAAGCGCTATCACGACCTGGATTCGCCGGACCACATGGCGCCGCTGTTCACCTGGGCCATGGAGGAAAGCCTCGGTCAGTCGGAGCGTGCCCTGGACGAATTGCTGGGCAATTTCCCGAACCGGCTGCTCGGTGGCCTGCTGCGCTGCGTGGTGTTTCCCTTCGGCCGTCGCCACAAGGGGCCGAGCGACAGGTTGGACGCAGAAGTCGCGGCGGTGATCGGCCGGGCCAAAGGCGACCCGACCCTCGAAGAGTTGCTGCAAGGCTGCTATCGCCCGTACTCGGTCGACGACCCGGTCGGCGCCCTGCAACATGCCGCCGACCTGCTGATGGCCGCCCAGCCATTGCAGAAAAAACTGCACACTGCGCTCAAACACGGTCAGCTCAAGCCGGTTCCTGGTGAACACCTCATCGATACGGCCCTGGAAGCCGGTGTGTTACAGGCCGGTGAAGCCCAGACACTGCACGCGGCCGAAACGGCACGGCGCAAGGTGATCGACGTGGATGATTTCGGCAAAGAGGCGCTGACACTGGCCGAGGGCAAGATTCGTTGATTGTGCGGCGGTGATTGCTGGGCTCCATGCTGACCCACGGCCATGTAAAAACCGGCGCGGGCGCTTTATACTCCCGCGCCCGTTTTGCTCTTGAGGACTTATCTCGTGTCCAATGTCGTTGCCGATCACCTTGTCTTGCTTGACCACTTGCGCAGCATCCTGGTCGCCGTAGGTGAGGCCGAACAGGTTCCCGAAGAAAGCCATGCGCTGTTCCTGGAGCGCTTCGACGAGTTGCGGGCGCAACTGCCCGTCGACCCGATCGAAAGCCAATACCTGGGCCAGGACCTCCTCTGCCAGGTGATCGTCCGTTATCCACAGATCGCTCACCTGGTACCCCGCGACCTGCTGTGGTACTTCGGGGGTGACTGCCTGCACTACATGCCCGACGAGGAAATCGACCTGTACCAGGCTCTTGAAGAACGTCGCTTCGAAGCTGAACAGAACGATGAGCCTTTCGACTGGAACCAGGAAAAGCAGTTGCTGGCGATGTCGGATCAGGACAGCAAGCACTGATTGCGATCAGTCTCACACAAAGGCCCGCACAGTTAATCCTGCGGGCCTTTTTTTCAGGGCCAAGTGGGAGGGTTCTGGGGAGAGCGAAACACTGTGGGAGCGAGCTTGCTCGCGAAAGCGATCCGTCAGGCGACTCTACATTGGCCGGTAGTCTGCCTTCGCGAGCAAGCTCGCTCCCACAGGGCCTGCGCGCCGAGAAAGACAGTTTATTGACGCACCTTTCGACATAATTTTCACCTCCGCCACTTTTCAGACGTTTTTTTCATTTTCGGCGTGGCGCTTTGCCATGGGTGGGCTACCGTCAATCAGAAGCGAGCACGCTGACCGGCAAATCGCCTCTCAGGCGAGCTGTTCCTGTCAGTCGCCGCTCGACAGCCCGGGCTTATTTCCGGGCAGTGAAATGGGGGGTTAGCCCCGGACCCCATAAATGATCCGAGGCAACTGGTTAAGTCTAGGGACGGCCTGTCTGTCGAGGAGCATTCTATGAGCTATCGTACCGCGCCCGCTTTAAAACACCTTCTCCATGGCCTGTTCCTGATGGGCCTTGGCCTGGATGCGGCGCAAGCCGCAGCCAGCAATTGTTCGCAACTGGACAGTTTGCCGGCGACCTTCGAGGTCGGCCAGGGGCTCCAGAACGAGTTGCGCATCCTGGCCCCCGTGACGAAACTCGCGGTGGGCGACCCGAAAATCGCCGACGTGCAGCCCAGTGGCAACGACGCGTTCATCCTCACAGGCATAGCGCCGGGCGCTACCAGCCTGATGGTCTGGACGGCGTGTTCGAAGATACCCCGCCAGAGCATGATCTTCGTCAAGGGCAGGGCCACCGAGGCGCTGACCAGTGCTGCGACCGTGCCCTCCGAAGACCCGATGCTACTCGCCCAGGTGCAGACCGACATCCGTTTCGTCGAGGTCAGCCGGACCAAACTCAAGGAAGCCTCGACTTCGATCTTCGGCAGCCGTGGCAACTTCCAGTTCGGCGCACCGAGAACCCTGCCCACCATTGGTGGCGTGGTCCGGCCTTCATTGCCGGTCAATAACGACATGTTCAACCTGTCCTTCGCCACCGGACAGACCTTGCTGATGATCAATGCACTGGAAGGCAGCGGCTTTGCCTATACCCTGGCGCGGCCGAGCCTGGTGGCCCTCAGCGGACAGAGCGCAAGCTTCCTGGCCGGCGGCGAGGTACCGATTCCGGTGCCCAGTGCCGGCAGCGACAACGTGTCCATCGAGTACAAGGAATTCGGTATTCGCCTGACCCTGACACCGACGGTCATCGGTAAAAGCCGCATCGCCCTGAAGGTCGCCCCGGAAGTCAGTGAGCTGGACTTCACCAACGCCGTGAACATCGCCGGCACGCTGGTCCCCGCGCTTACTGTGCGCCGCACCGATACCAGCATTGCCTTGGCCGACGGCGAAAGCTTCGTCATCAGCGGCCTGATCAGCACGCGCAATGCGTCCCAGGTGAACAAGTTTCCCGGCCTGGGTGATATTCCGATTCTCGGTGCGTTCTTCCGCGACCACTCCATCGACCGTGAAGAGCGGGAACTGCTGATGATCGTCACACCGCACCTGGTCCAACCTCTGGCCGCCAATGCGCAACTGCCGACATTACCGGGCGAACAGCTGCGCAACTACGACCCGAACTTCTACCGCATGTACTTCCTCGAACACGGCGAGTTCGACAACCGTAGCGGGCTGTCCCAATGAGCCGGCGCCTGATGTGCAAGGGGTCGGGGGCTCAGCCTGGGGTCGGAGGACATTCCATGAAAGCAGTGATCGCGATAACGGCGACCTTGATACTCGCCGGTTGTGCCAGTAACGGGGTGGTGGCTTCCCGTCCGTCCAGTTGCGCCAAGCCCGGATCCGACCAGGAACTGGCCCTGAACCTGGCGGACGACATGGCCAATGATGGGCGTCTGTACGCCGCCTTGGCGAACCTGGAAGGTTTACCCGAAGACCTGGTCCAGGTCCGCCTGCGCAAGGCCCGAGTGCTGCGCCTGATGGGACGCAACGAGGCGGAGCCGTTGTACAAGAGCCTGCTCGGGACCTGCCTGGCCGCTGATGGAGAACATGGCCTCGGCCAACTGGCCGCCGCCAAGAATGACAACGCCAGCGCCACAGAGCACCTGGAACGCGCAGCGAAAATGGCCCCGACCGAAGGAAAAATCCGCAACGACCTGGGTGTCGTCTACCTGAACCAACGCCGGATCCCTGAAGCGCGCTTCGAGTTCATGACCGCCATGGAGCTCAGACAAGCGGACTCCCTGGCCGCCCTCAATATGGTGACGTTGCTGATCTACCAGGACAACTGGAAGCAAGCCGCCGAACTCGCGAGCATGGCCAAGTTGAGCCCCGCACAAGTGGCGGATGCCCAGGCCCGCGCGGAGAAGATCAGGGGCTCGGCCACCAAGACGGGAACGACACCGGCAGACCGTTCGAATGAGGTAGTCGATGCCTCAGCCAGCGCGGCCAAGTAGAGCGTTACGAGGAGTCCAAGAGATGAAAACGAAACAGCTGTTGATCGTCTGCATCGCATGCCTGTCCACCTCCGCCTGGGCAATCGAGCCGGGGCCCTCTTCGGCCGCGCAACAAGGCACCGAAAGCTGGATGCAATTGCAGATTCGCGGTGTGGTAGCGTCCACCAACCTGCAAACCGCCTCCGCCGCCGAGCGTGAAATGGCCATGCAGCGCTGGCTCAATAGTTTCAACTATCCGATTCCGGAGTTCTTTGACCAGGATTCGGGAGGAGAAATCGGCAGCAGCAAATGAGTCACCCTGGAAACAAAAGATCGTCCGAAGGCTTTGCTGCTTTCGGACGATTTTTTTACGCCACCAGGCCTGTGGGAGCGAGCTTGCTCGCGATGGCGTCGGCACATTCAACACTTGCGTGACAGACGTTCCGCTATCGCGAGCAGGCTCGCTCCCACAATGAGATTGGGGTATGGCCGGAGAGATAGGTCGGCTGTATGACCGCCTTCGCGAGCAAGCCCGCTCCCACAGGGGATTGACGGTCAGATGCAGAAAGTGGATTCAGCCGTGGGCAATGTGGGAGCGAGCCTGCTCGCGATGCGGTCTGTCAGTCAGCATTGATGGCGACTGATCGGACGCCATCGCGAGCAGGCTCGCTCCCACAGGTGGATCAAGGTACAACCGGGAGAACAGGCCGGCTGTTAGGCCGCCTTCGCGAGCAAGCTCGCTCCCACAATGGGATTGGCATACACCCGAAAGAGACAGGTCGGCTGTCAGGCCGCCTTCGCGGGCAAGCCCGCACACAGTGGATTGGCGTACACCCGAAAGAGCCAGGCCGGCTGTAAGGCCGCCTCGCGAGCTTTTGATCTTGGGGCCCCGTTAACCACGCTGGCCGAACGCAGGTATTGCGTAGTGGGCATCCCGGCATGGATGCCGGGATAGCCGCGCTGGGCCATGGATGGCCCTTCGCGGCGGCCCATGGAGCAATGCCTGCGTTCGGGCACACCGAGCCTAGGCGAGGTGCCGAGTGGTGGGGCAAAGCGTTTTTGGTTACTTTTGGCGCTCTTCCAAAAGTGACACGCCGTAAGGGCGGAACCGCCAGCCGCCGTTACCGCAGAAACGGATATGTACTCAGCCCAAAACAAATAGGCCGGCTATAAGGCCGCCTCGTCACGAAACTACATATTTCCGAAAGCCCTGAACACCCCAATCATGGCCGGCCCAATCGCAACCAGAAAAAAACTCGGCCACAGACAGAAGATCAGCGGGAAAATCAGCTTGGTACCAATCTTCGCCCCCATCTCCTCGGCAGCCTGGGTACGCCGGTCACGGAACTCATCGGCGTAGATACGCAAGGTGTCGGCCACGCTGGTGCCGAAGCGGATGCTCTGCGCCAACAGACTGACCAACCCCTGGATGTCCTCCAGGCCCGTGCGCATGGCCAGTTGCCGGAGCGCCTCGGTGCTGGTGATGCCCGCGCGGATCTGCGCATTCACCAGCGCCAACTCCTCGGCCAGCTCAACCTGGCTGACCGCCATTTCCTCCGCCACCCGCTCGATGGTCGTAGGCAAGGCCAGGCCCGACTCGACGCACACCACCATCAGGTCCAGCGCATCCGGGAAAGCGGCGCGCAACCGGGCCTGGCGCGCCTGCTTGCGCTTGCCGACATAGAGCGCCGGCAGCAGCCAACCGACGCCCACCATCATGATCACCCCAAGCAGGCCGATGATCACCGGCACCTTGATCAGCGGCAGCGCCATCAACGCCAGGCCGAGCAGCACCAACGGCAACATCAGGCGCACGGCCCAGTACATCTGCACCGCCGACGCCGAGCGGTAACCGGCGTGCGTCAACAAAGTCTGAGTGGCGGACGTCTGGTTCGGGTCGACCGAGGCAAAGCGCTGGCCGATCCGCTCCAGCAGCAATTGCAGGTTACCGGGCGCGTCATGCCCCGCCGCGCTACCCGAATAGCCCCGCTTGATCAGCGCCAGGCGCCGCTGGACCGGGTCCTGCAACCCCAGCATCAACAACAGTAAGGCGGCTATCGTCAGCACCGTACTGAACCCGATCGCAGTGACGAACAGCAGGCGAGCCAACGCTTCATTCCCGGTAAACCGACTGAGTAATCCGAGCAGAAAATCCATGATTGATACCCCGCGGCAAGACAGCGTTCAAACCTGGATCCGGATGATCTTCCGTATCCAGAAAATCCCGATCAACATGGCGCAGAACGCACCGATGATCAGCTTGTGGCCTATGGGATCGTTGATCAGCACAGGCATGTAGCTGGGGCTCGTGAGCACGATGGCAATCGCCAGCACGAAAGGAATCGCCACCAGCACCCAGGCCGACATGCGCCCTTCCGCCGACAGGGTCCTGATCTTGCGCTGGAAGCGAAAACGCCCACGGATCAACCGGCTCAGGCGCTCAAGCACCTCGGTCAGGTTGCCGCCGGTTTCGCGGTGGATGAGGATCGATGTCACCAGCATCATCACCGTCATGCTCGGCATGCGTTCCAACAGGCCGAGCATGGCCCGGCGCACGTCGTTGCCGTAGTTGATGTCAGCGAAGGTCATGCCGAACTCGTGGGCCACCGGGCCCTTGTGCTCATCGGCCACCAGCCGCAGGGTTTCGTTGAACGGGTGACCGGCGCGCAGGGCCCGGCACATGGCGTCCAGTGCATCCGGCAAACCTTCCTCGAACGCCGCGAAACGCTTGCTGCGATCACGGAGGATTTTCAGCACCGGCAGCCAGAACAGCGCAAAGGCCGCCAACAATGCCAGCCACCAGATCGGCGAAACCATCAGCACCAAGGCAGCGGCCGCCACGCCCAGGACCAGCCCGAGCAGCATCACCCGATAGGCCCGGTACTCATGGCCGGCCTGTTCGATCAGCTGTGTCAGATTGGCCATGAACGGCAACTGCTCGAGCCGGGCCTCCAGGGGAGACAGGCGCGTCAGGTATTTCTGCCGCAACACGGTTTGCATATTGGGCAGGTGGTTGGCCTTCTCCAGCACATGCAGGCGCCCGCGAATACGCTTGCGCATCTTGCCGGCTTCGCCGAACACCGGCACCACCACGCCCTGGGACAGCAGGAAAACGGCAATGAACACCATGCCCAGGAAAATCAGGATGAATTCGGCAGGGATATTGTTCATGACGACCTGGCCTCCATCCACTCAGGGCGAAACAGCGTCAGCGGCAATTCGATGCCGCGCTTGGCCAGTACATCGCGAAAGGCCGGGATCATGCCGTTGGGCCGATATTCGCCAAGCACCTCGCCGTTTTCGCCGATGCCCTGGCGTGCAAAACAGAAGATTTCGGTCATGGTGATGACCTCTCCTTCCATGCCGTTGATCTCCTGGATGCTCACCACGCGTCGCTTGCCATCTTCTTGACGCTCTAGTTGGATGACCACATCGATGGCCGAGGCAATTTGTTGACGCATCGCCTTGATCGGAAAAGTCGCGCCGGTCATCGACACCATGTTCTCGATTCGCCCCAGTGCATCCCGTGCGGTGTTGGCGTGGATGGTGGTCAGGGAACCGTCGTGACCGGTGTTCATGGCGGTGAGCATGTCCAGCGCCTCGGCACCGCGCACCTCGCCAATGACGATCCGGTCCGGGCGCATCCGCAGGCTGTTGCGCACCAGTTCCCGCTGGCTCACCTCGCCGCGTCCTTCGATGTTCGAAGGCCGGGTTTCCAGGCGCACCACATGGGGCTGCTGCAGTTGCAGTTCGGCCGAATCCTCGATGGTGACGATGCGTTCGTTATGGGGAATGAAACTGGACAGCACATTGAGCATGGTGGTCTTGCCGCTGCCGGTCCCGCCGGAAATCAGCACGTTCAGGCGCCCGCGCACGATGGCCTTGAGCAACAGGGCAATGGCCGGAGTCATGGTGCCCACCTGGATCAGGCTGTCGGTGTTGAGCAGGTCCACCGCGAAGCGTCGGATCGACATGCTCGGACCGTCGATGGCCAGCGGCGGGATGATCGCGTTGACCCGCGAGCCGTCCTTGAGCCGGGCGTCCACCAGCGGCGAAGACTCGTCGATGCGCCGCCCCAGGCTGGAGACGATGCGGTCGATGATGTTCAGCAGGTGCTGGTCGTCACGAAAGCGCACGTCGGTGCGTTGCAGCTTGCCGAAGCGCTCGACGTAGACCGAGGCAAACCCGTTGACCAGGATGTCCGACACGCTGTGGTCGGCCAGCAACGGCTCCAGCGGGCCAAGGCCCAGCACCTCGTCGGTGATCTGCTTGATGATCAACTGACGACTGGCGGTGCTCACCGGTGCCGAGTGTTCGTCGAGCAGGCGCTGGCAGATATCGCGAATCTGCCGCGAGGCCTCGACCTGTTCGAGGGCATCGAGCAGGGACAGGTCCATGACCTTGAGCAACTGCTGGTAGATCTTTTCCCGCCACTCGGCTTCCACCGGCGTGACCTGGCTGCGGGTTTCGTAGAGCACATCCGGGACAGCCTGTTCCCAGGCCATCAGTTCCTCTGTCGAATCCGGCTGGCCATCGCCGTGCAGGGGAGACACTGAAGCACCGGGTTTACCGGACTGTT